>JACJYL010000001.1:3681428-3988214 GCA_020636105.1 Lewinellaceae bacterium
AAACCAATTGCCTCAACAGCAATCTTTTGTATTCCTTCGATCCGCGAACATCACTTATGGGACTTACCTCTGATTGCAATAATTCATCGACTTTTCCAATGGCCAACTCTGCTACTTTTTTACCTTTGAAATAAGCTGCTGTTCGTTCGAGGCATTTCGGAACAGGGGCTATTCCACCTGCAGAAAGGTGAGCACTGGTTATGGTGTTCTGGTCATCGAATTCGAGCAGACAGGCAGTGTTGACCGACGCAATATCCAGGTGGGTTCTCTTACATACTTTTTCAAAATTAAAGCGGTACCATCCTTTAGGAATGTCAAAAAATACCCTTTCAACAAACTCACCTTCTTTTTTATCCAATTGCTTGTATCCCTGATAAAAATCTTTCAGCTTAATCGTGCGCCGGAGCCCGGAATCGTTTAAAATGATGGAACTGTCCAGTGCCAGGAAAAAAACGGTCATATCGCCGATAGGAGAGGCATTGACAAAATTCCCGGCCAGGGTGGCCATATTCCTGATGGGTGTGGAAGAAACCAGTTTGAGATGTACCTTAAGGTCAGGAAAAATACTTTGCATGACATCTGATTCAGCAATTTCCGAAACAGTAACCGAGGCACCCAGGAAACATTTTCCTTCTTTCTCCTCAATGCCTTTCAATGCTGGATCATCAAACACGGGTACAAATGCCTCATGAGTCATTTCCTCCTGCCTCTGAACATATAGATCCGTTCCCCCGCCGACGAAGGAAGCTGTTTCCTGTTCACTTTTATGAGCTTTTTCGAGTTGGGTCAGTTTAGACTTGATGTCCAGGAAATATTTGGGAATAAACTCATTTTCCACAAGCCATTCCAGGGAACCGGCGGAAGGCTTTTGTGCGATTTTATCCGCTATTTCCATCGCCGCTCTTTCTATCGATTTATACCCGGTACAGCGACAAATGTTCCCATCGATGGAGGCGATGGCCTTTTCTCTGCCTTTTCCCGTAAGGGCAAATCCCGTGAGTGACATCACAAACCCGATAGTACAAAACCCGCATTGGGTCCCTCCATGACTAACCAAAGCTTCCTGGACCGGGGTAAGATGTTTGCCATTCACCCCTTCAACGGTAACAATGTGTTTTCCGTGAGCGTTGGCCAGGGGCATGAGGCAGGAAGTCATACTTTGATAAAGTAATTCGCTCTTTTTCAATGCGCCTACTAATACGGTGCAAGCCCCGCAATCCCCTTCCCGACAGCCTATTTTGGTACCGGTAAGCTGCTGATGCTTTCGTATAAAATCGAGCACCGTAGTTCCAGGGTGCGCGGAGGTTTCAATTTTCTTATCATTTAGATACAATGTGATCATAATTTTTTTGTGTTAATGCTAAGCGACTTTGTTTGGGTGTAAGGATGAAAATATGAGTCATCCCGAATTTTGCCGACCGGCAAAGTTTTGGGTTTTTTTCAATAAACTGATTGTCAGATAATTATAACTTTTTATGGTTTTTAAAATTTGAAACAGGTTACATTCAACTCTTTCAGAGTTGGTTTTTGTCCCTTTTTGGGCAGTATTTCATACTGCGTTATTGATATTTATCCCCATTCGGGGATAAATTTAATCTTCTTTTTAAAAATTAACTCTATTCTTAATCCATTTCCCGAAGGGAATTAACCTGCCTGCCTGCCGGTATTAATGGCAATGTATGTAATCCATTGGAAATCAAACAAAAACAATCTCAACTCTACCTGGCGTCGCCGGAAGACAGGTAGAGTTGAATATATTGCAGCTAAATATTGTTAATATATTTTCAGCATCCATTTGAATTAAAAAATTCGGGATGAACTCATGTTTCTTATATAAACGGTTAAAACTATTTCGTCATCTCCTCAATAAGTCTTTTTATTAAAACGACTCCTTTTTCCATTTGTTCGATGGTTATATATTCATTTGCCCGGTGGGCCTGGGCAATGGACCCCGGGCCGCAAATTACGGCTTCAAATCCTCCTTCGGCAAACTGACCTGCTTCAGCAGCATAAGCTACGGTATGCAATTGATCGTTTCCTGAAATTTTTTTGATCAGAGCGACGATATCCAGATGTTCCGGAGTATCTAAAGGCGGAACGGGCGGGTGGTGTTCCTTGTTGACTATTTTAAACCCCGGGAAACGTTTTCGTACCACAGTTTCGCGTTCCCGGCAATAAGCTTCAAAATCCTGGACGATTTCCTGAACGGAATCTCGAGGAATGACTCGCACATCCCAGTGAAAGACACACTCGCCTGAGATCACATTTGGAGCTATTCCACCATGGATGGTTCCCACGTGAAGGGAAGTATGATTGGGCACAAAGCGATCATCAATATGTCCGTCTTTGATCAGTTGTTCCATTTTGTTTTCCAGCCAAAGGATGAGCCTGGTCGCTTCGTGAATGGCGCTCACTTCCTGTTTGATTCGACTGCTGTGTCCTGCGGATCCATTGACAATCGTTTCGTAGATACAAATCCCTTTCTGACCCACCACAGGTTCCATCATAGTAGCTTCGCCTATTAGGGCAAATTGGGGTTTTTCATCATAAGTTTTAAGTATATCCTGAACCAGAGCGGGGGCTCCGAGACAACCAATCTCCTCATCGTAAGAAAAGGCAAAGTATATCGGCTTCCTGAGATCAGCCGACAGCATTTCAGGAAGGCAGGTCATGCAACATGCCAGGAATCCTTTCATGTCACAAGAACCTCTGGCGTATAATTTTCCGTCCTTTTCCGTCAATACAAACGGATCCGTATTCCAGGGTTGACCTGCCACAGGAACTACATCCGTATGCCCCGATAAAATAACCCCTCCATCCACTGCCGGGCCAATCCGGCAATGCATATTGGCTTTATTGCCTTCTTTGTTATAATTTAGATGACAAGTCACCCCATAAGATTCAAAAAAATCTTTGAGGAAAGCAATGATCTCCAGGTTGGATTCCCCTCCTAAAACCGGAAATGAAACGAGCTTTTCGAGGATACTTCTTGCTGTGTGCATGGGTTTTTGATTCTGTAAGTTGGAAATTGTTTTTTGTAAGTTGGAAATTGTTTTTTGTAAGTTGGAAATTGTTTTTTGTAAGTTGATTATGCTGGTCCCCAATGGATAAAAACGCTGAACAAAAGGGCGATCCAGGACACCAGCATCACCATACCTACCAATGGAAAAATAAATCGCAGCCACCGGTCAAAAGGAACCCGGCAGATGCTCAGCATAGCGATCAGGCCGCCGAGGGCCGGGTTGAATAAATTGGTCACGCCGTCTCCGATCTGAAAGGCGAGTATGGTGGTCTGACGAGTCAACCCCAGCACATCTCCGACGGGAATCATGATGGGCAAAGTAGCCAAAGCCTGACCACTTCCCGACGGGATCATCATGTTGATCACGGACTGTGCCAGGCTCATGGCTACCGCAGAACCATAAGTAGGCAACGTAGCCAGCATCATGGACAATTCATGGGCAATGGTGTCGCTGATATTGCCCATTTCCATAACCACCTTGATCGATGTGGCATAACCTACCATAAAAGCTCCAGGTGCCACAACGGCGATGGATTTCAGGGCCGTTTCGCTGAATGCACCGGGTTTCATCCGGGCAGCTATTCCACATAAAATGGAGATCATCAAAAAGATGGCTGATATTTCGTTGATGTACCAATGATGGACAAAAATTCCGTATAACATTACCACTATGCCTCCCAGGAAGATGCTCAGGATCAGTAAATTATTCATGGAAATTGAATACGTTTCTATCGGATGCGTAAGCGTTAAACCATCGGTATCGAGCCCTCGTCCGATACTTTTGGATTCGTCGTTGAGGATCTTTTTAAAATAGCGCACATTATACCAGGATAAAATACTCAAGCCCGAAAAGCACAATATACTTCGCAACAAAGCCCCTGAAAACATAGGCATTTCTGCAATAGTGTGCCCCGTTCCGACGGTATAAGGGTTGATGGGCGACAATCCGAACCCTACGGTGATCGCCGCAACGGAAATACCGGCAGCAAGGATGAGATCCCCTCCCAGTGCAAGGCTGATAACGGCTGCGATAGGCACCATGGCGATATTGTTTTCATATCCAACGGCTACCCCGAGAAAACCATAAATGAAGGTCATCAAAACAACCAGGAAATATTTTTTATCCAGTCCCAATTTTTTAATGATGGTTCCTACCGTATTTTCGACCATGCCTGACTTTTCCAGCACCCCGAACATGATGCCGCTGGCCAGAACGACAAAAATGATCCTGGAAGCCTCTATAAATCCCATAGGAATAGCTTTAAACAAATCCATCAACCCTACCGGTGTAGAGGTTATGGTTTTATAAGACCCGGGGATGACCAGCTGGCGACCATCCACCAGTTTTCTTTCATAGGTGCCGGCAGGCAATATATAACTCAAAAAGGCTGTAAAAACGATTATGATAAACAGCATCACCACCGGATGTGGGATGCTTTCATACCATTTCTTTTTTAGTTCAATTGACATGCCGGAAGAAGTTTTAGGTGTTCGATACGCAGTAAAAATAAACATTATCACGAAACTACCTCCATTTTTTATGGAATGTGATAAACATTACCAAACATCCGGAAGGCAAAAAGGTATTTTTAGACTTTAAAATTAACATTATGACAGGCAATAGTACTTTGGTAAATATAGTGATGATCATCATTGTATTACATTTCGTGGTAGGTTTTGTATTTTTAGCCAAGAAACTCAGCGGCAAACCTCAGGAGCATGACGAAGATCAAAACGAAGAAACCTAATCATAGAAGTCGCTGACAAAAAAGACTTAAAGCAAAAAGACATGAGATTTGACGAAGCAGCCAAAACGTGGGACGACAGCCCTGAAAGGACCGAAAGGTCGGTATTATTTGCCGAGCGGTTATCAGAAATGATCTCCGCCAACGGATACCGTACCGGGATGGATTTCGGGGCAGGAACAGGTGTAACCAGTTTTATGCTTGCCGAAACCATGGATTCCATTATCCTCATTGATTATTCCATTGGCATGGTGGAACAAATCAACAGAAAACTGCGGGAACGCGAGGTTAACAATTTACAGGCACATTGTATTGACCTCCTCGATCCGGGAGTTTCCCTGCCTGGGCCATTCGACATTATTTACTCCATTATGACTTTGCATCATATCCACAATACTGAAAATCTGCTGGATATTTTCCATCAATGCCTTAATCCGGGAGGCATGATCGTTCTTGTCGATCTTGATGAAGAAGACGGGAGTTTTCATTCAAAATATCCTGATTTTGACGGGCACCGGGGTTTTGATCGGATGGATCTTGGTTTAAAAATTCAAAAAGCAGGATTCCGGTCTGTTGAGTCCGACGATTTTTTTACTATAATAAAAGAAACAGAGGGTGGAGCATCCAGGGCTTACCCTCTGTTTTTGATCAGCGCCAAAAAATAATATTACTCGGAGATTCCGACTTTAGGTGTCAGGCTGCTTTTATGGGTATTGATAAAGAAGACTCCACTTAACAGGAGCACCGCTGCGATCATTGACTGCATGGTAATTTGCTCATTATTGAACATCCAACCCAAAAACAATGCTACGACCGGATTGATCAGAGTAGAGGTGGATACTTTATCCGGCGTCACTTTATGCAGTAAATAATTAAAGCTCGAGAAGGCTATGATGGAACCAAAAAAGACCAGGTAATTCCAGGCGAGGATTCCCTTTAGCGTCAATCGTTCAACAGAAAATTCACGATATTCCAAAGTTACAAAACTATAGATCAGTAATATTATACCTCCTGCGATCATCTGAACAGCAGTACTCATGCCTTTGGTTCGGGGTAATTCCACCCTGCTCACATAAATGGATCCAAGCGCCCAGCTGACCATGGAGATGGAAATCAGCCAAAGCCCTGTTTTGCTTTGATCATCCCTGATGAACGTTGGCTGGCCGATCAAAACAGCCATACCCAAAACGCCTAGTAAGATACCAAACAAATTGCGGCCTCCCGGGCGAATGTCCACCAGTATCCACATCAGAAAAATCAAAAGCAAGGGATCAAACGCCACGATAAGGGAAGTCAGGCCAGAGTCGATATATTTCAGGGCCATAACCAGGGCACCATTTCCCAACGACAGAAAAAGCACGCCAATAATGGTTCCATTTCGCCAATGCCTGAGCGTTGGATGAGCCTTTCCCTGCAATAGCATTAACCCATAAAGAAGTCCCCCTGCCACCAAAAACCGGGTGCCTGCCATCAAAAATGGAGGGATTTCACTAACGGCAACAGCATTGGCCAGATACGTGGAACCCCAGATAATGTAAATAGCTCCAAATGCACCTATGATGAGCCATTTTTCACTCATGGCTATTGTTGATCTTCGTCAGGGTTGAGGACAAGATCTTCAAATACTGTCAACATCCTGTTTGAAAAAATGGCCATATTTCTGTACTCCGCCAGGAGATTGAGGTACAAAATACTGTTCCTCGTTCCAATTTCATGATTTTTGATGCGCTTGATCTGATTTTTTCTGGCCACCCTGATCTTCTTGACAAAAGAAGGAAGCCGGTCTTTTAACATTTGAATCTGAGCGGAATCAAAATTCTTGAAAATATTGATGGTGATGACGAAACGATCTTTAAGCTGCTCATTGAGCCCTTTAAGTTCTTCGATTTGTTCTTTTAACAGCGGTTTGTGATTATTGTCGACATGGGCCAGACTTGATTTGACGATATCAACGACCACATCCCCCAGTTCTTTCAAATAATCCGAAATAATGATATACATGTGTCCGGCTTCAAGTTCGTCTGCATCGATAAGGTCAATCTTCTTGTTCGCAGAAGCCCGGATCCGCTCGCACTCCCTGCTTGCCTTTCTGCTTTCTCTATAATCATTGTTGAGCCCAATAAGATCCTCTTTCGACAAATGATCCAGGGTATTATCCAAAATCTGACTAAAAACCCCAAGAACATTGGTCAGGTTTTTAGTGCTTAGGTCGATGGCTATGGCTTTGGTCAGACTTCCTTCTTCAATGGATTTTTCAAAAGCCAGTTGTTCTTCCATCTTATCTGTGTACAATCTGTGGGTTCTGTAAATCAACACTCCGGCCAGGATTAAAATTAGAATAATGGCAATCGTGCCGCCAAAGTAAAAAATACCCGCCAGGACAAAAGCCACCGTAAAGGCAGAAATGGCCGTAAAGAACCATCCACCGATCACGGATAAAACTCCTGATACGCGGTAAACCGCACTTTCACGCCCCCAGGCCCCGTCAGCGAGAGAAGTTCCCATAAACACCATAAAGGTGACGTAAGTTGTTGATAACGGCAATTTCAATGAGGTACCCAATGCAATCAGAATACTTGCCACTACAAGCGTTACCGCGGCACGCAACATATCAAAAGAAGGTGCTTCTTTTCCCAAATGCATGGTACTTTTGATGAATGGACTCTGATCAAAACTATTCTCTACTCCGCGTTTTATCTTTTCCGGCAAAAAATTATTAATGCTGGTCGCCATTTTACCAAAGTTGCGAACAATACTCCTGGAAACAGCATAGGAGGCAAAACGCTCATAACCTTCTTCCTGTCGCCCGAGGTCTAAAGACGTTTGAACCACCGACCGGGCCTTTTTGGAAGTCCACAGAGTAATCACCATTACCACACCTGCCAAAAGCAACAGCAAGGTAGGAGTGGGTACTTTTCCAGCCAGGCCATCCATCAGGAAGCTCCCTGCCGGCGAGCCGCCTTCAATGAAAAGCAGATAAGAATTATATCCGGCCAGGGGCACTCCTATAAAATTGACGAGGTCATTTCCTGCAAATGCCATGGCCAGGGCAAAGGTTCCGACAAGTACGATTATTTTGAGAATATCTATCTTCGTAAACCATATGATCAACTGCAGGATTATTGTCCAACCTATGAAACTTACAAAAATGATCCTCGATGCATTTTCATTAAAAGCTTTTACCATGTTATCACTTAAAAAAGAAGCCCCCTTGGCTCCTTTGACAAGCATGAAATAAGTAATGGCCGCGATGGCCAATCCGCCCCAAACCGATCCGAAATACTTGAGCCTGCTCTTATAATCAAATGAAAAAAGTAGCCGGGTCAGATACTGAATGATCACACCGGCGGTAAATGCTATCACCACAGACACCAAAATACCCGAAATGATAGCAAGAGCCTTTCCGGAGTTGATATATTCTCCAATAGGTAATGCATTGGGATCCGTATATATTTTAATGAGAGAAAAAGCCACTGCCGCTCCCAATAATTCAAAAACAATAGACACAGTCGTTGACGTTGGCATCCCGAAAGTGTTGAATACATCCAAAAGGATTACATCCGTAACCATTACCGCCAAAAACAAAAGAATGATCTCTGAAAAATAAAAATACTCAGGATGAAAAATACCCTTTCTAGCCACTTCCATCATACCACTTGAAAAGGTGGCGCCAAGCAGTATCCCTAATGCGGCTACCAATAAAATCACTTTGAAAGAAGCCGCTTTAGCTCCTACTGCGGAATTTAAAAAATTAACCGCATCATTGGCTACGCCCACTACTAAATCCGAAATAGCCAGAAAAAAAAGAACAATGACGAGAATTAAATAAAAAGTCAGCATAGATATTGTTTGTCTAAAGAGTTGGTTTATATTGTAAATTTACAATAATATTACGGCAAAGGGCGCTAAAGTAAGCTTCAAATATGAACTGAATGTTAAGTCTTATTGTTTTTTTTTAAAAAAACCATTTACCCGAATTGTTACCATAAATTTACCATTAAATAAATATAGTCTTAAAATATGATAGTTTTAATTTCTCCGGCAAAAAGTTTAAATGAAGCTCCTGTCGATTATCACGATCATTCCACCCCAAGAATGTTGGAAGAAAGTCAGGTTTTGATAGATGTGCTAAAGAAAAAATCTGCCAATAGCCTTAAAAAACTCATGGGGGTAAGTGATAAGATCGCCGAATTAAATGCAGAAAGATTCCGGCAGTTTGAAACTCCTTTCACCACTGATAATGCCAAACCAGCGATCTTCACCTTCAGCGGAGATGTTTACCTTGGATTACAGGCCGGTACGTTCTCTGAGGAAGAACTGAATTTTGCCCAGCATCACCTCAGGATCCTCTCGGGCCTTTACGGACTGCTAAAGCCTATGGATCTCATGCAGCCTTACCGCCTGGAGATGGGCCTTCCGCTCAAAAACAGGCGCAAAAAAAACCTGTATGAATTCTGGGATACCAAAATAACGGAATTGCTCAACCAGGACCTGGAAGAAAACAAGGATAACATCGTGCTCAACCTCGCCTCTCAGGAATATTTTCGATCCATTAAGCCGGGTGCCCTCAAAGGGAGGATTGTAACCGTGAATTTTAAAGAAAATCGAAACGGACAATACAAGATCATTTCTTTTAATGCCAAAAAAGCACGTGGAACCATGGCCCGACAAATCATTCTGAACCGACTGAATGATCCAGGGCAATTAAAAAGCCTCGAAATTGATGGTTACCTTTATAACGATTCCATGTCTAATGCAACAGAAATGCTCTTCACTAAGGAATAGCATTAAAAACAAATATTCTATTTTGAACGGTCGATTGTATTTGGTTAATAATTTCTTATGAAATGTCTTATATTACAATTGTTTGAACGGAACAATCGTTGTATGCTAAGTAGACAAAATCGTTTACTGTTGAGTATTTATAATGCCGAACAGGTTTTATAACTTATTGATATACCTGATTTTAAATCATCAGAATATCATTTGAAAAATAATAATGCCATGAAAAAGATATTTTTTTCTTCCTTTTCATTATTCATGACCATGAGTCTTTTTGCCCAGCAGGACGGCTTTACCTATATCGATGGCCAGAAAATGGAATATATCATTGACAGCTGTGGTGACACCTTACTCGTCGCCAACCTGGATGACATTTCCATTTCTTCCCCTGAGCGATTTGAAAACGATGAAGAGTTCAAACGGTACCGCAAATACCGGCGTTATGCAGTGATTGTGCACCCCTACGCGGTGGAAGCGATTAAAATTTTTAAGGAAGTAGAGTATGCCACCAATAATATGAAACCCAGGAAACGAAAAATTTACCTTAGAAAGCTGCAGAAAGACCTTAAACAAGAATTTGCCGATCCGCTCAAAAAATTGTCTAAAACTCAAGGGTATATTCTGGTCAAAATGATCGAAAAAGAGCTGGATACCCCAATGTTTGAGCTGATCAAAGATTTGAGAGGAAGTTTTACCGCTTCTTACTGGAATACTTTTGGCCGAACTTTTGGGTATCACCTTAAAGATGGCTATAAACCCGGAGAAGATTTGATCCTGGATGCGGTGCTCAATGATTTGAACCTTTAACGCGAAATGTCCCTTCCATAAAAAAAGGTGCGACCAGTATTTGGTCGCACCTTTTTTTATGGAAAAGAAAAAAATTCAAATCTTCCGTGCAACGTATGGATAAATTTTGTCGTTTCCTCTAAGTTATTGCCCTTTACAGAAAAACATAGCCTTTACTCACCATGATGCAACAGGAACGTAATTTAACTCAAGACAAAATCATTGATTTCGTAAGCTGGCAACTAAATGTGCCCACCACCAACATTTTTCCTTCAAGCAACCTGAGTGCAGACCTCAACCTCGATCCATTTGACAAAATGTTACTTATTGCAGAATTGGAAAGCAGGTTAAATGTGTACCTCACCCCTGAAGAAGCCGACAATATCGAAACCATTCAGGATGTCAGTCGTTTTTTCAACCAGCACGCTGCTTAAGCATTATTGCGCTGGTTGTAATTTTTTCAATTTGTCTATTGCCATTTGGTAGTCAGGCTTAAAAGTCAGCGCCTGAACGTAATTTTTCCTGGCCTGATCAATATCTCCCAATGCTTCGAAAGCCACGCCACGGAAAAAATATGCCTTGGCATGCACAGGATCCACTCCAATGGTAATATCAAACATCTTTTTGGCTTGCTCCACTGAATCGAGTTCCATATACATCAACCCTGCATTAAAAAAAGCTTCTTCATATTGCTGATCTATCGCCCCAATACGCCTGTATAGGGCAAGCGCTCCTTTAATATCATCCTGATCCCGCAGAAAATCGGCCTTGGCATGAAGGACCAGGGGATCATCAGGATCAATATCCATAGCCGTATCAAAAAATTTCCGCGCCATAGCCGGATCGATCTCTGCGTAGAGCTGCCCCAGATTAATCCAGGCGTCCAGGAGATCCGGATCGTATTCCACCGCTTTCTGAAAACTGTTGATGGCCCGGTTACGGTCGCCCAGATCTTTAAAATTGACCCCCGACATAAAAAAGGCTTCTGCATTCTGAGGATCGATCCGGAGAATTTTGTCAATCGTTCCCAAAGATTCTTTATACATGGTAAGAATATGGTAGTATTCCGTTAGTTTCAACAGCGTGGGAATGCTGTCTGGATACATGGCAGCTACGTGCTCCATGGTTTCCAGTGCTTTTTTTGATTTGAAATAGTCCAGGTAAATATCGGCGAGCAAATGATAAAATCCGGCATTGGTAGAATCCAGTTGGATGGCTTTTTTCATATCTTCTATGGCCTCATCAAAACCTTCATTTTCATAAAAAACGGTAGCCCGCTGAGCATACAACCCGGGATTGTTGGGCATTTGGGCAATTTCCTGCGACAACTTATCAATAGTAGGATTTCCTGTCAGGTGTATTTCCTGTTGCGAAGTATTCCCTTCGTTATTGCAGGCAACCATCATCAGAACAAACAACAAGCTCGCGAAAAGCGTTATAGTCTTAATTTGCATTATACTTATTTTTAGCATTCATAACTTCACAAAGATACTACCTTACAACTTATGAACGGAAAACGCGCTAAAAAATGATAACAGGACGACTGAAATTGAATGTTATGGCTTTTTTATGCGGGCTTGCAGGGGCCACTTTTTTGGGAAACACCCCGACGTTTTCACAAACGCCTGCCAGGGTGCTTCAAATTGGAGGGGAAGGCATTGACAACCTGAGTCACATGAAGATAATGGATGGTAGTGACCTCATTATCGCCGGTGTATTTGATGATGACCTTGCTTTGGGAGAGACCATCCTGGCTCCTGTTGGAGAAAATGATGTGTTTCTCGCCAGGATCAATGGGAACAATGAGACTATGTGGGCGATGAGTATTGGCAGCGATTTTGATGATGACATTACCGGATTGGCCCTCGGGCTGAATGATGATATTTATGCCACCGGGAGTTTTTGGCTCGAAGCCCAATTGGGGGATTTCCCCCTGACCAGTACCCAAAGTCCAAAAAGTATTTTCCTGACCAAAATATCAGCCTCCACGGGAACCGTTGCCTGGGCCCAAAAAATTGAAGGATCGGAGGTCAAAGTTTCAAAAGACATGCTGCTGAATCACGAAGAGGATATTATCTTAAGCGGATTTTTCTCCGGCACTCTTTTTATAGGTGATACGACTTTACAGGCAGCGTCTCCCACTGATTTGTTTGTTGCTTCTTTTTATTCTGACGGCAACCTGAATTGGGCCCTGAACCTGGGAATCTCTGGAACCGCAAAAGCATTGACTTCCTGCATTTTATCCAATGACAACATCGTCCTGGGGGGCATTTTTAACGATACCTTGAAGATCGCCAATAACTCAATGGTGGCAGAGACCAGTGATGACGATGTTTTTATCGCCTGTTTTTCTCCGGAAGGAGAAGCCCTTTGGGCGACCAAAGCAGGCGGCGTTCATGAAGAATTCCTGACGGCCCTACAGGCGGATGATCTCGACAATATTTATGCCAGCGGTCATTTTGTGGGCGTCATCAACCTGGACGACGGGTCTTCCATTCAGAGCAACACGGGCTGGGCTGACCTTTTTATATTAAAATTTTCGGCAGCAGGCGAGGTGCTGAATGCCAAACGATTTGGAGGCCCTGAACTCCAACACAATACAGCCATGGAAGTCACCGACGATTTTATTTTCCTTACGGGAAATTTCCAGGGCGCCATGACGATTGGAGACAATAACTACGACGCCGGCAACCAAACGGCCGGGTTCATCACTCGCCTGGATCACGACCTGATTCCCCAGACCGGATGGACGTTGAAATCTGAGGTCAATAACGTATTTCCAACCTGTTTGACTTCAGATCAAATGGATAACATCTTTATCGGAGGAGCTTACGGTCATGACATTTCCGGTATTGAAGCCCTTGGACCTCCACTTGGCTTATTTGATATTTTCATCCTCGGCTATCCGGCAGGAACAGTCAATGCCCTTCCGGGAATAATGCCCCTTCCGGAAATAACTGTTTTCCCCAATCCCGCGGCTGAAAAAATTCAGATACGCACATCACTTAAGCACTTTGATATTCAAATGATCGATATCAATGGCAGGATACTTTGGCAGGGAAGCAATGTTTTTGAGATAGATGTTTCGAACTTGGCGGCAGGGCCATATTTTATCAAAATCAGGAGTGGAATGATGGAATGGCAGGGGAAGATTTTGGTAAAATAACTTTTTTTTCAAAAAAATAACAAAATGCTCTTGAGTCAAAAGATCAAATCAAAACTTGCAAACTTCCGTTTTTTTTTTACATTTGAGTTTGTTAGATAAAACTTACATTTGAGTTTGATTCAAATTTTCCTCCCGAATTTGAAAAGGACAACCTTAAAGAAAGAACTGAAAACTACTCCCTTCTTTCAATTTGTTTTCCGGATTTTAATTCGCAATCAGGGATAGTCGATAGAATCAGCCACCTCAAATGAAGCACAAATAAAGGTAGTAAGTGTGGTTGGCAATGTATTAGAAGAAACGAATTTAACTACGTCCCCTGATTGTGACGATGTTGATCCTGTTTTTGTTGAAGGAGAAGACTGGTTGGCCCGATACGCCGCGGGAGAAGGCAGGTGTAATGGAACAATGCCGGAATCCAATGCAGCGGAAGAACTGGAAAAAAAGCTCAATTATTATTATCCTTTGGCTCATCCAATTGTCAGCCCTTATCCTAATGCTGTTTATCATGTTGGCTTTTTTGATATTGTAGATCATAGCTGGATACCTATTGATGCACTTGGTTATCCGAATGAGTTTGATGAAACACAAGGGGACAACCATAGAGGTTTTTTAATGTATTATTCTAGTTCAGATGATCCAAATTATCAAGAAGCTCTTTGTATTTATCATGGTGACATGAACTGGTATTATTGCCAAATGTGGGGAATTATTGAAGGTTTGACCCCGGCTGGTAAAGAGTTTATTTCCGTTAATGCCTGGGCTGACGCTATTTTTAATGGTACTACTTTTAATATTCACAGAATGAATCCCTCTTATGGAACACCTCTTTTTATATCTGATATAGGTTGGGGACCATCATCAGGGCCATTCATTGAAGCAATAGATTTAACAGAAAGGATTTTAGATATTCCCTAATTAAAAATAATTCTCCTTTGACAAATCCCAGGATCAGTCAAAATCGCGGGATTTGTCACAGGACAAAAAAAAATAAAAGGTTGTCTAAACTTCCAGCCTAGCTCTAAACTTGATACCATGAAAAAAACGATCTCTTTCCTTTTGTTCTGCTGTACCATTTTCCCCTTAGCGGGTCAGCAAGGTTTTGAATTTGCCTCTCTATTAAATCTCGATCAGGAAGCAGTAGTCGTTGCTGAAAATTTAGACGGGCACTTTATTTTGGCCGTAACTGCTGACACCTTAAATGACCAGCAAGTTAAATTCATCGAATTGGATGAAGAAGGACAGATACTCCATTCACAAACTTTCTTCGAAGAGGGATGTGTGCTACATATTGCCCAAATTTTTTCAATGCCTGACCACTACATCACATTTGGGTATAAAGATTGTGAAAATTCAGGCTCTCGTCCTGTCTGGATTTTGAAATTATCTCCTGAACTGGAATTACTGGAGGAACAAGTTTATGAAATTTTGGAGAAAGATGGGAAATTTATTAATCCACGTGCCCGGTTAATAAGTGATTCCACTATTGCATTTAGCGCTATTTTTAGACCAGGAGGCCTTTATCGCCCGATGGGAGGCATCATTCATTTAGAGGAAGAAAATTTTGAGTATTCTATTTGGGCTAACAATTCTGATTATATAAATGATTTTTCATTCCGTTCGGACTCAGCAGGTTATGTTTTATTCGGAACACGATTATATTTTACAGATGCTTCCTTTAATGTGAATTATATTAGAGAAAATGTAGATAATAATTTTAGTATTGGGCAGCAAGGTGCTATTGAACACATTAACGATACTTTGTTTTTACTTTCCGGTAGATATAATTCATTGGATAAGGATGGTATTATTGTTGGGATATTCAATCACGATTTTCAGGTAATCCAATACGATACTATCGCAACATATCCAGAAGATGCTCCCATTAACTACCCTGCCCCCAAAGCCAGCCTCGGCATGGGATCGTCAGGCGATTACTTTTACCTTGGCGGTATTCTCAATATAGATATTTTTAGTTTCCCGTATAGCAATCATCTTTCTTCGTTTGTCTTAGCCAAATACGATATGTCGCTCGATAAATACTGGGAAAAAACATATGGGGGTGATGCTTATTACTTCATGCGCGGCCTGATTGCTACTTCTGATGGAGGATGCCTGATGTACGGATTCCGCTATCAGACTGGAAGTTTTCCGGAAGCCTATGCACTAAAAGTGGACGGAAACGGATTAATCACCGGAACGACGAGGATTCCGCTGCCGGAAAGCCCTTTTAAAATATTTCCCAATCCTTTTCAGCATACACTCGTTATTGATACTCCTCTCGAACAGGATTTTACGATACAACTTTTTGACAGTTCCGGTAAATTGGTTTTAAAATCGAATTTTCATTCCACACAGACACTTGATCTGTCTTTTTTGGATTCCGGCAGTTATTTTTATCAAATTTGGAAAGGGCAGGAAATATTAAAAACGGGGAAGGTGGTTAAAGTGGAATAAGGACTCCAAATAATAATTTGCATTATTTCGAAACCTATTACTTTTGAGGCAACCTGGAGGATCTTCACCTTCCTTCAAAAACCGCCCACAATTTTCTATCCTTCCCAAAACATTCCACCCGTTCAAATGGTGGAAACTCCGGTGCGAAGCGTTCTACCATATCAAAAGAAAAACTTTTCAGGCGGCAATACAGGTTATCGATATAATGAATTTCGCCAAAGGTGTTTTCAGCCAGGCAGCCGTATTCGGCAAAGGCGTTGACGTTGTTCAATTGTGCGTCGAGAAAGGTGAGAATATTGATGGTTGTATTTTTTTGTCCAATGTCGGTGGCCCATTCGCAAATATCCTGCCCTTCAGCTTTGCAAATATTAGCCCCGTCGCTGACCAAAAAAATGCTTCGTCTGACAGAGTCTGAAACGGAGAACAATTCTTCGGATGATTTAAGAATATTCAGCAAGGGTGTCGTCCCGTCGGGCGTCAGGAACTGCATATCCCAGATGAGGTCTTTTCGTGATTTAGTGCCGGTTTGTATCCATAAACGGGGTTCCGTTCCACAATCTCCCCCGATCGTTCCCACCCCAATTTTTATTTCCGGATCAATATTGCGCAAAAGATAAAGCACTGTTTCCCGCATCACTTCAAATCGGGTCTTACCCATGCAGATCACATTTTCCATGACCATGGACCCCGAAATGTCGAGCATAAAAACGATCTCGTCAAAAGACTGGAAATCTATAGAGCGAAAAACATCTTGTGGCAAAGAAACATAGGCCTGTTCAGCGCGTCGTTGCTCCATGGCTGTGCTGTCAAAAACCAGCGGATATTTCAATCCCAGGGTATCCGTCATCAATTTAAGATTTTTCCGTGCCGCAACGTTGCCCGGATCGTACTTTAAAGCTTCCTGGAGGGTTTCCATCGCCTGTTCCATATCCGATTCCGAAATATGAAAATGTCGTTCCACGGCTCCTTTGTCGTTACTGTTGCTCGACTGATTCATGAATTGGGCATAAGCCAGGGCATTGTAAAGTGCCCCGATCAATTTTGTATCCCCGAGTTTGATTTGAATATCAAGGCTCCGTTTGAAATAACCAGTAGCGATATTGTATTTTTTTGCCCCACAATAAATCAGGCCGCCCGAAAAGGCAAGGGTCGCCTTTTTTTGGTCATAATCCGGGTCGCGTTTATTAAAAAGCTGGCTGCAGTAGTCGAAGATACTGATGGATCTTTCCACCTCTCCCGACTGTGCCAGGCTTACCGCATAAGAAAGAGCGATACTGTAATTTCGGGGGAGTATCTCATTGGCCTTCCCAAAATGGCGGCTAGCTTCCCGATAAAGACCTTCCTCATAACTGATGGTTCCTCTAAAAAAATGTTTATAGGCTCTCTTCTGGCTGCCGGGAGGGGACAGGAAAGCAAAACATACCATAACCATAAGCATCAAAGAGGATCTATTCATATTTTTTTCAAAATTGCACACAAAGGAACGCTTTAAAAATAAAATGACCTATTGGGGGGTGACTTCTCTTTTGGGACGGGGTGAAACGACGGCAAATAAGTCAATTTATTTTTATCAAATCTCAAAGATAACAGACTTCAGCAGTTGACAGTTTAGAAGGATTGTCTTTACCGAGGCTTTTAATATGAAATAATCTGATCTAATGAATGTGTTACAAATTAGTGGCTAAGCCTAATTGCGAAAAAATGATCTGAATGTTATTTTTACCATGGATCATTTCGGCATAAAAAATACTTTTTCCATCTTAATTTGTTGATACTTAGTTCTTTTGTTGGTCAGAATAATATTTTGCCGTAAATTTGCGCGCTGAACGAAAAACATAATGGCTTCCCAATTGAATATAGGCGGAGCCATTCTTTTTGTAAAAACTTGAAAATCTTTAAATTATGACTATTGCTTACGCTATTCCAGTATTTGGAATAATAGCCTTGTTGTTTACTTTCGTCCGCTCAGGATGGGTAACCAAACAGGAGGAAGGAACTGATCGTATGAAGCGTATCGGTAAAAATATTGCTGACGGAGCGATGGCTTTTCTAAAAGCCGAATATCGAGTGTTGGCCATTTTTGTGGTGGTGGTTGCTGTTTTATTAGGATGGAGTGGTAGCCGCACGGAGAATTCATCTTCGTTGATCGCTTTATCATTTGTTATCGGGGCTGTTTGTTCTGCACTTGCTGGTTTCATCGGAATGCGTATTGCCACCAAAGCCAATACCCGTACCACTCATGCCGCCAGAACAAGTTTAGGGAAAGCGCTTGAAGTGGCTTTCGCTGGAGGTTCCGTAATGGGACTCGGCGTTGTAGGTCTGGGCGTACTCGGTTTGGGTTCTTTATTCCTTTTATATTCCAATGGGATGCACTGGGAACCCCTTAAAGTCATTAACGTATTGACTGGTTTTTCTTTTGGGGCCTCTTCTATCGCTCTTTTTGCACGTGTTGGAGGTGGGATTTACACCAAAGCTGCTGACGTAGGAGCTGACCTTGTAGGAAAGGTGGAAGCCGGAATCCCTGAAGACCACCCTTTGAATCCTGCTACCATTGCTGATAACGTTGGAGACAACGTTGGAGACGTTGCCGGTATGGGTGCCGACCTTTTCGAATCTTATGTAGGGTCAATCGTTGGTACTATGGTACTCGGAGCTACTTTTATCAACCTTCCACAATTCCAGTCCGGAAACTTCGGAGGATTGAATGCAGTATTGCTGCCTTTGCTGATCGCAGGTTTAGGCATCATAGCTTCTATCATCGGTACTTTTTTTGTCAAAGTTAAAGAAGGCGGTGACCCTCAAAAAGCATTGAACCGAGGAGAGCTGATCGCTTCTGTGCTTATGCTGGTAGCGACTTATGTTGCAGTAACCTGGATGCTCCCTGAGAGCTGGGAAATTGCCAAAGGGGCGGCCACAGGAATTACCACTCCATTAAAAGTTTTCGGAGCCGTTATTATCGGACTTGTTGCCGGATTGGGCATCGGATATATTACTGAATATTACACAGGAACAGGCACAAAACCGGTTACCAGTATTGTTAATCAATCCGTAACCGGAGCAGCCACCAACATCATCTCCGGATTGGGAGTGGGCATGCAGTCTACTTTTATTCCTATTTTGATCCTGGCTGCAGCCATCATTGGTTCATACGAACTGGCCGGCCTTTACGGTATCGCTATTGCTGCGGTTGGAATGCTTTCCAATACAGGTATCCAGCTGGCGGTTGATGCTTACGGTCCTATTTCTGACAACGCCGGGGGTATTGCCGAAATGGCCAACCTGCCAAAGGAAGTTCGTGAACGTACGGATAAATTGGATGCTGTGGGCAATACGACTGCGGCCATTGGAAAAGGATTTGCTATCGGATCTGCAGCCTTGACGGCACTGGCTCTTTTTGCAGCCTTTATGGAAGTGGCCGGTATCAACTCTATCAATATTGCCAACCCAAAAGTAATGGCCGGTTTATTCCTCGGTGGAATGTTGCCTTTCTTATTCTCTTCCCTGGCTATGGGCGCTGTTGGACGTGCGGCCATGGACATGATCCAGGAAGTGCGAAGACAATTTAAAGATATTCCGGAATTAAAGGCAGCCTTAGAGGTTATGCGCAGAAACGGAAAAAATGAATATGAGGATTGGAATAAGGCAGATCAGGATACTTTTGATGCTGCTGACGGAAAAGCAGATTATACCAAATGTGTGGATATCTCAACAAAAGCCTCTATTCGTGAAATGGTTCTTCCCGGAATGGTAGCGATTCTCTCTCCTATTCTTGTTGGTTTTACCGGAGGCGCTGAAATGTTGGGTGGATTGCTTGCCGGAGTAACCACAGCAGGGGTGCTGATGGCTATCTTCCAATCCAATGCCGGTGGTGCATGGGACAATGCCAAGAAGATGATCGAAGGAGGAGTAACTATTGACGGTGCGCAATACGGTAAGGGAAGTGATCCTCACAAAGCTGCCGTTGTTGGTGATACTGTTGGTGATCCTTTCAAAGATACTTCAGGACCTTCTTTGAATATTTTGTTGAAATTGATGTCTGTTGTAGCTTTGGTGATTGCACCAATGTTGTAGGCATAAATTTTACTTAAATATTTTACATAAAGTAAAACGATAAACAAGAGACATCCCGAATTTTATCTGATTAGATGAAATTCGGGATGTTTCTTTTACAAAAAGAGATAAACCGCAAAATGTAAAACAAGTAACCGCAAAATTTAGAAGTGTTTGGGTCATGGGTTAGGTGTTTTGAGACAAAAATTGACTTTTTCTCCAAAACCCACACGTTTTGCCCACTCACTTTTACATTTTAAATTCCTTGTTTTACACCTGCCTTCCTGCGTCTGCAGGCAGGTTTTACATTTAAAAAATACTTCAAATAATCATATAATTTCCAGTTCAGACAGTTTTTGAAATTCCGGGATGACTCATGTTTATGTTACCGGCGTGATAAAACTTTCATAATTATCGCGATTTATGACTTTGAATTCATTTTCGGGATATGCATTGGTGAACGTTTTTGAAAGACGTACTTTTTTACGTTCATTCCATTTGAATTCATAGGCGAACAATTTTCCATCTCTTTCTTCCAAATAATCCACTTCCTGTTGATCCTGAGTTCTCCAAAAAAATGAATTTGCCCAAACACTTCTGTAGTTTAAATATTTAATCCTTTCGCTTATTAAAAAATTTTCCCATAATGCCCCTATGTCCGTTCGTAATTCAGGTAATCTAAAATCGGCAATTAGAGCATTTCTTATCCCATTATCATAGAAATAGATTTTTCGTGCCCGCTTAAGTTCTTTTCTTAAATTACGGCTGAATGCCGGCAGGCGAAAAATAATAAAAGTCTGTTCCAATAATTGAATATATTTTTCTACGGTTTGATTGTCCAATCCTATTGTTTTCCCCAGTTCATTATAAGAAACTTCGTTGCCAAGCTGGAAAGCCAGGGCTTGCATAAGTTTCACTAATTTTTCTGACTTTTTAATATTCTCCCAAAGTAAAATATCTTTATACAAATAACTGTCGGTCAAATGCCTGAGTACTTTTTTTTCTGTTCCTTTTGCATTGATTACTTCAGGATAATACCCGTAAACCAACCGATGAGGCAGCATACGATTTTCTTCTAAAAAACCATGGTGAGCGACCATTTCTTCAAAGGATATTGGAAAAAGTTTATACTCCCATTTTCTTCCTGTAAGCGGTTCATTTATCTTATTAGCTAAATCAAAAGAGGAAGATCCGGAAGCAATTAATTGGATTTCCGGTATTTGATCGGTAATGAGTTTGAATTTTAATCCAACATTTTCAATACGCTGCGCCTCATCCACCACCAAAATACTATACTTTCCAAGAATAGCCCTTAACCTGGACGAAGAAGTATTTTCAAAAATAGCCTGTGTATCAACTTCATCCCCATTTAACCAAAGTACATCTTCTCTATGTCCAAAAATTGCCTGGAGTAATGTTGTCTTTCCTGTTTGTCTTGCGCCTAACAGTATAATAGCTTTTCGGCTATCTGCATTTCCTTCAATTTCCTTACGGAGGATTCTTTCTATCATAATTTAAGTTATTTTGCGACTGTAATCGCAAAAATAACGTTATTTTTGCGATTACAGTCGCAAAACAACTTTATTTTTTACACCATTACTCCTACGCATTGAAATTGAAACATATAAAAGGCCTTAAAATTATGTAAACTTAAGATTGTATGGACGCTGCAACTGCTTTTCCAATTCCCCGATACTTACACCTCCACTAAATCGGTAAAACTCCTTCCCTTCAAAAAATACCAAAATAACAGGAACGGTGAAAACACTGTAACTTGCCGCAACAGCAGGATTGTGCTCCACATCCACATAAGCAAAGGTGAGTTTGGGAAAGTGCTCCATAAGCAGCATTTCCACCTTTGGGCGTAAAATCTTACACACCCCACAATCGTCATGGGAAAAATATAAAAGCCCGTTAAATTCACCAGGCATTTGACCCGCTTCCGGAACCAGGGTTATTTTTGCGTCAACATCCTTCATGTATAAATTTTTTCCAAAGGTAGTGATCCCCTTTTCATAAGTTTATCCAATCGGGTTATTTTCTTCTTCGTACATTCCGTATCTTTGCACCAGGATGCCCTAACATCCTGCCAACCAAATTGAGCCTATGCAAAAAATAGAACCATACCAGCCGAAGCACAAAATTCGAATCGTGACTGCAGCGTCCCTGTTTGACGGGCATGATGCTGCCATAAACATCATGCGCAGAATTTTACAAAGTTCCGGGGCCGAGATCATTCACCTCGGGCACAATCGTTCGGTAAACGAAATCGTCAATACCGCCATTCAGGAAGATGTTCAAGGCATTGCCATCACTTCTTACCAGGGCGGCCATAATGAATTCCTGATGTATATGTATGACCTGCTCAGGGAAAGAGGAGCAAGTCATATTAAAATTTTTGCCGGCGGTGGCGGAACCATCTTACCGACGGAAATCGATGCCCTCCAACAATACGGTATCACGAGAATATACTCTCCTGACGATGGCCGGGAAATGGGCCTTCAGGGGATGATCAACGAAGTTTTGGAGCAATGTGATTTCCCCTTGGGAGTTCATCTGAACGGTGAATTAAAAACCTTCCCTTCACAAAATAAGAGCCTCCTGGCCAAAATGATTTCTGCCATAGAAAACTTTCCCGAAGAAAGCGAACAGTGGCTTAAAAAATTGCGCGAAGATCAAAAAGACCAACCCAAAGTACCTGTGATCGGTATTACAGGTACGGGAGGTGCCGGAAAATCAAGCCTCGTGGACGAAATCCTGCGCCGGTACCTATTGGATTTTCCCGAAAAAACGATTGCCATTATCTCCGTGGATCCTTCCAAAAGAAAAACAGGAGGTGCGCTGCTGGGGGATCGCATCAGAATGAATGCAGCCAACAACGACAGGGTTTATATGCGCTCCCTGGCTACCCGACAATCCAACCTGGCACTGTCTAAACATGTCAGGGGAGCGGTGGATATCCTAAAGGCCGCCGCCTTTGATCTCCTCATCCTGGAAACTTCCGGAATTGGCCAGTCAGATACGGAGATCATCGATCATTCGGATCTTTCGATGTATGTGATGACCCCTGAATACGGGGCCGCTACCCAGCTTGAAAAAATTGACATGCTGGATTTTGCCGACATCATCGCCATCAATAAATTTGATAAAAGGGGCGCCCTTGACGCCATCAGGGATGTAAAAAAGCAATATCAGCGCAACCACCAGCTTTTTGACCGGGACATGGAAACCATGCCCGTTTATGGCACCATCGCCTCTCAATACAATGATCCGGGTACCAACCTTTTGTACACCAAATTGATCGAGATGGTCGAACATAAAACAGGGATTCGCTTTGACTCCAGTATGAAATTGGACTCAGGGGAGAGTGAAAAAGTTTACATCATCCCTCCACAAAGAGTTCGTTATCTTTCTGAAATCTCCGAAAATAATCGCCGATATGACCAATGGGTCAATGATCAGGCAGATATTGCCCGTCGCCTCTTTGGCCTCAAAACTTCAATAGACGAAATCGAAAAGCAAAAATTTCCTGAAGGGGAAGCTACCCTTAAGGGGCTGCGAAAAGCTTATGAAAAGCTGGAGCGATCTCTTGACGGTCAATGCAAACTCATTATAGACCAATGGGAATCCAAAAAGGCAACTTACGCAGCAGATGAGTTCGTCTATTCAGTCAGGGGACGTGAAATCAGGGTGCCTACTTTCACCACCTCTCTTTCCCATTCCAGGATACCCAGGATTTCCATGCCAAAATTTAAGGATTGGGGAGAAATTCTAAAATGGAGCCTGCAGGAAAATGTGCCGGGGGAATTTCCCTTTACTTCGGGTGTTTTTCCGTTTAAGCGAAAAGGGGAGGATCCCACGAGGATGTTCGCCGGGGAAGGAGGACCGGAACGCACCAACAGGAGATTCCACTACCTTTCCCTGGGAATGCCCGCCAGCCGTTTATCTACTGCCTTTGATTCCGTAACCTTATATGGAGAAGATCCTGACCAACGGCCTGATATATACGGGAAAATAGGTAATGCCGGGGTCAGCATCTGTTGTCTGGATGATGCTAAAAAACTGTATTCGGGTTTTGATCTTTGCAACCCGAAAACATCGGTTTCCATGACCATCAACGGACCGGCGGCGACCATGTGCGCCTTTTTTATGAATGCCGCCATCGATCAGCAATGTGAAATTTATATCCGGGAAAACGGACTGGAGCCTCTCGTTGAAGCCAAACTTAAAGAAATTTACGATGAGCAGGGGATCGGGCGACCGGTTTACCATGGTGAAATCCCTGAAGGCAATAACGGATTAGGTCTTTTGTTGCTGGGGGTTACGGGGGACCAGATCCTCGAAAAAAATATTTACGAAAACCTGAAGGCAAAAGCACTTTCCTCTGTTCGAGGTACTGTTCAGGCAGATATTCTGAAAGAAGACCAGGCGCAGAACACCTGTATTTTCTCCACAGAATTTTCATTGAAACTGATGGGGGATATGCAGGAATTTTTCATTGATAAAAACATTCAAAATTTTTATTCTGTCTCCATTTCAGGTTATCATATTGCCGAAGCAGGTGCCAATCCAATTTCTCAACTTGCTTTTACCCTATCCAATGGATTCACTTTCGTCGAATACTACCTGTCCAGAGGGATGCATATCGACGACTTTGCCCCTAACCTTTCTTTCTTTTTCTCCAATGGGGTCGATCCGGAATATGCCGTAATCGGTAGAGTGGCACGACGCATTTGGGCCAAAGCCATGAAGCTGAAGTACGGGGCGAAAGAACGTTCCCAGAAATTGAAATATCATATTCAAACTTCAGGACGTTCCCTGCACGCCCAGGAAATTTCCTTCAACGATATACGCACCACCTTACAGGCATTGTATGCTATTTTCGATAATTGCAACTCTCTTCACACCAATGCTTATGATGAGGCCATCACCACGCCTACCGAAGAAAGTGTACGCAGGGCCGTGGCCATTCAACTGATCATCAACCACGAACTGGGCCTTGCCAAAAATGAGAATCCTCTTCAAGGAGCTTTTATCATTGAAGAACTCACTGAACTTGTAGAGACCGCCGTATTGCTGGAATTTGATCGCATCACCGACAGAGGGGGCGTTATGGGAGCAATGGAAACCATGTACCAGCGCACCAAGATCCAGGAAGAAAGCATGTATTATGAGGGACAAAAACTATCCGGAGAATTGCCCCTCATTGGCGTAAATACTTTCCTGGACAAAGAAGGTTCCCCTACAGTCATTCCTGAAGAGGTTATTCGTTCGACTGATGAAGAAAAAAAGGCACAAATCCGAACCCTCGAAAACCTTAAGGGAGCGATGGAAAACAGGGCCTCCGATGCCCTTAAAAAGCTTCAGCTGAAGGCATTGAACCACGATAATATTTTTGAAGAATTGATCGAATGCGGCAAATACTGCTCCCTGGGGCAAATCACCAACGCTTTGTATGAAGTCGGAGGACAATACAGAAGGAACATGTAAGAAAAATTATTTTCATACCTGTTATCATGCCAAAAAAATGTATTATCTTGCTCCTTATATACTGTATATATCACAAAATAAAAACAAAAAAAATGAAAAATTTACTACGATTGACACTCATTTTAGGCTTGTTTTTTGGTGGATTGGCCACTGTCGGCGCACAGGATTATTCCTCCTCTGTTGGTTTACGACTGGGCGCTCCTGCCTCCATTTCCTACAAAATGTTTTTAGGTGGCGGAAGCAATGCCATTGAAGCTTTTGCCAGTTACAGGAGAAGAAGTTATCTTAGTTCCTACAACTGGACTCAAATCGGAATTGGGGCCGGATATCAGATCCATAAAGATATTCCTTCCGTTGACGGTTTGATGTGGTACTTTGGCGCCGGAGCAAGTGTATTCTTCTGGAATTACAGTGATGCGGTTTACTTTGGCGATGCCAGTACCACTTCTTTTGGAATTTTGGGATTCCTTGGGCTGGATTATGCCTTTTCTGATGTGCCGGTCAACCTGAGTATTGACTGGGTTCCTACTTTCTTCATTAATGGTTACACCAATGGATTTGGTGCTGGTGGAGGTGCCCTCTCTGTCAGATATATTTTAGGCCGTTAAGAAGCCTTGTGGTCAAAAAACATGAGTCATCCCGAATTTCATCTAATCAGATTAAATTCGGGATTTTTCTTTTACAAGAGAAATAAACCGCAAAACCTGCCTTCCGTCGCGGCAGCAGGCAAGGTTTAAAACAAGGAATTTAAAACCTGCCTTCCTGCGTCTGCAGGCAGGTTTTACATTTAAAAAATACTTCAAATAATCAAAAAATTTCTATTTTAGACAGTTTTTGAAAATTCGGGATGAACTCATGTTTATTCCGCTGGTTTTACAGGAAAAAATTAGGCCTCTTTTTCATCATCAGCCTCTTCTTTTTCTGCTTTTTTCTTTTCTTCTTTAAACTCCTCTACGGCGTCTTCTATCTTATCTTCAATCACTTCTGCCGCCGCTTTCACATTTTCAACAACGTCACCAGCGACTTTTTTCAATTTGCCCAAAAAGCTTTCCTCCTCTTCTTGCCCAACAGCAGGCTCCTGATCTTTTTGTGAAGCTTTGGCCGCTTTTTCCTTTTTTACATCATCCGTGAATTTTTCTACCGCATCTTCCAATTTATCTTCGAAGACTTCAGCTGCCGCTTTCACCTTTTCAACAGCCTTGCCCATCTTATCCATAAAACCGCTGCCTTCTTTTTCAGAATCGTCCGATGCATCTTTTTTCATTTTATCTTCAATGTCATCGACCACTTTTTCAATCTTATCTTCCACGACCTCCGCAGCGGCTTTGATATTCTCAACGACATCACCAGCCATTTTCTTAGCCTTGCCCATCACGCTATCTTGCTCTTCGGCTGCCGCCAGGGGCTCATCATCGGCTACTTTCTTGGATTTACCTTTGAAATCCTCTACGGCCTTTTCTACCTTATCCTCCACCACTTCAGCAACGGCCTTCACTGTATCCACTGTATCTTCAAAGGCATCTTCTACCTTAGCCCTGGCAGATTCGAGCATTTCCTCCACTCTTTCCCCTGCTTTCTTTTTATCTGATTTACCTTTCTTCTTATCCTCGGCAATCGCTTCGGCCGCTTTTTCCAGTTGCTCGGCATTCCCCTCCATTTCCTTTGCTTTCTCTTTTATCTCCAGTGCGATTTTTGCTTCAGCTGCTTTTTTGGCCGCTTCCACATGCCTGCGTTTTTCTTCTTTTTCTTTTTCAGAAGCCATACGTTGCTCAAGCATATCTTTGGTTTTATACATATCCTCGAGTTTCTCTTCTTTCGATTTGACGCGCTCGTCAATCATGCGAATCTTAGCCTCGCGGATTTGAGCCTCCAATTGTCCATCCGTATCTTCTATCCTTTTATTCTGAAAATCGAGTTCTTCTTTATCGCGGCCGATAGACTGTTCCATTCTACCGATTGCAGACATCAGTCCATTGTAGCGTTTTTCAAGTCTGTTCAAATGTGACTGATCTGAATTATCACTTTCTCCAAAACGTTTTTCCTTTACAAGCTTAAAGCAGGCATCGAGTTTTGCCCATACTTTTGCACGATCCTCCCGAGTGAATTTAAAGTCGTGATATTTTCTCTGCAGATTTTTTAATTCATCGAACATGGGCTTTAAACGAAGGCCACTTTTTGCCTTTTCCTCTATTTCCTCAAGGGTCGCCATGAATTTCTTCATTTCAGCTTCAGAACTTTCCTTGAATTCATCCTCCACCTTATTTCTTAACTCTTTCATTTTGGAGAAGAGTTCGTTGGTGGAATCTCTCAGACCCCAAAAATGGTGTTTAAACAAATTACGATCACGGACTTGTGCCTGGACTTTAGCCCAGAAAGAGCGAAGGTTCTCCCAAACTTCCCCATCAAAACCCTTTAGATTGTCGATTTTTTCCTGTAATTCTTTCAACTCTGATTCATAAGCGGCATGTAATTTACTCGACAGCACCACAAAATTCCATTCCGTTTGTGCCCTTAGAATTACATCTGTTCTTTCGACTTTTATCTCATCAGGTAATATCCCCTCAGTTATAGTTAATTCCCTTTCGTATAATGTGTGATTTTCCGGAAAAGCATATTCATTGTCATCCCTCCATTCACTCATCATTTTCTGGTATTCTTCTTCAGTGACTTCACTTTCCGGAAAGGTATATACTTTAACCTTATTTTCGGCAATCACCAATTCTACTGCAACTAAAAGGCGTTCGTCCTGGGCGTTTGCTCCCCAAAGTACAAGCTTCGTCTTCATAATTTTCGCTGTTTCGTTATTATTATGCAATGTGACCGGGTAGTTTTATTAAAGCCTCAGGTGAAAAATTGCCTTAAGCGTCAATAAAATTCATTGTCCCTGTGTTATTCTAATTTTTATTCCTTATTCCATCGATTTCAAAACCTGTCAGATTATTTTTTTGGATTGCAAATACTCCGCGATCTGGATGGCATTGGTCGCCGCTCCTTTTCGAAGATTATCCGCAACAATCCAGAGGTTCAGGCCATTCTCAATCGATTCATCTCTTCTGATTCTTCCTACAAATACATCGTCTTTATTTTTAGCAAACAAAGGCATCGGATATTTGTTTTGTTTTACATCATCCAATACTGTCACTCCGTCTGCCGCTTCCAAAAGACGACGAATATCCTCGATTTCAAAGCTTTTCTCAAATTCAACATTCACCGACTCCGAGTGTCCTCCGTCTACAGGCACTCTCACTGCGGTGGCTGTAATCCTGATATCATCATCTCCAAGTATCTTCCGCGTTTCATGAACGAGTTTCATTTCCTCTTTAGTGTAGTCATTCTCGAGAAAGACATCACAATGAGGCAAACAATTTTCAAAAATAGGATAATGATAGGCCATTTCCTCTTTTTCCGGTTGTTCGCCCCGGGCCTCCGTTTTGTACTGATTGACCGCTTTTACTCCTGTTCCGGTAAAAGATTGATACGTTGAAATTACAAGGCGTTTAATTTTATAAACCTTATGTAATGGCGCCAATGCTGCAACCATCTGGATGGTTGAACAATTTGGATTGGCAATTATTTTATCCTCCGGCGTCAGTATGGATGCATTCACTTCCGGAACGATCAAGCGTTTCCCGGGGTCCATTCTCCATGCAGAGGAGTTATCGATTACGGTTATTCCTGCTTCCGCAAACCTTGGAGCCCATTCCTGGGAGGTGCCGCCTCCTGCAGAAAAAATAGCTACATCGGGTCTCCTGTCAATGGCATCCTGCATTCCGATAACGGAATAGGTCCGGCCTCTAAAAACAACCTCTTTTCCAATCGACCGGGCCGAAGCCACGGGAATAAATTCTTCCACCGGAAAGTTACGCTCCTCCAATACCCGGATCATTACTCCGCCTACAAGTCCCGTAACTCCAACTACTGCTACCTTCATTTTTTGGCTATTCATTTTTTTGCAGCCGCATAAAAATTATTAATTAAAATTCGCGGATACAATCAATTAAAGCCTGCAAATTTAAAACAAAAATACGGGCATTGTCACTTTATTGCTACTTTTGGCTATCTAAATATAATTTATTTGAAGAATGAAAGCAATTTTTTTTCTTTTTCTTCTCTTTTTCACCCTCAATCAGGGGGCTGCGCAGTTAATGGATGATTTTTCAGACAATAACTTTAGCGAAAATCCATCCTGGCAAGGCAATACGGATCAGTTTACCGTCAATGCCGGGGAACTTCAATTATTTGACCCCGCACCGGCATCCTCCAACACCTCTTTTTTAAGTGTTCCCGCCCTGACCTCCACCTCAGAAGCTACGACCTGGGAATTTTATTTCAGAATGGAGTTCGCTCCCTCAGCAAGTAATTTCGCACGTATCTACCTGAGCGCTTCAAACAGTGATCTAAGTGGCAGCCTGGAAGGTTATTATGTCAAGGCAGGTGGCATAACAGGAAGTGACGATGCAATCGAATTATACCGTCAGGATGGCAATAACAGCACATTGCTCTTTTCAGGCATCGCCGGCACCCTAGGCAATGCCCCCGCGACATCCAGTGTAAAAATCGTACGATCCACCGAAGGGGAATGGTCCGTTTTTACCGACTACAACGGGGGAACCGATTACCAGCTGGAAGGAACGTTTACGGATTTCACCTATCTGATGGGTAATTTTTTTGGTTTTTATTGCGAATATACCAGCACCCGAAGCGAAGATTTTTTCTTTGACAATGTTCTCATCGATCCACTTTATGAGGATGTTCAGCCCCCCTTGCTGATGGAAGCAGCAGCGCAATCGGCGACGAGCATTTTAGTGACTTTTAATGAAAATGTAAGCGTGTTAACTGCGGAAAATCCAGCCAATTATTTTATTGACAATGGCATTGGCAACCCGGTTCAGTGCACCCTGGTTCCGGGAAATCCCAACATGGTTTTGCTGGAAACCGCTACGCCCTTGATCAACCTGGTCAACTATTCCGTCACCGTTTCGAACATTGAGGATCTGGCAGGAAATGTTTTGACGAACCAAGCAACTGAATTTACTTTTTTAAATATTCAGCCTCCCGCAGAAAATGAAATCATTATTACTGAAATCATGGCAGACAATTCTCCTGCGCCCGCCGGTCTGCCCGGAGCTGAATACATCGAAATATTCAACAACAGCAACCAGGTTTTTCAATTATCGGGATTGAAATTTTCCGTGAACGGTTCACAAAAATCATTGCCTGAACATCTCCTGATCCCCGGGCAATATGTAACCATTTGTGATGATGAATTCCTGTCTGCTTTCGAAAATTTTGGTCCTGCCGTAGCTTTGGCCTCCTTTCCTCCGCTCACCAATGGCAGCGGGCAACTTTTGATCCTCGATGAAAATGGCGCCATTGTTTTTGAAGTCAACTATTCCGACACCTGGTACGGCAATAGCGGGAAGAGCGATGGCGGGTGGTCGCTGGAAATGATCGACCTGAATAACGTTTACGATTGTAGTGGCAACTGGAGGGCTTCCAATGATCCCGACGGCGGAACACCGGGCAAGGAAAATTCCCTTTTCGGCCAGCCCCTGGAAACCGAAGGCCCTGTATTGCGAACCGCCTTCGCGGAAAGCGGTTTCGAGCTGTTGGTCACTTTTGACGAAGCGATTGACGAAACCACCGTTTCTCCGACTTCTTTTTCCATTTCAGACGGCATTTCCATTTTTAATGCTTTTGTGCAGCATCCGGAAACCAATACTATTGTACTCACCCTGAGTACACCGCTTTCTTTGGGCGTGGTTTATTCCCTTACGGCTGCGGGAAGCATCGCCGATTGCCTGGGCAATGCCTTACAATCTGAAGGTCCTGTTTATTTTGGATTACCACAGGCTGCCGAAGCCAACGATATCGTTGTCAATGAAATACTCTTTGATCCGGAAACCTTCGGCGCGGATTTCCTTGAATTATACAATCGTTCCGATAAAATTTTTGACCTCGACGACATCTACCTGGTCAATTTTCAAAAAGAAGATACCGCTTATGTGGGAAGACACCTTTTGTTTCCTGGCGAATACGTTGTCTTTTCGGAGGTCCCCGAAGATATTCAGGAACGCTATTTTGTGGAATTCCCGGATCGTTTGGTAAAAAACGATTTGCCGGGCTTTGATAACGATGCCGGAAATGTGACGATAAAATACAACGACATCACCATCGACTCTTTTGATTACAATGCAAACATGCATTTCGGTTTACTGACAAATAAAGAAGGGATCTCCCTTGAACGACTCAGCCCGGAAGCTCCTACCCAAAGTTTCGGCAACTGGCACTCAGCCGCTTCGTCAGCGGGTTATGCGACGCCAACTTATAAAAACTCACAGTTTTCGGTTCCTGTTGAACCGGGAAGCAGTATCCTTTCCATTCCCAATACCACGTTCTCTCCTGACAATGACGGTTACGAAGATATCCTGCAGATCAGTTACGCTACCGATCAGCCAGGCTTTTTCATCAACCTGCATATTTATGATGCCCTCGGCCGGCCGATCCGGCAAATTGCAGCCAATGAATTGCTCGCCGCTGAAGGAGTTTACAAATGGGACGGCACCACTGAAGACGGCCAAAAGGCTCGTTTGGGCATTTATATCGTCTGGGCCGAATTATTTACCTCAGAAGGCAAGGTGGAACAATTTAAGGAAACCTGTGTCCTGGCAGGGCAATTGGATTGAGATAAGCCAGGAATTGTGTCCATTTAATATTTTTATTTTCCCCGGGTGATTTTTTTTTACGCCCAAACCCTACCACAAACCTTCAGAATGTGACCATTCCCTAATTGGCTCATTTTTTTTTCAAAACGGCAATACTTTTATAAAATAAGGGCCGTTTTACCATTCAAACGATTCAATGCGAATCACTACACATCCAATGTTTGACTTCCCCGGATGTGCGCTTGGGAAAAGCAAGAAGTTTTAACTTGTTACTTTTCTATGGTGCATGAAATGACTTCTTTTGCAACGAAGTCATGCAACCGAAATCCCCGCAAAATTATCCCCACACGTAAGCGTACATATTCTCAATCAGGAAATGGACTTAGTACACCCATTTTCAAGCAACAGAACCTCAACCCTTTTGAAAGCTGACTTTCTTATCTACCGGTGTATCCATTACACTGAAGATAAGGCGATTGAAACTTTACATTTATTTATTTTTTTGGAGATACTCGTTCGAGCTGAATGCAGGTACCATGGGCTTGCGTGGGCAAAAATTGGTTTTCTCCGTTTTCTCAAAGGGCAGCTTTTGAGCCGGCCCGGCAATGCAACTATTTATTTAAACAGGCTTGCTGTACAAAAAAAACACTTAGTTAATGGTCTTTTTTTGATCATTACCAAACAAAACGGCACAGCCAAAAACCGATTTAAGTATGAGATCTTTAATTTTATTCCTGCTGGGGATGACCCTGGCCTGGACGGGTATTGCACAATCTGTATACACGTCACTGAAGCCCGCCGAAATGATCCTCGAAAGTAAAAATGAGGGAAAAACTTTCAAGGCAGCTTCTCTTTTTGAGCCGGCTGCAAAACAGAAAACAGTCAATGGTGCTTTAAGCAAATATGAATCTTTAACCCTGGATATTGAAAAACTTCAGCGCCTGGCTTTTGAGGCTCCGGAGCAGATGAGTTTCATCATTCCCGCTGGTCAAAGAAATTCGATCGAGCTGGAATTGGTACAGGTAGACCTTTTCGATGGCCAGTTTTCGGTGGTCGAAAGTTCCTCCAACCGACCCATAAAAGTTGATCGTGGCTTGCATTACAGGGGCATTATCAAGGGAGATCAACATTCCATTGCCGCCGTCAGTATTTTCGAGGGAGAAGTCACCGGACTGATCAGCTCTACGGCAACCGGCAACCTTGTTCTTGCAAAGCTTAATCAAAAAAACAATCAAAGTGATTACGTTTTGTACAATGATGAGGATGTCGTCGATAGAATGGGAACTTACTGCGACACTCCTGATGACGGCCCCGGTTATACACGTGAGCAACTGGATTATAGTCCATCTGAGGACCGTGGCCCGGGAGACTGTGTGCGCATTTATTTTGAGGTAGATCATGACATTTATACTGACAAAGGAGGCACTACGGGTGCCGTGAATTACATCACGGCTATTTTCAACCAGGTGGCCACCCTTTATGCCAATGAAAATGTAAGCCTGGTGATTTCCGAAATATTTGTCTGGAATACCACCAGCCCTTATTCCGGTACCTCCAGCGGTACATTGCTCACGCAATTCCAGAATTATCGCACCAGTTTTAACGGCGATCTGGGGCAACTCATTTCCTACCAGGCCAGCGGTGGCATTGCGGTGTTATCAGGATTGTGTCACCCCTATGTGGCCGCGCGAATGAGTTTTGCCAGCGTCGGCAACTCTTTTTCAACCGTGCCCACTTATTCTTTTACCGTGATGGTCATGACCCACGAACTGGGTCACCTGCTGGGATCCCATCACACACATGCCTGCGTATGGAATGGCAACAATACGGCTATCGACGGATGCGCCGGGTACACTGAAGGCAACTGCAGCAATCCCGGTTATCCATCAGGCGGGGGTACTATTATGTCGTATTGCCATATCACCACCGCAGGCATTAATTTTAATCTTGGGTTTGGCATTCAACCTGGAAATGTAATCCGGAATATGATTGACAATGCCTCTTGTACACAACCATGCAGCAATGGCGGCGGTGGCGGTGGGGGCAACGACAACCCCACCGTATGTACAGGCAATGAACTTTTTGTAACCATCGTGCTCGACAATTACGGCTCCGAAAATACATGGGAGCTGAAAAACGGAGCAGGGACCGTAATGGCTACTGGCGGACCGTTCCCCAAGGCAAGTTCAGGGCTCATCGTCAGAGATACCGTCTGTGTTCCTGATGGTTGTTACACCTTCACCATGTTTGATAGTTATGGCGACGGCATGTGCTGTGATTATGGCCCGGGGTCTTACACGCTGAAGGATGCCGATGGAAATATGCTCGCCGAGGGTGGTGAATTTACCCTGGCTAAAATTACGGATTTCTGCGCTCCATTTCAGAGCGGTGGCGGTAATGAAGACTGCCTGGAAATCGATTTCAACACCTACCCAATCGTGACTTACGGAGGAAGCCAGGATGTCGGTTCGTATCAACTGCTGAGCAGCAACACCATACTGAAATTGGAAAATAATTCATGGAAAGCCGTTATGCTGGATTATACCGTTACTGAAAATACCATGGTGGAATTTGAATTCAGGTCAACCGCTGAAGGCGAGATCCACGGGATCGGGTTTGACAACAACGGGACTATTTCCTATAACCTGACCGTGAAGGTTCACGGCTCCCAGGCATGGGGTATTATGAATTATGATAACTATTCCGGAAACGGGGACTGGCAGTATTACGCCATCCCTGTCGGGCAGTTTTATACCGGGGAATTTGACCGTTTTTTCTTCGTAGCCGATCATGACAGCGGGCAACACAACGGCAATTCTTATTTCCGAAATGTAAAGATCCACGAAGGAGCCGGCTGCGGCAGCGGGATACTGGAAGACGGAGAAAGCGGGGTGCTTCCTGAGACTGGAAAGGTGCAACTGTTCCCTAATCCTGCCGGTGATCAGTTCCAAATAAATTTCAACAGCAAGGAGAACAGCCATTATTCGATTCAGATTTTCAATATGATGGGACAAATGGTCAAACAGGTGAACCTAGAAACTTCACCCGGGCAAAACAGCTCGACAGTCAATGTGAGTGAATTGCCACAAGGGACCTATCTTTTGAAAATGGGAGAAGGCGATGATATGACGAGTGAACGGCTCGTGATTACGCGATAATCAGTAAGATAATTAAATAGGGTTTCGTTTTGGACGGGGCATGCCACTTGGTATGCCCCTTTTGTTTTAAAATAGCTTACTTTTGCACCATCAATTTTTCAAACGAATGAAATTCACGTTACAACATAACGACCCGGCCTCTAACGCAAGAGCCGGATTAATCGAAACCGATCACGGAAAAATAGAGACCCCCATTTTCATGCCTGTCGGCACGGTGGGTTCCGTTAAAGCCGTGCATCAACACGAATTGAAAGAGGATGTAAAAGCACAGATCATCCTTGGGAATACCTACCATCTTTTCCTGCGACCGGGCACTGAAGTGCTACAGGAAGCCGGTGGTCTGCACAAATTTATCGGATGGGATCGACCCATTTTGACGGACAGCGGCGGCTACCAGGTATATTCCCTGAGCCACCGGAGAAAGATCAAGGAAGAAGGGGTCACTTTCCAGTCCCATATCGACGGATCGCGCCAGTTTTTTACGCCTGAAAATGTGATGGACATCCAGCGTCAGATCGGGGCCGACATCATCATGGCCTTTGACGAATGTCCGCCTTATCCAAGTGATTACCGGTATGCCAAAAACTCCATGGACCTGACCCATCGCTGGCTGAAAAGATGTTGTGATCGTTTCGACGAAACGGAAGGACTTTATGGCTATTCCCAAACGCTTTTTCCCATCGTACAGGGCAGTACTTATGGAGATTTGAGAAAAGAATCCGCCGAAACCATTGCTTCTTTTGAGCGGGAAGGCAATGCCATCGGAGGGCTTTCTGTTGGGGAACCCGCTGAAGATATGTACCGCATCACGGATCAGGTTTGTGCGTACCTGCCCAAAGACAAACCCCGCTACCTGATGGGTGTTGGTACACCTGTCAATCTTTTGGAATGCATTGCCCTGGGTATTGATATGTTCGACTGTGTATTACCGACCCGAAACGCCCGCCACGGGTTGCTTTACACGGCCAATGGCATCATCAACATCAAAAATGCCAAATGGAAGAATGATTTTTCTCCCATCGATGAAGAAGGCCCATGCCCCACCAGTCGTTTTTACACCAAAGCCTACCTCCGACACCTGGTGCACGGCAAAGAATACCTGGCGGCACAAATTGCCTCTATCCACAACCTGTCCTTTTTCCTGTGGCTGGTGGGTGAAGCCCGAAAACATATCATTGCCGGTGATTTTACGAGTTGGAAGAATGGTATGGTGAGTAGGTTGGATCAGCGGTTGTAGGGATTTTAATAATATTGTAAAAACGAAGTTTATAGTTAAAATAATTAATAATATTTATTGATTTTGTAAATATTATTTAGTAATTTTATAGCACAATAGAGACTTACTATGAAGCTTTTTTATGTGGAAACGGGCGACAAATTTGAAGCAGAAATTGAGCGATTGAAAACAGAGCAGGTAAAAAAGTTAAAAGGAAACAAAAATTTTGTTTTTGATTGGTCCCTTGAGTCTAATTATGATGTATACAGAATAAAACGAATCGACAAAGAGGAAACGCTCGGTTTAATTTCCTTGGCTGATATTCCTTCAGAATTAAGAATACATATTCGATTAATTGAATCTTCAAAAGAAAATAAAGGCCAATCAAAAATTATTGAAGGAATACCAGGCAGTCTCATTGGATTTGCCTGCAAAACAGCTTTTGAAAAAGGGTACGACGGTTTTGTATCCTTATTCCCTAAAACAAACCTAATTGATTACTACCATAAAAAATTTGGCTTTTCACATATGGGAACCCATATGGTGGTCTTTCTGGAAACCGCTCAATCCATCATTGAAAAATATTTGACCCATGAATAATTACGAAAAAATATATCAAGACCTTCTCAAGCAATATACCGTTGAAGAAATTGCGGAGTCCATGATGATTCCGGCAAACTTAACTGAGGATGAACAAAAAGAAGCCAATGAAGCTTTAAAGGCGTTTCGTTTCAAAGTATTAAGTGAACGCACTGAAGAACAACGGATATATTCTGACCTGCTTCGCTTTAGATATCAACTTGAAAATTACCTCCAAAATGAAACTTTCGACCCTGAAAAAAGTTTTGGCAAACAGGTTGAAGAATATGCCCGGATTTTAAAACGTACAAAAAAGAAATTATCCGAAGATTTAGACATCCATTACACAAGACTAAGTAGAATAATTAATGATCGGGAAGAGCCAAATATTGAATTAACCTATCGCCTGGAAAAACACTCCGGCATGTTGATTCCTGCCTTAACCTGGTGGAAATTAATAACTAAAAAACAAGAATATTTAATCAAACAAGATAATGAAGTAAGGAAAGAAGAAGCCTCAAAAGTTAAAGATGCCATGAAATTCAGGGCATAATATTTAGGGCATCTTTAAAATTCATCCTTCGTCGCATTTTGAGCTATTTCCCGCTGACATCTGATAGGTAGCTTAGAGTTTTGATAAAAAAATGACCTATTTGCCAACCGCTTCACCCCATGCAATGAGGAATCTGCACTCAAATAGGTCAATTTATTTTTTAAGCGTTTTCAAATCAATAAGATTATCGCGGCAAAGACTACATGTCTGGCAAAAAACCTAACTTTGCCCTGCATCGAAAACCGGGGTGGTTACGTTGTCTATTATGACCTTAAACGCCGACCCGATTTAAATGGATTTAATAGCTCTATGCTCAACCTTTTTGATAAATACATAGTTGTCAAGTTTTTTAGAACTTTCTTTTTTGTGGTCCTCATCTTTGCGATGATCGCCTCGGTGATCGATTTTAGCGAAAAAGTGGAAAAATTTATCGAAACCGACATTACCAAGAAGCAGATTTTCTTAGAGTATTATCCGAATTTTGTCATTTACATTTCCGGGCTTTTATGGCCGCTTTTTACCCTGATCAGCGTGATTTTTTTCACTTCCAGGATGGCCTTTAATTCGGAGATCATTTCTGTTTTTAATGCGGGGATCAGTTTCAGAAGGTTGCTTCGTCCTTATCTTTTCGTAGCGGTTATCCTTGCCCTGATGCAATTTGCCGGCAACCATTACTTTATTCCCAAAGGCAACAAAACAAGGCTCAATATTGAACGGCAATTCATCTGGCAAAATAATGACAAAGGCAAAACCAGTGACGTGCACATGTTTCTTTCGCCGGATACCAAGATATATGTAAACTCATACAACAAAAGAGACAGTTCGGCCCGAAATTTCATGATGGAACGATATAAAGACGGCCAGTTGGTCTATTTGCTTAAAGCCAATCCTGCCGAATGGCTGGGCGCTCCCAATCGATGGCGGCTGCGCAATTACCAGATTCGTACCTTCGATGATATGAATGAGTCTTTGATCATAGGAACGGGAAAACAAATGGATACTACTTTTAACTTAAGACCCTCGGATTTCGTGGACTTCCTCAACCAGCAATCTGAAATGACCACTCCTGAACTCACTACTTTCATCAATGACAAAAAAACGCGGGGCACCGGCGGCAGCGAAAAATATGAGATTGAACTTTACCGCCGGTCCGCCGAACCATTTACCATTCTCATCCTGACCCTGATCGGGGTATCGATTGCTGCCAGGAAAGTCAGGGGGGGCATCGGCTTCCACCTGGCCGTTGGAGTAGGAGTCGGCGCCATGTATATTTTATTGTCGCGTTTTTCAATCGTTTTTGCCACCGGACAGGTATTGCCTCCTTTGCTCGGCATATGGCTCCCCAATATCATCTTCGGAATTGTAGCGGCAATACTCCTGGCCAATGCCCAGAAATAGGAATTAACATCCATGGACTTCAAAAACAAAAAATTCTTTACCCGGAAACTCATGGAATGGTACGATCAAAGCGATCGCCCCCTTCCGTGGAAAGGCATCAAGGACCCTTACCTGATCTGGTTGTCCGAGATCATTCTTCAACAAACGCGCACGGAGCAGGGCACTCCTTATTATGAAAAATTTAAAAGGGCCTATCCTACCGTGCATGATATGGCGAAAGCCTCCGAGGATGAGATCATGAAATTGTGGCAGGGGCTCGGGTATTACTCCAGGGCAAGAAATATGCATCATACAGCAAAACACGTTTCCGTGGTGCTGGACGGGAAATTTCCGAACTCGCTTAAAGAACTTCAGGCACTAAAAGGGATTGGCCCTTACACCGCAGCCGCAATAGCTTCCTTTGCTTTTAATCTTCCTCATGCTGTGGTGGACGGCAATGTTTACAGGGTGCTGGCCCGTTTTTTTGGGATCGAGGTGGATATTGACGACCGTGAAGCCGCCAGGCTGTTTGGTGACCTGGCCCAGGAACTGGTCCTAACCGATCAGCCCGGCAAATACAACCAGGCGATCATGGATCTCGGGGCCACCGTATGTACCCCCCGGGCCTACAAATGTTCCAATTGTCTTCTCAGGGAACATTGTTTGGCCTTTGCCAGGGGCACCATCGATGCGCTCCCTGTGAAAAATAAAAAGATCAAAAAAAAGGTTCGCTATTTTCATTACTTCATTGTTGAGCATAATGCCAGGATTTTGATCCGGAAAAGGAAAGAGAAAGACATCTGGAAAAATCTGTATGACTTTCCCTTGTTTGAATCAACACATGCCATGGAGGAGGCAGAAATGTTAAAACCCGGTTTGGCCGGACATGAATTACTCAATTCCTTTCAGGGAAATGTCGCGGAATTGATTCATACCGGACAGCAACAACTGACCCATCAGAAAATTATCGCGAACTTTTGGAAAGTCAACAAAGAGATGCCCCGGGAGTATCCGGATGATTTTATTTGGGTTGATATTGAAAACTTGAGTAAATTTGCATTCCCGAGAATCATAACTTTGTTTTTAGAAGATATTTTTCTAAATTTAGGATAACAATAATCTAAATAAAACACACTATGGTTAATAAAGTGACCCTCATTGGAAATTTAGGCCGTGACCCTGAAGTGCGTCGTTTGGAGAATGGAGCAGTTGTTGCAAAATTTTCAGTTGCCACAAATGAAAACTACAGAGATAAAACCGGGACATGGCAAACCTTGACCGAATGGCACGATGTTGTCGTTTGGAGAGCCCTTGCAGAGAGAGCAGAAGCACAACTAAAAAAAGGAATGCAGGTTTATATAGAAGGTAAGTTAACCCATCGTTCCTGGCAGGATCAGGATGGAAATAGTCGCAAAACGACAGAAGTAGTGGCCAATTCTTTCAGAGTTCTGGGCAAGCGAGACGGTGATAAATCATATGAAGGGGGCGACAACTTCCCTTCTGCGGCCGATGAAGCCAATACTTTTCACGCTGGAAGGGCAGAAGAATCAGCCCCTGCAGCATCTCCTCCACCGGCAGACGAACCTCCTGTAATTGATGCAGGAGATGACGATTTGCCGTTTTAATATTTCATTTGAGCTCCCCTACGGGAGGCTCAGTATTTTTTGACTTAAGTCCTCATTTTGGAACCTGAACCGGATAGTTTTATACAGCTTTTTCAATTATCGTTATTCCTCTACAACGTACCTTCCGTTGACGTTATCATAGGTCTTTTGGCAATTATTTTAATGGTAATGAGTTCCGCTTTGATCTCAGGATCGGAAGTTGCCTTTTTTTCCCTGAGTCCTACTGATTTTGAAACATTAAAACAAGATAATAATCACAGGATAATTTCCCTGATGAATGAGCCCAGAAAACTTCTGGCCACCATCCTGATTGCCAATAATTTTATCAACATTGGCATTGTGATTCTATCAACATTTGTATTAAACAAGGTTTTACCTGAAAGTATTTTCAACAGCTGGTCGGAAAGCCTGATCGCTGCATTTCATCTTGACAACTTTCTTGAAAGCGCGAAACTGGCCAATGTCCTGAGTTTATTAATTACCGTTATTGGTGTAACCTTTGTCTTGGTATTGTTCGGAGAGATCGCTCCAAAGGTTTATGCGCGTCACAACAACATCGGACTTTCAAGAATAATGGCAACCCCTTTGTGGCTGCTCAGCAAGGTATTCCACCCCTTCAGCCTGGTACTCGTCAACTGGACCACCAGCATAGAAAAACGGCTGGAAAAACGCCGGCCCGGAGGTAGCCTTGCCAACCGTCAGGACATTGGTGAAGCCATTGATCTTACGGCGGATGCCAATCAAACCACCAGCCAAGAGGTACTGCTCTTAAAACGCATTGTCAATTTTGGCGAGGTTTCCGTCAGCCAGATCATCCGGCCCCGGGTAGATGTAGTGGCTATTGATGAATCCCTGGATTATAAAGAACTTGTCGAAATTGTGCGCGAATCGGGATATTCTCGAATTCCTGTTTTTGAAAAGGATTTCGATAATGTAAAGGGGATTTTGTACGTTAAAGACCTGCTCGGTCACTTGAATGAAGATAAAGATTTTGACTGGAAACTCCTGGTGAGAAAAAATATTCTTTTTGTTCCGGAATCAAAAAAAATTGATTCCCTGCTTAAAAAATTTCAAAAAGAACACATGCACATGGCCATCGTGGTAGATGAATACGGCGGCAGTTCCGGAATTGTGACGATGGAAGACATCCTGGAGGAGATTATCGGTGAAATCCAGGATGAATTTGATACGGAAGCCGATGTTGAATACAAAAAACTGGGTGAGGGCATTTTTATTTTTGAGGGTAAAACCCTTATCAATGATTTTTGCCGACAAGTAAAAATTGACACCATTACTTTTGAAGAAATCAGGGGAGAAGCAGATACCCTTGCCGGAATTCTCCTTGAAAAAGCAGGCAGATTACCGGAACTATCCGAAGAATTCGACATTCAGGATTTTAAATTTAAAGTCATAAAAGTCAATAATCGCCGTATTGAACAAATACGCATCGAACTTCCTAAAACTTTGTAATGGTGATCAAAAAAACGTTCCTTTTTTTCCTGTTAGCAGCCATCCTTTTTTCCTGCGCTGACGATGCTGGTTATACTCCCAAACCAAGGGCCTTCCCGCGTATTATGTTTCCCGAAAAGGGCTATAAACCATTTGAGGAAGGTTTTTGCGATTTTACCTTTATGGCTCCAGTGAGTGCCAAAATAATCCAGGACACTTCATTTTTTGACGAAGTTCCTATTCATCCATGCTGGTTTAATATTTATTACCCCGCTTTTGATGGAAGTATTCACTGTAGTTATCGAACCATCGACTCAGAAAATACCTTTGAACGCTTAAGGCAGGACGCCTTCAACCTGGCTGGCTGGCACAATAAACGGGCCAATTATATAGAAGAAATGCTTATTCAAAATCACAATAATGTGGGTGGTTTTGCTTTTGAAATGAAAGGCCCCTCTGCTTCCCCTTTTCAGTTTTTTCTGTCTGACACCACGAATCATTTTTTCCGTGCGGCACTTTATTTCAATACTCAGGCAAGACCGGATTCCCTGGCTCCTGTTTATGAATTTGTGCGCGAAGACATTATGAAAATGATTGAAACATTCGAGTGGAAATAAATTTATTCCTTGCCAAAAGTCTTTCTGCCCCAGAGCAAAACCTGGAACCCGTATGTTCCCAGCCAATAAGCCAATGCGGCAAAAGACAAGGCTCCTAAGGCCGCGTAAGGTTTTACCGTCTGCAGGTTGATATTGAGCAATTCATAACCTGCAAAATCTCCAACGATAAAAGCCGTATGGATCATAAAAAGAACGAACAATACCTGTATCAGTTTTTTTAAATAAAGTATTTGCTTCAGTGCTTTATTTTTGATTACCGTTTTTTGCCGTTGAATAATGTAGCGATATCCAAAGTACATGTAGGAGACAAAATTGACCAGGTACAAAAACTGTTCAAATGCCCCGTAAAACGGATTGTAAAAATGGCGGCCGACCTTGCTCTTAAATTCCACCGGCATAAAAAACATGATGACAAAAAATAAAAACTGTAAAACTGGCAACAAAAAATGTTTGACATCACTCGCCCTAAGCCTGTAGCCAGGGTACAACGACAATTTTACGTAATAAAAAAGGGATACTGGCAAGACATGGGTAAAATAGATCGGCAGGAATTTCAACCTTGGATATTGTTCATAAGTTCCGCTAATGATGAAAATATTGTGCAGTAAAGTCAGCCCAATAGCGATGAGTAATAAGCCGAAAAAATAATTGGCTCTTTTAACCCCTGATCGTTTAAAAAAGAAGAGGACCCCGACGGAAACACAATGCAATACCCCGATCGCCATAACGGCCACCAATAAATAAAAATATATAGTGTGGTCTTCCATTGTTCAAAAAGTTCTTCAAAAGCCGGGTCTTCAAAAAATATAGTGATAACTCCCGCAAGATATAAGATATTATTTACCCTTCAAAAAAGGTCAACGGCAAGTGTGACGAAATAAAGCATTTTTTTGTCTTTCTCCTGCTATTAAACAACACCAAAAAGCAAAAATTAATGATTCAAATAAACTACATTTGGTCAAGTTTTATTTTGAGTGCCCTTTTACCAGGCATTTTCTTACAAACAAAATTACCTTTTCTAGTATGAGATTAATTCAAATCCTCCTCCTATGCTTTCTTTTTACAGGAAGCATTTTCGCTCAACAATTCGATCAAAGGATTGCTCCAACCCGAATTCCTCTTTCATCCGTTGAAGTGGCAGAAATGCCTGCGCAGGATAACGATGCTTTAATGCAAGCCGAATTGGAAAGACGTGGCCCCGGGATTGCCCCCCATTTTGCGGTGGCCATCGAAGTGGACATAACGCCTGACACCCATGGAAACTGGGAGTTAATGGACGATGGTACAGCTGTTTGGCGCCTTCGCATAAAATCAACGGGTGCGAAAACCCTCAACCTGGGCTTTACCAAATTTTTTATGCCTCACGGCGGAAGCCTCATCCTTTATTCAATGGATAAGAAAAAAGTGATGGGGCCTTTTACTCCGGCCGACAATGAAGATCACGAACAATTATGGACCCCTGTTTTCGAAGCCGACGAATTGGTGATCGAAGTACAGGTGCCCGATGCCAACCGGGATCAACTGGAACTGGAACTAAAATCCGTTAATCACGACTTCATGGGATTTACTTCCATCGTTTCAGGATCCTGCAACCTCGATGTCATCTGCGGGGCAGATGATGGCTGGGGCATTGTGGATAATTATCGCGATATCATTCAGTCCGTTGCTGTATATGGAAATGGAGGAACTACCTACTGTACAGGGTTCCTTGTAAACAATACCCGTAATGATTGCACCCCGTTGTTTATGACGGCCAACCACTGCATGAGTGCCGGTGATGCCCCAACGTTGGTGGTTTACTGGAACTACTTCAACAGTGTTTGCCGACAGCCAAACTCTCCACAAAGTGGCGGCGGCGGCGATGGTTCCCTTGACGATTTTAACACAGGATCAATTTACCGTGCCAATTACCAGCCATCCGATTTCTTTCTTGTGGAGCTGGATGATGATGTTTCTTCGACGGCCAATGCCTTTTTTTCAGGCTGGTCCGCCGAGCCCACCTTACCTGGTGCTGACACCCTGATCGTCATTCACCATCCAAGTACTGATGAAAAACGCATCAGTTTTGAATTTGATGCCCCTCATGTGGGTACCTGGGGGAGTGGGTCAACAGAAGTCCCTAATGGCAACCACGTGGTCATTCCCGACTGGGACATTGGTACCACGGAAGGTGGATCATCAGGTTCTCCTCTCTTTGACAGCAACAAAAGAGTGATCGGCCAATTACATGGCGGAAATGCATCCTGCGGAAACGACGACTATGACATCTTCGGCTGGGTAGCCAGCTCCTGGGAAGGAGGAGGAACTCCAAGTTCCAGGTTAAGAGACTGGCTCGATCCTGAGAATACAGGCGTAATGGTGCTGGATGGCAGAAGCCAGGCTGTATGTAGTTTTGCCGTTATCGTCAATAACCCTAATATCAGCCTCTGCGCTTCCAACGATGCTACCTATAGCCTTAATATAAGCGAAGCATTTACCGAAGAAGTAACTTTAAGCCTTGAAGGATTACCGGGCGGAGCCAGTGCTTCATTTTCAACCAACCCTGCCGCTCCAGGTTCTGCTTTGACCTTAACGATCAGCAATACCACCGGCCTGGCTACAGGAGCCTATACCCTTACGATTACCGGAACGGGAAGTGATCAGACGGTTACTTCAAACGTGTATCTTAATGTTTTTGGAGGCATTCCATCGGCTGTTCAACTGTCCGCTCCAGTGAACAATGCAGCGGGAGAAGTTCTTGCTCCTGCATTCAGTTGGGAAGCCACTTCAGGTGCATCTTCCTACCATTTTGTATTGGCTGGCGATCCTGGTTTCACTGACATCATATTTGAATCCACAGGCACCTCAACCAGTGTTATGACCGGACTTCTGGATTCTGAAACGACCTATTACTGGATGGTCACCGGCTCTAACCTTTGCGGGGAATCCCCCCCTTCCGACATATATTCTTTTACAACCGCATCTATAATTTGCGGACAAATTACCCCCACCGATCTTCCTCTTGAAATTTCCGACTCAGGGGAAGTAACGGTAACCTCAGAAGTTGAAGTGAACTTACAGGGTTTAATTTCTGATGTAAGAATTGACGACCTGGATATTCCCCATAGCTGGATAGGAGACCTTACGGCAACCCTTACCTCTCCGGAAGGAACGACGATAATCATTTTTGAAAGACCAGGGGTTCCGAATAGTTTTTATGGATGTGATGGGGACAATATCAATGCAAATTTTTATGATACGGCTCCGAACAGTGCCGATGATTTTGAAAATTCCTGCGGGAACTCCCCGGCTATTGAAGGCGATTTTCAGCCGTTGAATGCGTTTAGTGCGTTTATAGGTGAAAACCCGACAGGGACCTGGACGTTAGCCGTTTCAGATGCTTTTAACCAGGATGGAGGAGAAATATCCAACTGGAATCTGACGATCTGCACCTCCGTACCTGATGAGGTTGCGCTTTTTTCCGGTACAGAAAGTTTCAGTTCATGCGTTGGTGAAATGCTGTCTTTTGAAATCCTTGCTGGTCTTGGGTTTCAGGGGGATGAAATAACCCTTTCGGCTGAAAACCTGCCTGACGGAGCCGTCGTTGAGTTTAGTGAAAACCCAATTGCACCGGGAGGGACGGCCACTGTTACCATTTCAGGAGCGTTCATTCCAGGAATTTACAATGTTTCTATTGTTGGGAATGATGGCACTGATATGGCAGCACTGCCGTTAAGTCTCAATTTGACAGGACCTCCTGCTTCAGCCATTGTAACTTCACCGGCCAACGGAACAGTTGACGCACCAATCGGCCTAACGCTGAATTGGGTAAATGGCGGTGATGCAACCAGTTATTTAGTTTCCATGGCAACCGATCCTGATTTTAACAACATTATTTTCAGCAATACTCAAACCAATACCAATTACAATCTTTCAGGTTTGCAATACGGCACCACATACTACTGGACGGTACAGGCCATTGGAGTATGTGGATCCAGCGACGCTTTGGAGGTTTTTAGTTTCACCACTATTCCGGATTTGAATGTTTCTGTAAATCCAACCAATGAATCGACTTGTCTGGCGGATGAACTGACATTTAATTTGCAGGTAGGTGCCGGGTTTGCCTCTCCATTATCCGTTACTTATTCGACTTCAACAGGAGAGAGCCTCAACGTGTCTTACAATGTTGATCCAGGTAACGTAACCCCGGGAACAACCATTACAGCTACCGTAAATGGATTTGCCGCAATTACATCGGACGTATTTACCATCACCTTTTCTTTTAATGATGGTACTTACCTATCAGAAGCGGCAACTTCCGTAACCTTGCAGTACGCGCCAAGTTTACCCGTTCAAACCTTCCCGGGCAATGGATCCACTTTCTTTGATCCTAACATTTCATTATTATGGGACGGCACAGAGAATACGGAGAATTATCTTGTTGAAGTTTCGACCAATGCCCTTTTTGACAATATTGTAGAATCTGCAGCAATACCGGGTACACTTTATACGCTGTCGAATATTACAGAGGCTGGATTATATTATTGGCGGGTTACCGCTTTGAATGAATGCGGTAGTGCCGTCACTTCAGCATTAACTTTCACCTATACTGTCAACTCAACCCAGGATCTGGGAGGTAAAAGGGTGACTTTATCGCCCAATCCGACTTCCGGAGACCTTAATATTGAATTATCATCGGCAGTAGAGGACCGGGTGGTCATTGAAGTATTCAGTGTTGATGGTAAAGCTTTGCAAACCCAATACATTGAAAAAGGACTACGCAAAACAAACCTTTCACTCGAAGGATATGCTTCCGGGGTTTACCTGGTTAAACTCACTGACGGAAGTGCCCGCTTGACAAAAAGGATCATTGTGCAGGAATAAGGATTTTTAAAAGATCATAATATGTTACAAAGGCTGTCGAAATATTTCGACAGCCTTTGTTTTTTTACTATTGCCATACGCCCAATATGCCGTTCTTTTCTAAATGTTTTACCTGTTCGACGATTTCCCGGTTGACTTCCGGGGCGAAGGCAGGAAGGGTTCCCCTATCGTCAAAAATATCCACGTGAAGCTCTTTGGCAAAAAGTTTGGCCAAATCGCCGAGGTTCCGGGAAAACCGATCACTTTTCCCCATCGCCATAAACAGATCGATCACGCCGGTTCTGATCATTTCATACTTGTCTGTTTTCATCAGTAATTTCCGGGTGGATTTGCCTTTGGCGGACGTTCCCGTAGTGGACATTTTTTCTTTTAACCTATCGATTGAATAACCGAGAATACTGGCGCGGTACGACCACCAGTTGGAAGCATTTCCACCATTCCTGTCCTCATAAACTTTGAGGTGTTGCTGTTCGCAGGCTTCCTGGCAGGAGACCAGTCCCAGGGTTTTGGTCAATTCAATAACGGCCACCACCTGATCATAAGTGAGCAATTCGGCATTCTCCACTTTATCCTCAATAGAGAACAGCCACTTGGCATATTTTTGCTTGACTTTACTGCGCGAATTCAAGGTAATCAGTTTGGCCAGTTCCACTGAAAGATAATAGTCGTCCAAAATAGGATTTTCATTAACCTTTCGGCGGGCAAAATCACGCATTTTCTCCGGCTTTCTGATGCCGTCACGAAATTCGTAAACATCATCGAGCCATTTTTTAATATTAATTGCAAAATGGTGATTCGCCAATTGTAACACAGCATGAAGATTGCTCGCTGTTACTACTTTTGTCCCTTTTTTACTGGTTAAAATCTCAAGATTCATAATGAGCTGTTATTGTTCCAATACAAATATAAACATTTTTGTTTTATTTATCAAGTATTTAAAACAATAAATTAAAAATAAACCCTATCGACTGGTTTTAAAGGCCTTACGCCCCGAAATCACACCATTTGTCGGATAGAATGAATAAATTTGAATCCCTTAAGGAAAAGCTTTTCCTTTATTCTTTACTTTTACCCGGCAATTGTCACCAAACAAATTAAGCTCAATCGGTATGAAAAAATTAATCGCCTTATTTGGCCTTTCCCTGCTGATCATGTGTTGTTTGCCTTCAAAGGGAATAACCCAAGCGATCGATCCTTCCAATATTGCAGAACGCTACCTCACACAAAATAAAGCCAAGTGGCAACTAACGCAGGATGATATTAAAAACCTGTACCTCAGCGATCATTATACCTCAAAACATTCCGGTATTACACATATCTATTTCACCCAGACTTATCAGGAGATCAGGGTGTATAATGCCATTGCCGGCATCCATATTACTTCCGAAGGAAATGTGGCTTTCGCAACAAACACATTTATTCCTGATCTTGCTTCAAAGATCAATACCTCCACTCCGGAAATCAGTGCCTTCCAGGCCATACAACTGGCAGCAGCTCATACCGGAAGCGGCCGTCACCAGGTGCATTTGATTAAAACCCTTTCTTCACAAGAATATCTTTTCGATGGCGGGAGTATTTCCAACAGCGACATAAGGGTTAAGCTAAAATTCCACCCCATTCAATCCACAGGGAAAGTCCGGCTATCCTGGCAACTCATGATCGATTCAAAAGATTCTCCCGACATGTGGAATATTCACGTAGATGCGGTAACCGGAGCAATAATTGAACAAAACGACCTTACCCTATATTGCAACTTTTCAACAGATGGAACATTACAAGACGATGATGATTGCACGGAAGTAGCAATACCTTATTCCCCGCAGGCAAAAAACTTTAATTTTACCGAAGGAAGTTATAATGTATTTCCGCTTCCGACAGAAAGTCCTATTCACGGGGATCGGGAATGGGTAATAGATCCGCACGATACCGCTGCCTCTCCTTTTGGATGGCATGATACTGATGGACAGGCTGGTGCGGAATATGAAATCACTAGAGGCAACAACGCCCATGCCTACCTCGACACGGAAGAAAATGATGCTTCAACAGGAGATGAACCTCAAGGGGGATCAGGCTTAATTTTTGATTTCCCATTCGATCCGCTTTTACAACCTGAAGCCAACCAGGAAGCTGCTATTACCCAACTTTTTTATACGGTTAATTACATTCACGATTTCTCTTTCCACTACGGTTTTGATGAAGCTGCCGGTAATTTCCAGACCACGAATTATTCCGGGGAAGGGTATGGAAGTGATCCGGTCAACGCGGAAGGCCAGGATGGTAATGGCACCAATAATTCAAATTTTTCAACTCCTGCCGACGGTGCACCGGGCAGGATGCAAATGTACCTGTGGAACTCTCCTGGCGGGCAGCTGCTCAATGTATTGGAGCCCACCAGTATTTCCGGTTTGTATAATACAGGACACGCCATTTACGGCCCGCCGCTTACCACGGAACCCATTATTGGGGAATTAGTTGAAGCTTTCGATAACAGCAACAACCCATCTCTGGGTTGTGGTACGATAATAAATGCCGATGAAGTAAATGGGAAAATTGCCCTGATCGACCGGGGCGACTGCGTATTTGAACGCAAGACACTCAATGCAGAAGCCGCGGGGGCTATAGCGGTGATCATCTGTAATTATCAACAGGGTACAACTACCATGGGAGGCAGTTTTAGTACGGAGGAGCCTACCATTCCCACCATAATAGTCGAACAATCCGCTTGCCAGGTTTTCCGTCAATTGATCGAAGAAGGCATTACTGTTTCACTCGGGGTGCAGGATGACGGCACACCCAACGTACTCGACGGGTGTTTTGATAACGGAGTGATCATTCACGAATACGGTCATGGCATTTCCAACAGGCTGACCGGAGGCCCTGCACAGGAAGCCTGCCTTTTTAACGACGAGCAAATGGGCGAAGGCTGGAGTGATTTTTTCACCCTGGTCAGTACCGTAAAACCCGGCGATTCAGGAACCACTCCGAGAGGAATTGGCAATTATGTCAACAAAAGCGGGGTCAACGGCAGCGGTATCCGCCGCTTACCTTATTCGACCAATATGAACATCAACAACCAGACCTATGATGACATCATTGGGACCGACAAGCCGCACCCTTTGGGAGAAATCTGGACTGATGTGCTTTGGGATTTATACTGGGCGATGGTAGATGTGTATGGTTTTGATGAAGATCAAACCACGGGATCAGGGGGTAATAACATGGCGATCCAACTGGTTATGGATGGGATGAAATATCAACCCTGTAACCCTGGTTTCATCGATGGCCGGAATGCCATTCTCGCTGCCGATGACATCCTTTTTGACGGTGCCAATGCCTGCCTGATATGGGAAGTGTTTGCCAGAAGAGGATTAGGTTATGATGCTGATCAAGGCTCCGTATTTGATCGAAATGACGGATTTCCAGGTTTTGAGGTGCTTCCCGAGTGTATTAAAGAATTGAAAATAGCCAAGGAGGTGACCCCAATTATCAATGCAGGAGATGAAATTACCGTTACTTTAACGGTGAGAAATCATAAAGAAGGGACCGTCAGCGGAATCATCGTCAATGATGAAATACCCGAAGGAGCTGAATTCATAAATGGATCCGCGACGGGAGCTACAGTTGAAATTTTGGACAACATGCTTTCCTTTGCAATTGGCGATCTGCCACCAGGAGATTCCAGAACGATTTCTTATAAACTAAGTACATCCATTACGCTTTTCTCCCAAAGCCAGTTTTTGGATGATGTTGAAGATGGGGACGGTAAATGGGTTTTTGATAACCTTACGGGAACCGCCATTTGGAATATCTCCGGTGCAGATCCCCATTCCGGCAGCTATTCATGGTTTGTGCCGGATACGGAAGAGCGTAATGACCAGGTGCTTTATTTTTTTGACCCCTTTCCTGTTTACGGCAACCAGCCTGTATTGCGTTTTTTTCACAAATATGACACCGAACCAGGAACCGATGGCGGTTACGTTGACATCTCTGTGGACGGAGGCGAAAGCTGGGAAAAAGTTTCCGCACAGGTGTTTAGAAACCCATACCGCGGAGGCATTGCATTTTTGACTTTTTCACAAACCAACGTAGATGCCTTTTGGGGCCAGAACCTCGAGTACAAGGAATCTTACATCGACCTGTCTCCCTTCCTCGGGGAGTATATCCTGGTTCGCTTCCGCTTCGGTTCGGATGGAGAAGAAGCCGGGCAAACAGAGGACGGTACAGGTTGGTATGTCGATGATATTGAGATAACGGATATGTTCAACTACCATACCGAAGCTTGCCTTTATTCTGATGAAGGAGATGTGGTTTGCGCCTTTGCCGATGGAAGAGGCACTGTCGTAAATGCAGGCGACCCCAACCCTGTTCAGGAAACTTTAGACAATAATCATTATGCTATTTTTCCGAATCCGGCCGGAGAAGTGGTTAACGTTGACTTTAATCTCAACAGGAATGCCTCGATGACTTTCGAAATAATTTCGGGAGATGGCCGTGTTTTGAGCAGAGAGGCGGGAGACTTCAACCCCGGCAGCCACCATATGGCACTGAATATATCTGCATTGCCCCAGGGCATTTACTTTATAAAAATCTGTTCTGGAAACGAGTTGTTTACTGAGAAAATTTTGGTTAAATAACACATTTGTTATGGTACTTTTTTTTAAAAAAATCAATTTTTTTTAAGTCAAAATTTATGAAAAAGATTTGGAGCAAGGGCTCCAAATCTTTTTTTTGAGATTTTATCCCTTTTTTTACAAATTTCTGATCTTTTTTGAATCCCAAACCCCTCCTTTTACGTATAAACAACCGTACTTCAAAGAAAGCAACAATGTCACACTATTTACACTACCCCTAATGCAGCAGATCTAGGATAGCGGGATCATAAAATTTAAAACCCTTATGATCTTCCTTATCCGAATCTACTGAAAACATACTACAGAACAAACTAAACCTTCAGAAATGCAACATGAGGAAACCTCTGACATCGCAAAAAAAGATTGGATGTCCCGTCAATTAGCACAACAAATTTTCTTTAAAGAAACAGGAAAAACCTATTTTAGAGCTGAAAAGCAAACCCTTGAAAAGGTTAAAGTTGGATCTACAGAAGAAAATTTAAGCTTGCCGGAACAAAAATTAAAAAAGAGCGAGGCACTTCAAAGTGCAATTCTCCAGGCATTGCCGGGAGCTAAATTCCTGATCAGCAACGAGGGTGAATTCCTCCATTGTTATCCCAGCAAGGAAATTGAAAATTTCATTTCCGGATCCGGGTCGTTAAAAGGTAAAAAACTGACCAAAGTATTTCCAACCTATATCACCCAGGCCATTCTTTCCAACATAAAAAAATCAATTGAATCGGGCGCTGTACAAACATTTGAATTTTTGATGCCCAAAAACGGCATCATGTTTCATTATGAGGCAAGAATTAACCTTGTATCTCCAACTGAAGTCATCGCCATTTTCAACGACATCTCGGAAATAAAACATGCCCAGGAGGCACTGAAAGAACATTTGAATGAACTCGATGAAAAAAACAGACAATTAAAAAAATACATTGACTCCAATCTCCAACTGGAAAATTTTGCCTACATCGCGTCACACGATCTCCGGGAACCACTTAGAACCATCAGAAATTTTGCAGAACTCCTCAAAAACAGATATGCCCAGCAACTCGATGAATCTGCTATCAATCATATTAACCTGATCGTAAGCGGTGCATCGCAAATGAACAACCTTGTCGAAGACCTGCTGACCTATTCCAGGGTAAATACAGAAAACCATAGTATTGAACCAATAAAAACCAAAGACTTGCTGAAAGAAGTTCTTGTAGGTCTTGAGGGTTATATCAAGGAAACAGGAGCCATGGTAAAAGTCAAAGAACTCCCGAAAATGATCTTCGCCAACCCGACCAAAATGAAGCAGTTGTTTTTGAACCTCATTACCAACGCCATAAAATTCAGAAAACCGGAAGTCCCTTCACAGGTAATCCTATCCATGAAAGATTTCGGCGACTACTGGAAAATAAGTGTCGCAGATAACGGCATTGGCATCCGTAAAGAGTTTCAGAAACAAATTTTCATGTTGTTCAAAAAATTGCACAGCAACGGCGAACACCCAGGAACCGGTTTGGGCCTGGCCATTTGTCAAAAGATTATTGAACAACACCAGGGAAACATCTGGGTGGAATCAGATGAGGGGCAAGGAGCTGTTTTCTGCTGCACCCTCAAAAAAGATCTGAAAAACGAGGAGGAAGCCTAAACAAACATGTGTCATCCCGAATTTTCAAAAACTGTCTGAAATAGAAATTTTTTGATTATTTGAAGTATTTTTTAAATGTAAAACCTGCCTGCAGACGCAGGAAGGCAGGTGTAAAAGTGAGTGGGCAAAACGTGTGGGTTTTGGAGAAAAAGTCAATTTTTGTCTCAAAACACCTAACCCATGACCCAAACACTTCTAAATTTTGCGGTTTATTTCTTTTGTAAAAGAAAAATCCCGAATTTAATCTGATTAGATGAAATTCGGGATGTCTCATGTTTGTTATTTTTATAACCCTTCCTGGCAAAATTATCCGGCTTCTGCCACAACTTCTTTTACCTCAGGAATCATTCTTTGCAACATTCCCTCAATACCCGCTTTCAACGTCATGGTCGAGGAAGGACATCCACTGCAGGAGCCTTGCATCAAAACAGTAACTCTTCCCTGGTCATAACCTTTAAATGCGATATTACCGCCATCCATCTCCACGGCAGGTTTTACATAAGTCTCGATAAGATCCTTTATTTTGGTGACGATCTCCGCATCACGTCCGGTGTAGTTATCGCCTTCACGCTCTGCAGCCATTTTCAACTGGGCATCGGCAAACCCTTCATTGATAATCGCTCCGTTATTGTTCAGGTAATTCTTAATAAATTCCTTGGCCACCAGCATGATATCTTCCCAGGAATAGTTAATCTCCTTGGTGATGGTGACATAATTATTACTGATATAAACGCCTTTGACATAAGGTTGGTCAAACAAAGATTTTGCCAATGGAGACCACTCTTCAGCCAATTCAACTGTATTAAAATCAGCCGTTCCGTTATGCAACATGCGGTTGGTTACAAACTTAAGTGTCTCCGGATTGGGTGTTTGCTCCGAATACAACATCAATGGGCGATTTTCTCCTTTATTTTCCATGATTTTTTCCTTATTTAGATTGATTCTACAAAGATAACGCTATTTCTTTTGCGAAGTTTAAAAAGATCAAAAAAAGTTGCGGGTTACTGTTCAAGAGCTAGAAAACCCCATGAACAGTAACCCGCAACTTTGAATTCTCAACTAAACTTTGTATCAATCAATAATTTCCACCACAAGAGTCGTCTCATCCACTGAAATTATTTTCCAGGTCAATTCAAGAGTACCGCCCCAATAAGTAGAGTTGATTTTTATGATGTCTTCTTCCTGCTCTTCCCAGGTTCCGGTAAAATCGCCATAACTGATGGGCGGGGTTCCGCACCATCCTTCATTTTTTCTTTCAAGAAGGGAACCATCCTCAAAAAAGGCAATCCCATACCCCTCCACAAAACCGTCAGCACGATCATAGGTGACCAACCCGCTATTGTCCCATTGAGGATTGATCCAATAACCCGCTAAATCCTGATCAGGAGTCAATTGATTTTTTTCACAGCCGAAGGCCGTAATAAGCAGCACAAACGATAACAAATAAATTTTCATAGCTTTTGTTTTAGATGATTAAGAAGGATCCTGAATTTGCCCCATAAATAAAACACTGTTGGTTACATTATCCCTGATAAAAAGGAGAAACGGGCGGTCCAGGATCATGTATGGTTTTGATGGCTCCGTTGATGTCGTTTCAATGCCAATGACCGTTACAGCAGCAGCTTCCGTTCCCTGCTCGTCGATCTCAAGGAAAGATTTATGCAAGACTTTGCTCACCACCAGCCCGCCCGGACCCAGTTTGGATAAATCAGCCCTTTCGGTAAACAAATCCTCCATGCCCAGGGCATACAGTATATCCTTGAGTTCATTTTTGTAGTCAAGTTTAAACTTCGGCATTTTGTATATCATCTCCTGGGAAGCGAAAGCACTTATCCAGCTATCCCAGTTTTCCTGATTGAGCAGAGGAACGATTCCGCCGATGCCAATATCGTTTTTCGGGAGCATTAAAGTCATGGAAAAAGTGCCATCACCATAAGGAAGATCCACGGCCTGGAAAAGGTCATTTTCAAAATACGAAAGAGCTGTTGTTCCTTCCCAACCCATCATATCCACAGGAACAGGATCACCCGCCGGGCGGTAAAAGTTTGTTTCGTAAGTTTGTTCTTCATCAAAGGTGTACTGCCAGTCTCCCTTAAAGTATATGGCATTGATCAGGTACATGATGGCGGCATCGGGAATTTCACTGAGTACCGTCGGGATTTTTCCATGTGTGTTATCGCTTACCCAGGTGTTGATCAGGTCAACGGTTGCCGGATTCCTGAAATCCGCATCCACAACTTCGCTATTGAAATAAGTGGCATTCACCTCCAAAAATTCCGGATAAACCGGATAGTCCTGGTGGTACCAGATGGAATTGGCCAGGTCTAGCTGGACGGAAGGATCCAGATCGGGTAAGGTGGTCAATAAATATTTATAAGCCTCATTGACTGCCTGTATATCAAGCCCCTGTGTTTGCAATACTTCCTGCATCTGGGTTTTGGTATTTCCGTCCGCCCCGTTCTGTGTCATGGTCAACGCCGTGCTGATACTCAAAGGAGAGATAAAAATATTTTCATCCGGGTTTTCATCGTGCAAAGCCTTGAAAATGTTGAAGCCGAACATGTTATTGGCATCCACCAAAACACAACCATCACTGTTTTCGCAATCAAAAGTGATTAAATTCGTATCATCACCAGGAGTGACATTTTCAGGGGTGCACTCGGAAAAAAGAAGAAACCCTAAAATCAAAAAGAACAAATAATTTTTCATAACCTAAATTTTTATCAAATGGAATTTTTTAACATCCTAACCTGTTAGACATTATATTACCAGGCTGAGGTTGGGACATTTTTCATCCTTTTACAAAAATAGCGGGGGCTCCAAAAAAAAACAATGACTTTTACAAAGGCAAAAGTTTGCTGAAACAAATAGCCACCTTGAAATAAATGATCCTTTTTCGAAATAAATGTGAACAGTATTTCTGGCTATCGGTATCATTCCCTTTTTTGTCTCCTAAAAAGTGACACCTTTGGACTCAAATCCCTATCTTTGCCCGCTTAAACAGAAAAGTATAAATCGATAATGAATATTTCTTTAAACTGGCTCAAAGATTACATAGATATAAACCTGGACCCCAAAAAAGTGGGTGAAATTCTTACCGATATCGGACTTGAAGTGGAGGGCGGAGAAGAAGTTGAATCCGTTAAAGGGGGATTGGAAGGGATCGTGATCGGTCAGGTCAAAACCTGCGGCAAACATCCCAATGCGGATAAACTTTCCGTAACGAAAGTAGATATTGGCGGAGAGGAAGACCTGGCTATCGTTTGCGGTGCCCCCAATGTCGCGGCCGGACAAAAAGTTTTGGTAGCCACCATCGGCACTACTTTATATGCACCTGATGGCAAGGCATGGCAAATTAAAAAGGGAAATATTCGCGGAGAAGTTTCCGAAGGGATGATCTGTGCAGAGGATGAATTGGGACTGGGGACCAGCCACGAAGGGATTATGATTTTGCCGGAAGATACCCCAATAGGGACTTTAGCAAAAGATTATTTCAATCTCGAAACAGATTATGTTTTTGAAATCGGGTTGACCCCCAACCGATCCGATGCCACCAATCATATTGGAACGGCCCGGGATCTTGCCGCTGCCTTGAAAGTTAATTATGGATACAGCGGTTCCCTTAACATGCCTAAAGTCGATGATTTTAAAATCGACAGCAACGACCTTTCTATTGAAGTCGTGGTGGAAAATACCGAAGCATGCCCTCGTTTTTCGGGGGTTGCTATAAGAAATCTGGAGATCAAAGCATCCCCCGACTGGCTCAAGCGGCGTATTGAAGCGGTTGGAGTAAAAAGCATCAACAATATAGTGGATATCACCAATTTCGTTTTACACGAATTAGGTCAACCGCTGCATGCCTATGATTTTCATGCCATAAAAGGACAAAAAATCATTGTAAAAACCCTTCCGGAAGGCACCATTTTCAAGAGTCTTGAAGGAACAGAGCGGAAACTCCGCGGGGAAGACCTGATGATCTGTGACGGTGAGGGCAAAGGCATGTGTATCGGTGGCGTTTTCGGAGGATTTGATTCGGGGATCAAGGAGGGAACCACAGATATTTTCCTAGAAGCGGCACACTTCAACGCAGGTTACATCCGCCGGTCGAGCATGAGCCACAATCTTCGTACCGATGCGGCAAAAGTATTTGAAAAGGGCAGTGACCCCAATGTCACGGTATTCGCGCTAAAGCGGGCGGCCATGCTCATCAAAGCCCTCGCCAACGGAGTAATTGCTTCAGACATCGTAGACATTTATCCGAAACCTATTGAACCGGTAAGGATCAAATCTACTTACGCCAATATCAATCGAATGATAGGCGTGAACATACCTCCTGAAAGAGTCACTTTCATTCTGGAGGCCATGGATATGGAAATTCTGGAAAAAGATGATCATGGGTTCATGGTTGCCGTGCCGACCAACAAAGCGGACGTCACCCGGGAAGCGGATCTAATCGAAGAAATTCTGCGAATTTACGGCTTCAATAATGTGCCCATTTCCGGTCATATTTCTACTGCTGTAATTACAGGACTGTACCCAGACCCGAATAATGTCCGGAATAAAATAGCCGATTACCTGGCGGCAAACGGATTCAATGAAATGATGGCGGTTTCGCTCTCAGAATCACGCTATTATAAAGATATCATGCATGATGTTACCGGGGAAAACCTGGTTTATATCAACAACACTTCCAATGTTCACCTGGACATCATGCGGCCACATATGGTGTTCAGCGGGCTGGAAGCCATTGCGCGGAATCAAAACCGCCAGAGTCCGGATTTGCGGTTATTTGAATTTGGAAAAGCCTACCGAAAAATAAATGACGGGTATAGTGAAATAGAACAGCTGACCCTTTTTATGACGGGCAAACGTCATCCTGAAAGCTGGCTTAATGACGGAAAAGCCATGACCAGTTACTTCACCCTCAAGGCGTTTGTCACCAATATTCTCAATCGCCTTGGCGTCACCACTTACCAGTCCTCAGCGATCCAAAATGATGTTTTTTCTTTTGGAATGCGCTATCACCGTGGAGAGCAGGAAATAGTCTCTTTTGGTAAACTGGCTACCCCCCTGATCAATAAATTAAATTTAAAAGGAGAGGTATTTTATGCTGAGTTCAACTGGGCTCCCATTTTCAAGGCATGCCGTAAACATAACATTATAGTTGAATCTCTAAATAAATATCCTTCCGTAAGAAGAGATTTGGCACTTGTTGTTGAAAAATCCGTAAATTTTATTGATATTGCATCAATTGCGGCGAAGACCGGGAAAAAATTGTTAAAAGACATCAACTTATTTGATGTCTATGAAAGCGAAAAGCAATTAGGCCCTGGTAAAAAGTCTTATGCCGTGAGTTTTATTTTCGAGGATCCTGAAAAAACAATGAAGGATAAGGATATCGAAAAAATTATGTCCCAAATGATCCAAAATTATGAGTCTCAGTTGGGAGCAGTAATTAGAAAATAAAAACAGATCGGGAAAAAACATTTTTTGTTTTCGATCTGTTGAACTGATCCCCGGGCACATAGAAAACTATGTGATTGGATTTTTAATTTTTTTTAAATTTAATTTACGCCACAGCGTCGATTATGTCAGTCACAGATTTATTTGAAAATATAGAACTAAAAATCAGGCAACTGGCCCTCAAGGTAGAGCGGCTGGAAAAAGAAAATTTATCCCTCAAAAACGAAAATGAAAAACAAAAAGTTGAACTGGATCTTCAAAGAGATACAGTGAATGCTTTGAACGAAAAATTACTGGATGCGCAAAAGGCAATTACCAGTAAAAAAAATGAGGACAGAGAGCATTCGGAGCAACTAAAACAGCAAATGGATCAATACATTAAAGAGATAGACAAGTGTATTGAATGGTTACACAATAATTAATTATGGACGGGCACGATGTTAAAAACATAACGGTTGTTATTGCCGGCAGACCCTACCCGCTAAAGGTTCAGGAAAGGGATGAACCGTCCATCAGAAAAATAGTGAATGAAATCAATGAAAAAGTAAATGATTTTCAATTGACATACACTAATAAAGACAAACAGGATTGCCTCGCGATGGCAGCACTAACCTTCGCAGTCGATAATTATAAAACCCGCTTGTCCAACGTAGCCCTCGAAGATGATGTTTTAGTTCAAAGGCTGGAAAATATTGATATTTTGCTTGAACAATTACTTAAATAAGTATTTGCTCAGTTCATCATTTAATATTACTTAGGCCTCTTTCCGAAAAAGTTGATTTTAATAATCCAATCTTTTCTCTCTTCTCATTTTATATTTTTTTTAAATTTCAGGGATTCAGGTAATTGTTTTACCTGCTGACTTTTTATATAAATACATAAAAACAAACCATTATGGATATAATATCAATAGGCATAGGGGTCGTCATTGGCCTGATTGTGGGTTTTATTGTAGCAAAATTCATCACCGGCAAGGCAAATAAAAGCAAGATCGAAGAGATGAATGCGAAAGCTGACCAGATCATCAAAGAAGCCCGAATTTCCGCCAGCAGAATAGAATCTGAGGCCGACATGAAGGTGGAAAAATTGATCAGCCAGGCTGAAATAAAAAATGAAAAGACCAAACAAAGAAAAATTCAGGAAGCCAAAGATAAATTTGCCCGCTACCGCTCAGAGTTCGAAAATTTCAAAAGCGAACAGAAGGTCGAAATGAAGGAGCGTGAAATGGAAATCAAGGCATTGGAACTTGAATTAAAGCAGAACCAGGAAAAATTTGAAGAAGGAAAAAGATCTTTTGAAAACCAAAAACTGGAAATTGAAGCACAAGAGGCCGAATTGAAAACCATCCGGGAGAATCTGGACACCCAGTTGAAAATTGTCGCCAAAAAGAAAGAAGAGTTAAGTGCTGCCAACGAACTCCATATCAAAGCCCTGGAACAAGTGGCAAAACTCTCTGAACAGGAGGCCAAAGAACAATTACTCGATGCCGTCAAAGCCAAAGCTGAAAATGATTCTCTAGCCTTGAGAAAGGAAACCATTCAGCAAGCCAAAACCACGGCCAATAAGGAAGCCAAAAAGATTGTCATCCAGACCATCCAGCGTATGTGCGCTGAATATACCATTGAAAATACCGTTTCCGTCTTCAACCTCGAATCGGATGACCTTAAAGGACAGATCATCGGTAGAGAAGGCCGTAACATTCGTGCCCTCGAAGCTGCCACAGGCGCAGAAATCGTCGTAGATGATACTCCGGAAGCGATCATCATTTCAAGTTTCGATCCGATCCGGAGAGAAGTGTGCCGGCTTTCATTGAAGAAACTGGTCGCTGACGGCCGTATCCACCCGGCACGTATTGAAGAGGTCGTGGCAAAAACCCGCAGCCAGATTGAAGAACAGATCATCGAAATCGGTGAACGTACCGTTATAGATCTTGATATTCACGGCCTTAATCCTTATCTCGTAAAAATGGTGGGCCGGATGCGCTTCCGTTCTTCTTATGGTCAGAACCTGCTCAAGCACTCTATGGAAACCGCTAATCTTTGTGCCGTGATGGCCGCAGAGCTCGGGCTCAATCCCAAACAAATTAAGCTGGCCAAACGCGCAGGACTATTACACGATATAGGTAAAGTAGTGGAAGAAGAAAGTGAAATGTCACATGCCATCCACGGTATGAAACTTTGTGAAAAATACAACGAACACAAAGTAGTTATCAATGCTGTGGGAGCCCACCACGATGAAATTGAAATGAATAACATCATTTCTCCGATCGTCCAGGCTTGTGATGCCATTTCAGGAGCCCGTCCGGGTGCCCGTAGGGAAATTCTGGAGAGCTACCTCAAGCGAATCACCGAACTGGAAGAACTGGCACTCGCTCACGAAGGGGTGCAAAATGCTTACGCAATGCAGGCAGGCCGTGAATTGCGCGTCATCGTTGAATCAGAAAAAGTTTCTGACCAATACGCAGATGATCTCGCATTCATGATCTCTGAAAAAATACAGGATGAAATGCAATATCCCGGTCAGATCAAGGTGACGGTCATCCGCGAAAAACGAGCTATTTCATTCGCGCGATAAATGATTTTATCTTCATCAGGCAAAACACCGGGCAGCGTTTGAGTTGTTCGGTGTTTTTTTTTCGCAATACCTTCAATCAAAATGAAAAATATGAAATCTCCAATACCTCATTGGGTTCGTTTACAACCCGCATTTTACGCTGGATTAATCGGAAAAAGTAGTTATGCTTAAAAACGCAGCCTTTTACCGCAGCCTGTTGGTCCTTTTTTTATTTTTTTTATCGACCCGTTTTTATGGACAACCCATTACGCTTATGCCAAAAGACTTTATTGCTGTGGATAAAACACAATTTTTCAAAAACGGCAAACCCTATTATTTCATAGGGACAAATTTATGGTATGGCATGAACCTCGGCATCGCTGATCATCAGGCCTACCGGGAAAGACTTACGCGGGAACTGGATCATTTACACTCACTGGGCATTAATAATTTGCGCATCATGGCTGCCAGTGAAGGCCCGGATTCCGAACCCTGGAGAATGTCCCCGGCGCTTCAGACGGCTCCAGGGGTATACAACGAAAATTTGCTCAAAGGGCTGGATTTTTTGTTGACAGAGATGGCAAAACGGGATATGAACGCTGTCGTTTGTCTCAATAATATGTGGCCATGGTCGGGCGGTTTTGCCCAATATGTCAACTGGGCAACCGGGATCCCAATTCCCTATCCTCCTCCGGCTGAAAATGGAAAGTGGCTGAAATACATAAAATATTCCAGCCGGTTTTTTAACAATAAAGCTGCCCGTACCGCTTACCTGGCTCATATTGACTACATCCTTCAACGCACGAACTCCATCTCCAACATTGCCTATAAAGAAGATCCGACCATCATGGCCTGGCAATTGGCTAATGAACCCAGAGCCTTCCTGAACAACCACGCATACCGGAACTGGATCAAAACCACCGCTGCTTTCATCAAACAAGCCGATGCCAATCATTTGGTGAGTATCGGAAGCGAAGGCAATGCCTTTTTACCTCTGAGCAGTAAATTTAAAAAAGAACATAAGATCAAAAATATTGACTATGCGACCATGCATGTATGGATTCAAAACTGGGGCTGGTACCAACCTGAAAACGCCGGAGAGTCTTTTCAAAAAGCACTGGACAAGGCCAAAAATTATATAAAAAAGCATGTTTCAATCGCCCAAAAGCTACAAATGCCGATTGTTTTGGAAGAATTTGGCATTGCCCGGGATCTTGAAAATTATGATCCTCACTCCTCTACCAACGAGAGAGATGTCTATTACAAAGAAATTTTCTCTTTAATCCATCAACTGGCGGAAGACGGACTTCCTGTTGCGGGAGGTAATTTTTGGGCATGGGCAGGAGAAGGCCGTCCAACCACGCCCAAAGCCGTCTGGAAAGCAGGGGATGATTTTATCGGGGATCCCCCGTTTGAATACCAGGGCTGGTATTCGGTTTATGATATTGATACTTCAACACTGGAAATTATAAAAACCTTTGCGAAAAGAATGGATAGTATCGGACAGTGAGGTGCCTTAAAACATAAACATGAGTTCATCCCGAATTTTCAAAAACTGTCTGAAATAGAAATTTTTTGATTATTTGAAGTATTTTTTAAATGTAAAATGTAAAACAAGGAATTTAAAACCTCGCCTGCTGACGCAGGAAGGCAGGTGTAAAAGTGAGTGGGCAAAAGGTTTGGGTTTTGGAAAAAAGTCATTTTTTGTCGCAAAACACCTAACACACGACCCAAACACTTCTAAATTTTGCGGTTACTTGTTTTAAACCTTGCCTGCTGCCGCGACGGAAGGCAGGTTTTGCGGTTTATTTCTTTTGTAAAAGAAAAATCCCGAATTTAATCTGATTAGATGAAATTCGGGATGAACTGTGTTCATCTCCAAATTTTTTTCGGAAAATCAGAAAATTTTATTTGGCAAAATAATGTTTTAGTCTGTATTCCGGATCAAATTTTTGTCCAGTTATAGCTATAGTGAAAGCGATTTTCAGCAACTTATTGGCCACCGCAATCATGGCTACTTTAAATGGTTTTTTCTTTGCAATATAGAGTCTTTCAAATAGTTCCTTACATACAGGGTTAAACCTTTTGGCACTTAAAGCACATTCATAAAGTAACTTTCGAAGATAGGATGACCCTAACTTGCAGATGTGTGAAGCTCCCTTAACACTTACTCCTGACTCGTATGTCCGAGGAGCTAACCCCACATAGGCTATCAAAGCTTTATATGATCCAAACTTGGTAAAGCCTCCAGTTATTAGGATTAAGGTGGCTACCGTTTTGGGACCTAAACCGGGAATTGATCGTAAAGAAGCCTCTAATTCTTTGTAATGTTCTTTAATGCTATTATTGATAAGGCATTGTATTTCTTGTAAATGTTTCTCTAATTTTACTATTTGGCACTTTATTATTTCAAGGGCTTCTTTACTGGGGTCTGGTACAAGTTCAAAGTTTTTTTGTTGATTGATTAATGCCGTCTTTTGTTTTGTTAATTGTGCAGAAACTGTCATTAACTGTTGAAGTTGTCTTAAATGTGTCGGTGGAGCTGTCCAACTTTCAGGCTTAAATACTTGGCCATACTGGGCAATAACATAAGCATCTACCCTATCTGTTTTTGCCCTCTTGAGATTCAATCGAGAAAAATACTTTACACGCAAAGGGTTGACTACACTAACACGTTTATCATGCTCAACTAAATATAATGCCAACCCTACATGATAAGATCCCGTTGCTTCTATTATGCATAAGTCCTGATCACTAAGGTTTTTAGCAAACTTTTGCCAACCTTGAGCATCATTATTAAAACGGCTTTCTTCTAATAGAGCCCCTTGTGATAAAACGCAGACATCAAAACTATCTTTTGATATGTCAATTCCTACAAAACGATCAGATTGTTTCATACTAAATCGGTAAATTTGTGTTGATAAAATAACTTCTGTTATGCCTCATCTATCTTACTCAGGCTTTTTGCCTAACAAACTGTCCGAGGTGAAACAGAGAAAAGGAAGCGGGACTGGCTATCCCGAACTGTCTTAATGACAAATGACTCATTATAGTCTTATGCCGCTTCCTTATTTTTTCATTTCAAATTTACCAAATTTAATTTCCTGCCCCTAAGGTAAGATGACTCATGTTTATGTTCCATGTAAAAGGGCAATCATTTTTTCGCTACCGTACACTTTTTTGTGTCACGCTGATTCCGCTGATTTTCGCTGATCATTTTCGAAAATTTTGCCTTGTTTTTCCGACTAAAGTACGGAATGTCATTATATTCCATCTGCGTTTTTCTGCGTTTTCTGCGAGGACCAACCATGCATTTTCAGGACTTCCCGCAAAAGTGTACGGTAGAGAAATCATTTTTCAAATCTTTACCTTGGAGCAAACTTCACCTTATTCCCCTAAAATTTCCGCTACCTTACTTTCCAGTGCTGCACCTCGCAATCCGCGCGCGATGATCTTGCCTTCCTGGTCGAGCAACACGGTATGAGGAATAGAGCGCACTCCATAAAGGGCTGCATATTCACTTTGCCATTTTTTAAGATCACTGATGTGATGCCAGTCCAGACCATCCTGTTCAATGGCTCCAACCCAACGGTCTTTGTTATCATCCAGGCTGATCCCGATGATGTCAAAACCTTTATCTTTATACTTATTGTACATTTTTACGACGTTCGGATTTTCCCGGCGACAAGGTCCACACCAGCTGGCCCAAAAATCGAGCAACACCAATTTGCCACGAAAATCAGAGAGTGTCAGGGTCTCTCCGGCAGGGGTCTTTCCACTAAAATCAGGAGCTTCTCCGCCTACCTGAAGTTGTTTTTTCCTGTTCAACTCACTTTGCATGCGTGCAGTGGTTTCAGGATCCTTTGTTTTAAACACATCGATAAACTTCTGGGTGAAGTAAGAATAGTTTTCATGGTTATTTTGATTCAGCGCCGCCATGATGCCTCCAATGGCCAGTTTATAGGCATCGCTTCCTTCGGGAACACGCTTGAGTGCTATATCCAGAATCTGTTGGTGCTTATCATTTGGCAGACCAACACTTGAAAGCGTAGTGGCATAACTTTTAAAAGCTTCGTAAGTCCATGGCAGCCGGCCATAAACCTCCTCCTTAAAATCCGCGAACTGGAAAAATTCATTGGCAAAATAATCGAGCCCGTTGGTATAATTTTGCCCATAGTTTTCGTAGCTCGGAAAAATATTCAACCCGACCACCCTGGCAAAATATGGATTTACTTTTTTTAGGGAATCCAGCAAATTCAATTGCTGATCATCGACGACTTTCAATTTAACTTTTAGATTATTGATGATGTCAGCATTTGTGGTTTGCTGGATCTGGCGAATCAATTGTTGCTTGTCGCGATTATAATCATTCAATTGGGTTTTGAGAATATCGTAATCCGTGTTCAGGGCAGAAGTGATCCGGGCAGAACGCATCCTGTCACACTTCCCCGAAATACTTACATTATCTTCCGTTCCTAAAATAACCGGTCTTACCATTTGCTCGTTCATTCCTACATAATAAAAAACAGGATTCGACTTCGGTACCTGGAAAACATATCCTTTGTCCGTCTTCTCTCCATTCATGACCACTGAAAAAGAAACGCCATCAAATCGATAAAGCTTTAATGTTGCAATACAACCATCTACTTCACAAACCACTTTAACATTTCCGGATTCAGGATATTTGATAAATCCGGTCATGATAAAAACAACAGCCAGCAGGCCAAAATAATATTTATTCATTTTTAAAAATTTTTCCAAAAATAGGTTTATTTAGGATTACTGTCAAAAAACAAGGCACACTTGTCTAACATAAGTCCAATCTTCTCAACAAAATCCTTAATTTTAGGTTGAATTAAGAAAAGGATAAAATTATCATGCAAGAAAGAAAAAATGAATTTAGCCTGGGCGGCAACTCGATCATAGGAGCAATAATTATGATCGTTACACTGATCGGCATTTATTTCCTTGCCGGTTTCGTTATCGCCTTATTGTATAAATGGGCCCTGCTTTTGCTCATCCCTACCGCAATCATTGATTATAAAGTCATAACAGGATATTTTAAATGGCTCGGTCGTTTGACAAAGAGTAACATGGCCACCGGTTTGACGGGTATTGTCTTTTCTGCGCTCTTTTACCCGTTTGTCACCCTTTTCCTTTTTGGGAAAGCTCTTTTTAAAAGAAAAATAAAACAGGTAGAAAAAGAAGCCGTCAAACAACGGGAAGGTGAATTTATCGAATACGAGGAAATGACAGAAGAACTCCCTTTAGAACTTCCTGAAGTAAAAACACCTGAAAAAGAAACCCGAAAAGGTGACTACGAAAATCTCTTCGAGGAATAATTGGATGGGGTACTTCCGAGAATGCCTTAAAACCGAAAAAGTCAAATGACTGACTTCTTTTTAGATATCTTTTCATGGATGAGTATTGGAGTAATTTTTATTTACCCAATACTCATTCGTCGTTATTTAGTTACCTGGAAAAGACTCCCTGAATGGCAAATCCCCAAAAACTGGCAACCCAAAACCTCTGTTAGCATCATTATTCCGGCCAGGAACGAGGAAAACAATATTGAAGCATGCCTCCAATCCATCCTCGGGCTAAACTACCCTGCTGTCTTATTCGACGTTATTGTGGTTGACGATCATTCTGACGATGGGACAAAAATGATCATTGAGTCATTTATTGAAAAATTCAGTAAGCCCGGGAGCCCTGAAATTTTCCTATTACCCTCCAAAGATCTTGACGGTCGTGGAAAAAAAGCGGCCCTCACAAGCGGCATTTCGAAAGCCAAAGGAACCCTTATCGTTACCACTGACGCGGATTGTATCGTTCCTGAAAACTGGCTCAACTACCTGGTTTCCTATTTTGAAGATAACAATGCAGCCTTCATCGCGGCTCCCGTAAATTTTTACCAGGAAAAGAATCTCCTCGAACAATTTCAATCCCTCGATTATATGGGCATGATGCTGATCACCGGAGCAGGAATTCACGGTAAATTCGGATGGATGAGCAATGGGGCCAACCTGGCCTATCCAAAAACTGTTTTTGAAACATTGAACGGTTTTTTAGGCGTGGATCACATCGCTTCGGGGGACGATATGCTTTTTATGCAAAAAGTCGCTGAACGTTACCCGGACCAGATCGGTTTTGTGAAAAGCAACAATGCCACCGTGTTGAGCATTGCAAAACCCAATTGGCACTCCTTTCTACAACAGCGCATCCGCTGGGCCGGAAAAACAGGGGCTTACCGTCAACCTCAATTGGTTTTTACCCAGTCCCTTGTTTTTATTTATTGTGCCTTTATTTTTCTTTGGATCCCTCTGCTCTTTTTTAGCGGGTGGACAAGACTATGGATTCTTGCCGGGATGATCGCCGTAAAATACCTTGCCGATTATTTTTTATTGAAAACGGCCAGCAGTTTTTTTGGCAGAAAAGAGCTGATGAAAATTTTTCCAAAAGCAGAATGGCTCCACACGATCTATATCTTTCTAACCGGCTTGTCGTCAATGGTTAAAAAAAAGCATGTGTGGAAAGATCGTAAAGTCAAATGAATCACCATTACAAGTCGAGCAGATTTCCAAACCGCTCATTAAACCCGCGAATGCCCTGTAAGCCTCCGGTATGTATGGCGAGCAGGGTGCTACCTTCAGCAAAATAACCTTTTTCTATCTGGTCAAAAATACCAAAAAGCATTTTGCCGGTATAAAGGGGTTCTAATTGAATGTTGTCTGTTTTTTTGAATTGGTTGATAAAGTCAATCAAGAGTGGTTGGTGTTTGGCAAACCCACCAAAATGATAATCGTCGCAGATTTCCCAGTCAGCAAATTGGTTCCCCAAGTGTTTTTTCAGTAAATTCTCCACTTCCGTTGTATGAAAACCGCCTTTCAGCGCGGCATATCCTATGGCCTTTGTCCGGCCCTTGGTTGCGGAAACGATTCCGGCAAAAGTTCCTCCTGTGCCGCAGGCGCAACAGATATAATCAGGAAGAGATTGATTGGGCACGAAGGAATGAAAGTCAGCTTCAATTTCATCCACAATTTCAGCACATCCTTTCAGGGCCAGCCCGTTGGTCCCCCCTTCGGGTAACAGGTAGAAGTCTCCGTATTGCCCATGTAGATTGCTGATGAATTCGGAATCATTTTTTTCCCGGTAAGCGGAACGGGACACAAATTCGAGTTGCATGCCGTATTCCAATACCTTCTTAAGCGTTGGATTCAGCACCGGTGGCCGTTCACCCCGAATGATGCCAATACTTTTGAATCCGAGAAGGTAAGCTGCTGCTGCCGTAGCGGCAATGTGGTTGGAATAAGCGCCGCCGAACGTCAATAAAGTATCCTGCCCCTTCCCCCTGGCGGCGATAAGATTGTATTTCATCTTACGCCATTTATTCCCGTTAAAATCCGGAGCCGTTTTATCCAACAACAGATCGTCGCGTTTCAGGAAAAGACGAATCCCTTTATCTGAAAACCGTTTTGATTGTAATTCCTGAACAGGAGTGGCCGCCCCATTAAGTCTTTCCATTAGACGCTTTGCTAAATTTATCATATGCAATGCCATCCTCCGTTGGCCGACTATCCAATAATTCCATCAATACCCAAAAACATCTTTCATGGTAAGTACCTTCACTTCCCCATAATTGGCGAGGTAGTCAAGGTCCACGCGCTTTTTATCGCCCAACACGATCATGGCATATTTTCTTCCTTTGACATATTTCTCATGGAATGCTTTCAAATCGTCACTCGTAACCGTTCTCATTCTCTCATAAACATCCTCGTACAGATCACGCTCGTACCCCAGATCTTTAACGGCACGATATTCCCAATACATTCTCGAGGGTGAGATTCGGTCGCTTTCCAGCCTTTTGTGAATAGAGAACCGCGCTTGTTCGATCTGAGCTTCTACTATCGGCATATTTTCAATAATCTCTTTCATTGCCGGAATGGCATCTTTCAATTTATCCGGTTGCGTCCCGACGTATGCCGACAGATAATGAGGCCTGTCCTTCTTTTTAGGGCTTCCGTAATAAGCATAAGTGGAATACGCCAGGGCTTTAGATTCCCTGATTTCCTGAAAAACAATGGAAGAAAGGCCATACCCGAAATACTCATTGTAAAGTTCGCGCATGATATACTCCTCAAGGCTGAAATGTGGTGTACCTTTAGAGAGCAACATCACATCTGTCTGAACGATAGGAAAATCGAGAAAATAAACCGCCTCTTCCGTATCCAACTCGGGAAAACGCCTGTTTACCGGGCAAGGTTGGATTTCATCAGGAGTATGATGGAGGCGTTCAATTATTTCAACGGCCTCTTGCAGTGGCCTCGGTCCGTAGTAGTACAAACAATGTTCTATCCCCGTCAAAGAACGAACGAGGGCTGTAAGGGCTTCTGCTTTTAAGGCTTTCAGTTCTTTTACTGAGTGCCTCCAGGTAAAAGGAGAAGCGGGTCCATATTTGGCATAATTCAACAAGGCATCGCGCAAAATGACACTCCGATCCTGCTTGTCGTTTTTACGTTTAACCAAAATATCTTCGATGACATTATCTAGCGCTTCCTGGTTGGGCACTGCGTTTTGAAGGATATGTTCAAGCAACTGAAGTCCTTCTTCAAGAGATTCATCGAGTCCCATCAGGGACAAGTACGCCCTGTCGGTATGGCAATAAGTATCGAAGCTCAGCCCCAGTCTGAAAAATTCTTTTTTGATCTCATCGGGAGCGTATTTATCCGTGCCGAGGTAGGGCAGAAAATCCATGGCAACCCCGAGGTCGAGGTTGGCCAGTTTCCCCATCTCAAAAACATAATCCACCCGAAAAAGTCCATTATTTTTATTGTGAACGTAATCAAAAATTATACCGTTGGAAAGGGATTGATTTTTGATTGACGCTTTAAAATCTGCAAAAACAGCCGTCATCGGCGGGGTTTGCTTTTCAAGAAAAGTTTTCCCGAAATCAGAGATTGCATGCCGATTCAGCTCTACCGGTGTAATAGGCGGTTTATCTACTTTTATCAGATCAGGAGATTCTCCCTGTCTTTTATACACCACAGCGTGATTGCCGTTCAGGTGTTGATTCGCAAACTTTACGATATCTTCTTTGGTAAGACTTTCGAAATAATTAAACCTTTTTTGAAAACGGGCCCAATCCACATTCAAAATGAACAAATTAGTCATCAACCCAACCCTGTGATGATTGTTTTCAAAAGACTTGGTCTCATTGAGTTTGAGATCCTTGATCACGGCTTCCAGCAGCCATTCCTCAAAATCTCCGCGTTTGATCTTTTCGAGTTCCTCTAATAATAACGCTTCCACATCTTCCAGTGATTGGCCTTCCCTGGGTTTTCCGTATAAGCCAAATACGCTATAATCTTCATAAAACCATGACCAGGATTCGGAATCAAGTACCTTTTGGGCCTGGTTGAGGTTGATATCCATCAACCCCGCCTGGTTGTTATACAAAAGACCGGAAATGATGGAAATCATAAAAGGATCGTCGGTCTGGCTGCTTCCCAACCTCCAGCCAAGCTCAAGGTAGGAGCTTTCTTTGCCAAAAACATCCTTGCGTACCGGCATTTTGATCTCTGGTTGATCGACATACCGGAAAGCAGGCAATTGTTTTGCAGGTTCCCCTCCAAAATATTTTTCGGCCAGCTTTACCACTTCATCTGGGTCAAAATCTCCGGCCATGATGATGGCCATATTATTGGCCACATAATAGGTTTTGAAAAAATTCTGGATATTTTTCATGGAAGGATTGCGAAGGTGTTCCGCTTTCCCGATGGTCGTTTGAGTACCGTACGGATGCCTGGGGAATAATAACTCACGCATCGCATTCGCCGCCTGGCGGGTATCGCTGTCCTGACCTATGTTGAATTCTTCGTATACCGTTTCCAATTCAGTATGGAACAAGCGCAAGGCCAGTACTTTGAATCGTTCTGCCTCCAGCATCATCCAGCGTTCAAGTTCGTTGGAAGGAATATCATTTACATATACTGTTTGCTCCACCCAGGTATAAGCATTGGTATTATCTGCTCCAAGGGCGCTCACCAGCTTATCATATTCATTGGGAGCGACCAATTTTGCCGCTTCATAGGATAGCCTATCGATTTCCGCATAAATTTCCTTCCGCTTTTCCTCATCGTCAGTAGAACGATAAGTTTCATAAAGATCCGAAATTTTTTCCAGCATCACACTTTCCTTTTCCCATTCCAATGCACCAATTTGCGTGGTTCCCTTGAAAAGCATGTGCTCCATGTAATGTGCAAGTCCCGTTGTATCTGCCGGGTCATATTTGGATCCGGCACGAAAAGCTATATTCGTAAAAATCCTGGGTTCATCTTTATTGATGCTCAGAAATAACTTCAATCCATTAGACAAAGTATACTTACTTACTTCAAAAGGATCATTTGGGAAAGTCTCGCAAATCGTTTGTGCATTCGATTTTATCACCATTTTTGCCTGTTTATTTTATGTGTAGTAAACACATCTTTTAAAATTCTGTTTCATTTTTTATCGATAAAAAACGAATTTCGGCAAAAGTAATTACTTTGGGCCTTATATGTACTTGAAAAACATAAAACAAACAACTTCCAGACTATTAAAGTCTAATTATTACCGGAATGCTTTCACGCTGATCTCAGGATCAGTGATTGCACAGTTGTTTTTATTTGGGATCACCCCGGTACTCAGCCGGATATTTACGCCTGAGGATTTTGGTCTTTATGCCTCCTTCCTGGCTGTAGTGGGTATCCTTTCCATCCTGGCTACCTTCCGGTATGAATTGGCCATTCTCCTTCCTGAAAAGTCCAGAGAGGCAATGCATGTTTTTATCCTGGCCACAATTATTTCTGTTATTTTCAGCCTGTTCATTTTTTTATTTGTTCCTCTGATCAAAAATTTCGAATGGATACGGGAAGTGACCAAGATCAACTCTACGGTCATTTTAATTTTCATCCCGCTGGGGATTTTTCTTTACGATCTGACCAAGACATCCTCCTACTTAGCCAACAGGAACAAAAACTACAACTGGCTCAGTTATGGCCGAATTTTCGGAAGTGTCGTCACAGGAGTACTAAGCGTGCTCTTCGGAGGGCTGGGCTGGGCAGCGACGGGCCTGGTTTTTGCAAAAATCATTGGATGGGTTGCTGAAGCGATGGCTTTCCTTTTTCCTTCCCGAAAATCCATGCTAAAAGCAATCCCGGAAACAAATTTGAAACATCTAAAAACCATTGCAGCCAGGTACCGGAATTTTCCAAAATATTCGACCCCTGAAGGATTGTTGAATACCGGCTTCAAACAGATGCCCATTTTATTGCTGACAGCATGGTTTTCTATTGAAATGGCCGGTTTCTACAGCCTTGCCTTTATGCTTTTGTCCAAACCCCTGGGCATGGTGAGTGCAGCCTTCGGGCAGGTGTTTTTCCAGCAGGGTGCAGCACTGGAAAAAAGCGATCAAAGTGCCCTCAGGAAACTCTTCAAAAACAATTTGAAATTCCTCTTTTACCTGGCTTTTATCCCTTGTATCATCATCGCTGTGTTTGCCCCGGTTCTTTTCACCTTTATCCTTGGTGATCAATGGCAGATGACTGGTATTTTCGTGCGCTGGCTCATGCCTTTTTCATTCATCACTTTCCTAAAAGGCCCTTTTTCGGCTATGGTGGATATCAAAAACAAGATCGGGCATAATGTTTTCTTTGAAATCGGCTTTTTTATCATTTCCGTCCTGGCTTTTTATTTCGGCCATTTGTGGAACGATGCCTTACTCGGGGTGAAAATTTTCAGTTTTGGCTGCACTTTCCTGGGATTGTTTCAGCTGAGGTGGTTTTACTCGTTAACGAACGTAAAAAGTAACTGGGGGTAAGATGAGCTCTTGAGTCACTAAAATTTACAATGGCGTAATGATCTGATTCTCCCGGGAAGACAATTGGAGCAACGGAACAATATTTTCGCGGATTTTTTCGGAAAGCAGGGAAAGTACCTGTTTTTTGACAAAATGTTTATGCGTTACGATCCCGATACTTCTCACCGGCACGGAACCGTTAAAATGACTGAGCCGCTGCCTGTCTTCCTCGGAAAAGTCGGCGGTGGCCAGGCAAGGAAGCAGGGTTATCCCATGATTTTGCTTTACGAAACGTATCAGGGTATCGATGGTCCCTGCCCTGAAATCCAGATTGACCGGAGCATTTTTATTCCTGATATCGCAAATTTTGATCACCTGGTTGCTTAAACAATGGCCCTCTTCCAGCAACCAGAATTTGTCATAATTAATGTCTTCTATTTTTACCGATGAGGACGGTTTGTTCGAAAAACAATCATAAAGCACAAATGATTCGTTGTATATCGGGTATTCAATGAGTGAATCATCTCCGAGGGGCAAAGCCGCTATTCCGATATCCAGCGCCCTTGATTTTATTTGTTCCACAATATTGTCGGTGGTTAATTCACTGACCGAAAAGTGCATTTTAGGGTAGTTGTTGACAAAATCCCCCAGGAATCTTGGTAAAACGTAAGGAGCGACTGTAGGAATAATCCCTATTTTGAGCTTGCCACTCACTTCCCCTTTCATCAATTTGACCCGCTCATTGAGGCTGTCCACTTCTTTTAAAATGATCTTGAGCTGAGGCAGCAACATCTCCCCCTCAAGGGTTACGGTTACCGGTTTCGTACTCCGGTCAAAAATACGTATGCCGATCTCCTCCTCGAATTTTCCGATCATGGTGCTCAAGGTGGATTGGGTGACAAAACACTTCTCCGCAGCCAATCCGAAATGATTGAATTCTTCCACGGCTATTATGTACTTAATTTGCTGGATAGTCATCAGATATCTCTATAATACAATCAAAAATATCGCTTTTATCAATCAAAGATAATGCTTGAATTCTGGAAAATCAGTAAAACCAGGTTTATGAAAAAAATTAATACTAAAATTTCCATTACAATGGAAAAATTACAGGTAACATTTACTCCTTCTATTTGATTTATAAAAAGATACTTTATAATTTTAGGGATAAACACACCACCATGAGAATCGCACTTCACCTATTGACCCTGCTTTTGACGTTCAACCTGGCCTATGGCCAATCCGATAATGACCCTTACATCACAACCCAAAAGGTAAGCGGCTACAGCAACAAAATTCAGTTTAAGATGGATAATTTGCCGACGCTCACCCCTATTCCGGGGGCTGTAAAAAAACCGGAGGTGAAATACCTTTGGCTTTTTGGCGACGGCGAATACAGTTTTGAGGAAGATCCGGTGCATATATACGATCGCATTCAGGCCGAAGCCTTCGAAGCAGAATGTTTTTTGACTTACACTTATACGGACGACGAGCAGGACCCGGAGAAGAAAAAACGCAAGCGAAAAAAAACCGCTGTCGCGATGAACGCCTTTGACAACAGGGCCCAGGCTCCAGTTTATGCCTCTTCTTTTAATCGGCAAAACAAAAATGCCGGCGACAAAAATGCCGTTTATCTCCAAACCAATCAATCCCCAAAAGCAGGCGAGGAATTCGTCGCCATTCTTTCCTACAGGAATACCGGAACACAGCCTTTGAACGGTAAAATAAAGCTCTTTTACAACGATTATAAAAGTTGTCCGGATTGTTTTACGCTGTCTGAAACACCCAAAACCTACCATGATGAACGCTATTTTTCTTCTGATATGGGCATGATTGATATTTTTGCAAATGCCCTGGCGAGTTCAGACAAAAAGCTGTTTTTTGCATCCACAGCAGCAGGCAGTTTTCCTGAAGATGATTTTGTAAAGGAAAATTACGCCAGCCGGGAAACCTGGGAAATCAATAACCTCGAAGTTGGAGAAGAGCACCACATTTTCATCATTTTAAAAACCAATGAACTCAAAACCGATACTTCACTGACTACTCCCGTTTTGGTGCGTTTTGAAGGGGCTGATGGACGGATCATTGATGACCACGAAATGGAACTAAAGCTCGTTTCTTCTCACGATCCGAATAATGTACTGGCCAAAAATTACAAGGGCCGTATGGAACGAAGTTTTGAGACACCCTGGAAAAAACGGGATAAATTATTTTACAAGGTCAATTTTCAAAATAACGGGGATGGCGCGGCATCCGAGATCAGGGTAGTGGTCAATATCCCGGCCTCCCTGGATACTGCAACCCTTGAGATTATTGAAGTCGGTGTAGGAAAAGATCGGAACATCCTTGAGGGGAAAAATCTTTTCAGTCACCGGGTTTTTGAGGACAGCATTGTTTTTTATATGCAACACATAAATCTTGGAGGCACTGGTGAGCAAGGCGTGAACAAGGCCAACTCCCGGGGATATGTAGCTTTTAGCATAAAAGCCAAACCGCGGAAAGCAAGGCGCGTAGTGACTCGCGCCAATATTTATTTTGACACCAATGAACCTGTAATCACCAAAAAGTCGAACATAAGACTGAGAAAATCTTCGCGTTTAACGCTTGAATTAGGCGTACAAATCCCACAGACACTGCCTGATTGGTCTATTCCACGGCAGGATTTTTCGTTCGACAACAAGTTCATTGGCATTGGCACTTCAACTTTGTTGCCCAAAAGGCGTCTAAGCTTAGACGCTTCCATTCGTTACGCTACGGAACGATATGCCTTTGCAGAAGCCACTGCCGAATTCAATTACCGCTTTAGATACCTGACCGCCAACATCATACCCCAGGTGGATGTTCTTCCTTTTTTGAGGGTCGGCGTGGGCGTTGAAGGCGGAGTATTGCTAAAAGCTTTTCAGATATTTCCGGGAGGACCTGAAACGGGGGTGGAAGAATTTAACCTTTTTGACCAGGCGCAAACACAGGACGAACGCTACGGTCCACTAAGATATGGAGGGATCGCACAATTAATTATCGGAGCTTCAAAAAAGAGAGGATTTGCCTTCGGAGCCGCCTACCACAGGTTTCATGACAAGATTCCGGTTGTATATCCTTTTATTACCCAGGTGGATACGCGCTGGCACAATGTTTTCAGGCTTTTCGTGAGGTATAAAATTTAACCATGAGTTCCCGCCAGTTTTAGAAAATTAATGGCCCTTTGCATTATCAGTATCCTGAAACCAGCTTTTTTAATACAGGTTGCGGGTATCGGGGCAAATGCCCCGATACCCGCAACCTGTATTATTTTGATCATCCTGACTATTTCCCAAATTTTAAATTTGGAAAAACTCCTGTACTTTTAGCAATACTTATCAAAAGCCATTTTCAGATTCTCGGCAATCATTTCAGCCATTCTTCCTTCAATCTGGTGTCTTTCGAGCACGTGTACCAATTGTCCGTCTTTGAACAGAGCAATCGAAGGGGAAGAAGGAGGATAAGGCAACATATGCTCTCTTGCTCTCGCTGTGGCATAATGATCCACTCCTGCGAAAACTGTTGCAAGTCTGTCGGGACTTTTGCTGTGGCGGGAAGCCAGTAAAGCTCCTGGCCGCGCATTAGCCGCGGCACAACCACAAACGCTGTTGACGACCACTAAAGTGGTGCCTTTGCTTGAAATAATTTCATCAACTTCTTCAACCGTCTTGAGGCTTTGAAAACCATTATCAGTGAGTTCCTTAGCCATCGGTATAGTCAATTGTTCCGGATACATAGATTCAATTTTTATGTGTTTTACATTTTAGGGTAAAAGTCCTGAACGATACATTTATATCGACTTCTACACTTTTTGATGCGTTACACTTTTGTTTAAAATTCAATATTTTGATGCAAATATAAATATTTACCTCTAATACCATTCGATAACAAACGTTTAGTCCATTTGGTTGACCAACAAAAACTTAGTTTAACAAAAAAAAAATCGCTTCTCCACCGGAAGCGTATTGTTTTAATTTATTTTTTCTAATCAATAAACCCAAGGGTAATAATAAGACAGGTTGATTTTAATCGATTTTAAATATTAAACCAGGCTTTTTGATTGATTGTAACAACCATTTATGTAAGATCTTCTCAATAGTTAGGAACGACAAAAAGCTCTCAAGAAATTCATCTCAAGAGCAGTGAAAAAAACAGCAGGATAATTGTGTTTGTGATAGCGTCCCCAGAGGTTCGACCGTACACAAACACAATTAAGTTTATAGATCGCTGATTTTACGAATAACCTGATAGAGGCGAGTATATTCATTAACCTCTTCCTCAAAGGGATCGTGTTCGAGGTGGTTGGCAGAAATGAGTTTTAGGTGGGTCACCCTGCCTTTATTATTCGTAATTTTTTGAACATACTTAACCCAAAGTAAGCTATTGCTTTTTACTGCATAGATTTTATTATCTTTCAATTCATGAACTCCGGCAATTTGATTGCAAATGACGATATCCCCGTCCTGGATGATGGGTTCCATACTATTCCCGGAGATCGGGAAAGCGACGAGGTTTCCTCTTGTCAACCCTGGGATTGAAAATCTTTCGTAGTCTTCCGTGGCAAAACTCCCGGCTTCTACGGTAGCACCAGCAAAGGCTTCGACAGAAGTAAACAGGATATTTCCCATGGAAGCCGTTTCGCCTTCCTGTTTGGTTTCCGGAAGATCAAATCCAAAAGGGGTACCCATTCCTTCCAGGAGATAAGCTTCATTGACCCCATACTCTCTGCAAAGGATCCTGGCCTGCCGATAATCCAGACAACGTTTATCACTGTCATTAAGATATGCCCGAACAATATGGCCGTAAGCACGATTTCCGAGGATTTTTTTGGCAAAATCTCCCATCCCTTTTCCTCCCCGGTCATTCTTTACAATGTCCCCTCGCTCTTCGAGCAACTTAAAAACTTTAATGAATCTCTTGTTTAATTCTATTCTGTCTTCTCTTATCATAAGGCAGTATTTTAATTTGACCGCAAGATAAAACAAAATATTTTATTAAACAAATAATTTTAAACTTTTTTAGTTTTAAAACAGTTAGCACACTTTAAAAAGTAAAGAGAAAGACCGGAGAGTATTAATATATTGTTTTGTTCATTTTTTTGATTTAATCCTGCGAAACCCTTTGAACATCTAAACTTTCAATCCTTTCCCTCCTTTTACCTTTGCATTACCATCTAAAATTGATATTATTGCAGATTAGTTTATTAATATGGCAAATAGAAAAAAGAAAAAAGGACAGCTTTCTCTAAAATTAGGCATCAATGATGAACGCATCCCAAAACTGATTGGGATATTGTGTTTGTTTTTCGGGCTCTACCTATTGATAGCATTCATATCCTATATTTTTACGTGGTCCATTGACCAGGATAAGGTCTTTCGATTTTCCTGGGCACAAGTCCTTCGGAGTGAAATAGATATGGCTAACTGGCTGGGAAGGCTCGGTGCCATTGTTTCCCATACTTTTTTCTTTTGGGGATTTGGTCTTTCAAGTTTTATTTTTGTCTACCTGCTGGGAAAATTGGGCTTTTGGCTTATCCAGCGAAAACCTATACTTAAATTCCTCCCCATTCTCAATAAGTCCGTTCTAATTTTACTGCTTTCCTCGATGATCCTTGAATTTTTTATTGGAAAATTCTCAGAATTCCCCTGGGGTGGCGCATTTGGAGAAGGCATAAGCCAGTGGATGACGAGTTTTGTAGGGACTATTGGACTTATCGTACTCTTTATATTTGCCATTGCAGGATTTTTGATGTGGCAACTCAATCCGAATTTCAATGACCTGACACCCGGTGGATTTTTCGAAGATCTTAAGGCCTATATCCGTAATGGGTTCAGCACCAATAAAAAGACCCTTGAGGACATAGACGCTATAAGAGCCATTGACAAACCGACCGGCTTGCGCCCTGGAGATCGGGGTGAAGACGAAAACGACCTTTCCGAGGATGCCGAACCTGAAAAGCCCAAAGAAGGCGTAACGGCAAGTCAGCTTGCTCTAAAACTGGTAGGCCTGCAGAAAAAACAACCGGAATCGCTTAAAGTAGGGGAAGGAGAACTCGAAATCCAATCCGGAGAAGATGATATTGACCTCGAAAATACGGAGGAAGATAATGCCCCACCTTCTCTTTCCGTTCTTGCTGAGAATAAGGATCATACAGAACCTTATGATCCAACATTGGAGCTTTCCATGTACGAATTCCCTTCGGTTCAGCTTTTAGATGATTATTCTGACAAAAAAGTAGAAATAGACCGGGCTGAACTGGAAAACAATAAAGACCAGATCATCGAGACCCTGCTCAATTACAAAATTGAGATCATCAAGATCAGGGCAACCATTGGCCCGACGGTAACATTATATGAAATCATCCCGGCACCGGGTGTCCGTATATCAAGGATTAAAAACCTGGAAGATGACATCGCTCTGAGTTTGTCGGCCCTGGGGATTCGTATCATTGCTCCTATCCCAGGTAAAGGCACTATCGGGATTGAAGTTCCCAATAAGAAACAGCAGATCGTTTCCATGCGCGAAGTGCTTCATTCTGAAAAATTCAGGCATGCAAAAATGGATCTGCCCATTGCCCTGGGAAAGACCATCTCTAATGAAGTGTTGGTGGCTGACCTGGCGAAAATGCCCCACCTACTCGTTGCCGGAGCAACTGGACAGGGTAAATCTGTCGGAATCAATGCCATTTTATTATCTCTGTTGTATAAAAAGCACCCTTCCCAGATAAAATTCGTGCTGATAGACCCTAAAAAGGTAGAGTTGTTCCCATACAGTAAATTACTGGAACATTTTCTCGCTTACCTGCCTGACCAGGAAGAGCCGATTACAACTGAAACCAATATGGTTATTCACACCCTGAACTCCCTATGTATTGAGATGGATCAGCGGTATGAATTGCTCAAAACAGCATCTGTCAGGCATATCAGGGAATACAATGAAAAATTTGTTTCCAGGAAACTCAACCCTGCCAAGGGGCATAAATTTTTGCCTTTCATTATTCTGGTCATAGATGAGTTTGCGGACCTCATCATGACCGCCGGAAAAGAAATTGAACTGCCCATCGGTCGTTTGGCTCAGCTGGCTCGTGCTGTAGGTATCCACCTCGTCATTGCTACGCAGCGGCCTTCGGTAAATATCATCACAGGAGTTATTAAAGCCAACTTCCCTGCCAGGATCGCCTATAAGGTAACGGCAAAAGTAGATTCACGGACCATCCTCGATGCAGGGGGTGCGGATCAATTGATCGGACGGGGAGATATGTTGCTTTCCGTTGGAGGAGAAATGGTGCGCCTGCAAGGTGCTTTTGTCGATACCCCTGAAGTGGAAAGAGTCATCGACTTCATCGCCAAGCAAACCGGTTATCCACATCCGCATTACCTGCCTGAATTCCATGGTGATGATGAGATCGGAGGAATTTCAAGCCTTAAATATGTTGACCTCGATCCCTCTTTTGAGGATGCAGCCCGCTTAGTCGTTCAAAACCAGCACGGATCAACCTCTATGATCCAACGACGACTGAAACTGGGTTATAATCGTGCAGGCAGGATCATGGATCAACTCGAAGCCATCGGTATTGTAGGGCCAAGTGAAGGAAGTAAGGCTCGTGAAGTATTGATGTACGACGAACGCGAACTCGACAGCTTCCTGGAAATGTTTAAAAATCAAAAGTAAAACGAGTAAATACCCGAAGCCTTTAATTACCGGGAAGAAAAAACACCAGGCAAAATAAATCCTAATGTGTTTTAATTTGTTTTTACATTTGTTAACCAGAAAAATCAGGGGAGAAATACCCCCCTGCAAATAAAAAGTACCAGTTTATGAATTTTGAAGATTTAGGATTGCATGATGACGTGCTGGAGGCTCTGGACTTTATGGGATTTGAAACCGCTACTCCTATACAGGAACAGACCATACCCAAAATATTGGAAGGTCGTGACGTCATTGCCTGCGCTCAAACAGGAACCGGCAAAACTGCCGCATTTATCCTCCCTGTCCTGCAACAAATTATTGAAGGAGGTAAAACAGGAACACAAGCACTGGTCATCGTTCCTACCCGCGAGTTGGCCATACAGATCGACCAGCAAATCCAGGGATTTGCCTATTTTATTCCCGTTGGATCTTTGGCTATTTATGGGGGAGGAAGCGGGGATGACTGGCAACAGCAAAAAATGGCCATTACAAAAGGGATCGACATCATTGTGGCTACGCCCGGCAAGCTGATTTCTCATCTCAATATGGGTTATGTCAATTTTGACACCATAAAATATTTCATCCTGGACGAGGCAGATCGTATGTTGGATATGGGATTTTTTGACGACATTCAAAAAATCATTTCCCATCTTCCAAAAAAACGACAAAACCTAATGTTCAGTGCGACCATGCCTCCTACTATTCGTAAGTTGGTCAAACAAACCATGGAAGAGCCTTTTGAGGTTTCCATTGCTATGTCTAAACCGGCAGAAGGAGTACTTCAGGCGGCGTATCTTGTATATGACAATCAAAAAACGCCCCTGATCAATGCCCTGATCGCTGACAAACCCAATTACAAAAGCATCCTCATTTTCACCTCGACCAAAAAGAAAGTCAATGAAATCGTTCGCGGATTAAAAGGTAAAGGGTATCCGGTTGAAGGGATTTCATCCGACCTCGAACAAACGGAAAGAGAAGAAATGCTGGGCCGCTTTCGATCAAAAAAAACACGGGTACTCGTTTCAACAGACGTTCTTAGCCGGGGAATTGACATCAAGGATATCAATCTGGTCATCAATTATGATGTACCACATGATGCTGAAGATTATGTGCACCGTATCGGCCGTACCGCCAGAGCCGATACTACGGGCGTCGCGCTGACCCTCGTCAATGAGCCGGAAATGCATAAATTCGACCGCATTGAAAAACTCATCGAGAAAAAAGTCATGAAAGCGCCCTTACCTGCCGATCTGGGCCCCGGTCCGGAATGGGATCTGAGTAAAAAATTTTATTCCCCAGGCAGAAAGACCGGAGGTAGGCCGGGGGGAAAGTCGGGAGGAAAAGGAAAATTCAAAAATAAGAGATAGCCAAAAGTCGAATTTTTCTTTTTTGCTGCATCATTTTTCTGAACATAAAGCCACATCCTTCATTTTTCAATCACTAAAAATGAAAGGTTATGCGATCAATCATCACCATTTTATGCCTGTTTCTGGCATGCACCAAACCCTTTTGTCAGGACAATCCTGAGAATGCCCTTGACTTTTTTCTGCCCGGATTTTCAGACCAGCAGATCAGCGTCAGGGATTTTGCGCTTTCTCCCGGAGGAGATGAAATTTACTTTTCTGTGGAAAGCGTCAAAAAAAATATTTCCTTAATCGTCTTTTCGAAAAAAGGAAAATCAGGATGGAGCCCTGCGGAAGTGGTTCATTTTTCGGGTCAATACCGGGACATTGAACCTTCTTTTTCGCCGGATGGCAACCATTTGTATTTTGCTTCCAACCGGCCGCTTGATCCAGCCGCTCAAGGCCCTAAAGACTATGACATCTGGATGGTTCACAGGAATAACCCTTCAGACAAATGGTCTGAACCGGAAAATCCGGGGTTCCCTGTCAACAGTGAGCAGGATGAATTTTATCCGTCGATCACAAATTCCGGAAATTTATATTTCACCTCCACACTGAAGGATTCCAAGGGAAGAGAAGATATTTATGTCTGTAAATTTGAGGCCGGTAAGTACCTCCCCGCTGAATCACTGAGCACTTCCATAAATACAGCAGCTTATGAATTCAACGCCTGGGTAGCGCCGGATGAATCTTTGATCATTTTTTCCTCTTATGGGCGGGAAGACGGAAACGGAGGGGGAGATCTTTACTACAGCACCAGGGATGAATACGGGAAATGGAGACATGCTCTTAATTTGGGTCTGCCGATCAATTCTTCTAAACTTGACTACTGTCCGTTTTATGATCTTAACACGCAAACCTTGTACTTCACCAGTGAGCGATCGGCTGTAAAAGAATATTATTCTGAAAAATTATCTTTTGAAGCCTTCCGAAAAGAAGTTACTCAATCGGAAAACGGGCTGGGAAGAATATACAGGATTCCATTTAAATTTGAGCATTAGTTGTTTTCCATTTGACGAATAGTTTAACTTAGTAAAAAATTATTCGTCAAATGAAAAACCAACCCGAAGACAGAACCTGCCTTTCCTGTCAAAATGCATTTTCAGGAAGCTACTGCAATCATTGCGGAGAAAAGGTCATTGGCCCAGAAGACAGGAAATTGAAAGTGCTTTTGGGCGAATTCGTCAGTGCTCTTTTTAATCTGGACAATAAATTTATTAAAACCATTGGCCTTATCATCAGAAAACCGGGCCAGCTCTCAGAAAACTATGCCGTCGGAAAAAGAAAGGCTTTTTTCAAACCAAGCTCTTTATACCTTCTGCTGACAGTCGTTTATTTCGTTTTTACTCCATTTGAAATATTTGTTCCAAAGTTGTCTGTCCACACAGAATCCACTGTATATGCTACATACGCTCAAGAGCAGGTAACAGTTCTTATGGCCGATAAATTTCTGTCCAGAGAAGCATTCGAAAATCGTTATTCCGCTCTGGCACCTGGAGTGGCTAAATGGCTGATTCTCTTTTATATACCTACCCTTGGAGCCATCCTTATGCTTTTATTTTACGGGCAGAGAACCTACCTTGCCGATCATTTTTTGCTATCGATAGAGATCAATATCTATAATATGTTTGTCCACTTTCTCTTACTGCCCGCACTACTGGTTTCCCTTTATTTTTTTTTGAACCTAATGGGAATAAAGGGCTTCAATGCAGGGGACTCCATTTTAGTTCCCCTGATAGGACTTTCCCTGATGCGTTTTTTCATCTTATCCTTTCGTAGATTTTATCGACAAAAATGGTGGATTACTGTAGCCAAATCCATCGTTTTTACCTTTGCATTGGGTAGTTTTGCTTTTTCATTCTACAGGCTGCTTTTATTTTGGATAACCATACGTTTGATTTAAGCACTTTTGCCGGATGATTTTGGTTCAATAAACAATGTAAAATAAAATGTTTAATTCATCCACTATTACGAATATAAAATACCTCCGTGCTTTTTTTAAGTTATTGACCCGGTTTAGAAAATCTGACAACACGTTCATGATCGTAATGGCCATTACGATAGGAATTATAGGAGGGTATGGAGCCATTTTATTCAGGAATGCCATTTCTTTATTCAGGTATATTTTCTTTGGTTCGTGGAGTATGAGCCTGGAACAGTTGGATGCTCTTCCCTGGCATATTAAATTATTTGTTCCGGCCATTGGAGGGTTGATTGTAGGACCCATTATCTATTTCTTCGCCCGGGAGGCCAAGGGGCATGGCGTTCCCGAAGTGATGGAAGCCATTATCTTAAGAGGAGGAGCCATCCGCCCGAGGGTCGCATTGGCTAAAATCATTGCTTCTGCCGTAACTATTGGTACCGGAGGTTCAGTGGGCCGTGAAGGGCCTATTGTTCAAATAGGTTCTGCAGCAGGTTCTGCATTGGGCCAGTTTATAAAAGTCAGGGGGTCACAGTTAAGAACCTTGGTGGCATGTGGCGCGGCGGCCGGTATTGCCGGCACCTTCAATGCGCCTATAGCGGGATCTATTTTTGCCTTAGAGATTTTATTAGGGGATTTTGCCATCGTCCAGTTCAGCCCTATCGTTATTGCCTCGGTAACATCGACCGTGATATCAAGACATTATTTGGGGGATTATCCCGCATTTATAGTTCCCAAGTACGAACTTTTAAGCGTTTATGAGTTCGTCCCTTATTCCATCCTGGGAGTGCTTTCGGCCCTCGTTGCCATGAGTTTTATCAATTTTGTTTATAAATCAGAAGACCTTTTTAATGCCTTACCTGTTCCGGCCTGGTTAAAACCAGCTATCGGAGGTTTGATCGTCGGGGGTATTGGAATCTTTTTTCCTCATATTTTTGGAGTAGGTTATGAAACCATGGACCTTGCGCTTTCGAACAGCCTGACCTGGTCGTTTCTGTTGTTGCTGATCATTTTAAAATTATTTGCGACTTCCATCACCGTTGGCTCAGGAGGCTCGGGTGGAGTATTTGCCCCTTCTTTGTTCTTAGGAGCCTGTCTCGGGGGACTGGTAGGCACTATTTCCAATATGTTGTTTCCTGAAATTTCCGCTACTCCGGGAGCATACGCCCTCGTGGGGATGGGTGCTGTAGTCGCCGCCACAATGCATTCTCCCATCACGTCCATATTGATCCTTTTTGAGTTGACGAATGATTACCATATCATTTTACCACTCATGGTTTCTATTATTTTGAGTGTGGTCATTAAAATGCATTTTCAAAAAGAGTCTATTTATACCCTAAAACTAAAGAGAAAGGGCTTGAAATTGAAGAAAGAATTCGAGCCTAATATTTTAAGTAATATTAAAATAGGTGGTATCTACAAAACAAACTGCCTTAAGGTTCAATCAGACACTACTTTTGAAGAATTATCGAAACTGGTGAAAGAAAAAATTAACCTGAATTATTTTGTGGTGGATAAAGAAGACAGCCTGATGGGGATTTTATCTCCCTATAAAATCAGGAACATGTCCATCAAAGATAAAACGGACTATAAGGACAAAAAAGCCATAGATCTGATCCTTGAATACAATATTTATTTCACCCCGGAGGACACGCTGGATATGGTCGGCTTGAATTTGAATAACATTATCCTTGATGAAATTCCCGTGGTCAATAACGAAACAGAGCGAAAGGTGATTGGTTATATTTCAAAAACCGAAGTGATCCATGCCTATAACAATGAAGTGATCAAAAAAGACATGTTACAATCGGTTTCAGGTTATATCACAGCTACCAATCGATTCAAAACATTAAAATTGCTGGATGGAGAAATTTTATGTGAAGTTGAAGTGCCGGGATCTTTTGTGAATCAAAATTTAAAAGACCTGAACCTGAGAAACAAATTCGGCATTGAAGTAATCCTGATCAAACAAAATTTTGATAAGGAAAGTGAGGAATCTGAAAAAGTGTTTGTACCCAAACCGGAATACAGCTTTGAATATGGAGATAAATTATTGATTGTTGGAAATGAATCCGAAGTCAACAGGTTTAATGAATTGTAATGAATTCAAAAATTTACTGCAAGGCTAAATTTTTCCTAATTGTGACCCGTATCACTGATACGTTTTTGCATCGCCTATATCTTTGCACCCGTTATCGTTTAGGAAAGCACTCAATGACAATTACATATTTTTAAACAAAAAGTAAAAAAATTTAAAAGAAATGGATATTCAAACAATTATTAACAACCCAAATGCTACGATCATTGACGTAAGGGAACCTTTTGAATTTGCAGGTAGAAATGCAGAGGGATCTATCAACATTCCTCTGGGAACTGTTGCCGCTCGTTTTGAAGAGATCAAAGCTATGCCCAAGCCTCTTGTATTTTGCTGTGCATCGGGAAACCGCAGTGGTATGGCCGCCCAGTTTTTTCAAAACAACGGTGTCAAAGAAGCATACAATGGTGGCAGTTGGGCCGTGGTGGATGCCATCAAAGTTAAAGCTGCATAAAAAAATTAAAATCGGAATACCGATCATGAAAGACCGGAAGCCGGAGCATTTGCCTGGTTTCCGGCTTTCTTCTTTTAGTAAGTCATTTTTACTAACCTTATTTTCAACCCTTCAATCGTTAATCAATGTTTGGATTTTTAAAAAAACTCTTTGGTGGTGCCGACATAAAAGCACTGCTGGACGATGGAGCGATCATCGTGGATGTTCGCACCAAAGCTGAATATAAAAACGGACACGTCAGTGGTTCGCTGCATATGCCGCTTCAGGTGATCGACAAACAGATCAAACAGCTCAAAAAATATAACAAACCTATCATCACTTGTTGTGCCTCGGGACGCAGAAGCGGGGTGGCTGCAACAAGATTAAAAGCTTACGGACTGGAAGCCTATAACGGAGGTTCCTGGACCAATGTCCGCCGACTAAAAGAATAAACAACGAATAAAGAGTTTGTTTTTTTTACAAAAAAGTTAATAAAAACAACACCCTTGTTTTATAGGCACTCCCTAAATTCACGCTTATAAGTCTATTTTCGAGCGTGATTTCGTGCATATTTTCAATTGTTTTCGGGAAAACGAAACTTAAAACTGTTAAAGTTTTAGGGTAATAGAAAAATAAACTTTCGGGAATCCTCTTTTTTTGTTATCTTTACTTATTATTTCCTGCAAAACAAATATGAAATATTCCCAATTGTTCTGCAGAAAATAAGTTTTTTTATCCTGTAAACTGGTTTAAAATAGCATACAAATGGGGAAATCAAAGAAAAAACTTGATGATCTCAAAAAAGATCTTAAAACCCTACAAAAAAAAGACATGAAGAAAATTGTCGGGGGTAAAAACGACAATAAAAAAAAGAAATGGAATAATGGCCTTGGCGGTATTGTTCCACAATAATAAAACTGATTTACACACACAAAGAGGGGCTTTTTCCAATTAGGGAACAAGCCCTTCTTTATTTTTTGGCAATGATGGTTAGCTTTTTAAATAAAATCGAAGAACTGGAGCAGAAACTCAGTCTCCAGGCTGATCCGCGTCAAAGGCTGGTGCTCATTGACCATCTGACCGCTCATTATTCCTTTACGGATGTAAACAGAGCATTATCCCTGCTTGAAGAACAGTTCAAGATTCTTGAAACGTATGATTACCCCGATTTTAAACTGAACTTCTACCTCAACAAAGCCATCGTCGAAAATCATCGGTATTATTTTGAAGAAGCCGAAAAATACTACCTCCTGGCCATGAAAATGCTCAAGGATATCGGTACCGTAAGACAACAGGCAGAAACCCTCATCGATTATGCAGGTACCTGCATGAATCTCCATCAGGCTGAAAAAGCCTCCGGGTTACTCGATAAAGCAAAAAATCTATTAAAAAAATTTCCTGACGAACCGTTAAGCGGACGTATAATCTGCCGCGAAGGGTATATCAATCTGCACTTAGGCAACTATTCAAAAGCCATCGAAGACCTCTTACTGGCCCAAAAAAAAATCGATAAAATAGGAGGCATTCTTTCCCTAAAGGATTATTACTTTCTCACCCTCATTTACAGCGGGCAAGGAAAAATTTTTGAAATAAATGACGAAAGAAAAAAAAGTGTCAAAGCATACCTTAAAGTAGTTGAGATGTGCGAGTCTCTTCAAATGCGTACCCGCCTTTCATGGCACTACCTGAACACCGGAAACGCTTACATGTCAGTAAATGATACAGATAATGCCATCACCTACTTTCTGAAAGCCATAGAAATCGATGACGATGTAAGTGAAAAAGCCCAGGCAAGCGCTTATGGAAACCTGGGATACATTTATTTTGAAGAAGAGCGATATATCGAAGCACTCGAACTTTTTGAACAGGCAGAATCCCTTTACCAGTCTGATCAGGAATTTTACAACCTTTCGATCATTGCAGCATGGAGAGGAAAACTTTATGCCGAAACAGGACAAAGGGGAAAAGTCCTGGAACAATTTGAACTGGCCTATGATTACGCAAAAAAGATAACAGATTTCAAACAGCTATCCAGTGTAAGCAAGGATATCGCGGCATTTTATGCTGAAGAAGGCAACTACAAAGAAGCCTATGAATTTCAGCTGGCACACGAACAATACCTCGAAAAATATAACGAACAGGTTGACAAGGGACTTCAAAAAGAACTGGAAGCCAAATACGATGCAGCGGAAAAAAGACAGGAAACAGAATTGCTGAAGCTGGAGGCGACTCGTCTGCGCCTCAAAGCGCTCAGGGCGCAGATGAATCCTCATTTCATGTACAATGCCCTCAATTCCATACAAAGTTTTATTACCTCAAAAGATCCGAATGCCGCAGCCAAATATCTCGCCAAGTTTGCCAAGCTGATGCGGCAAAGCCTGGATTATTCGGAAGTAGAGGTCATTTCCCTTGAAAAAGAAATTGAATTTTTGGAAACCTACCTTTATATCAACCAGAAACTTCGCTTCGAAGACAGATTGACTTATAAAATTGTAGTCGAAGAGGAAATCGAAGAAGATATCCTGAGCATTCCAGCCATGATCGTGCAACCCTATATTGAAAATGCCATCGAACACGGATTACGAAGTATAAAAGACGGAAAGCTTATCGTGACCTTTGGTTTGCTTGACGACGACACCATTTCCTGCACCATTGAAGACAATGGTATCGGCAGGAAAAAGGTCCGAGAACTGCAATTACAGGATGTCCGTTTCCAGGAGCATCGCTCCCGGGGTACTTCCATCACTGAAAAAAGACTGCAAATATTGATGCAGGCCAAAGGGATTGACGTGCATGTCAATACTATCGACCTGGTCAACCCTAAAACCGGTGAAGCTACCGGAACCCGGGTGGAAATAAAAATACCTATTGTTGAAGTGGATTTTAAATGATGTGCGAATAAAAAAATGGATGCGTAAGTCCACAGAAATCCATCCTGTAAATCCTAAAATCCCCAAAATCCTGATCCTGACAAAAAGTGGATACGAGAATGTATAAAGGAATTTTGATCAGTATTGTCTTTTGAAAAATTCATTGATGGCTTCAAAGGCCTCTTCCAGGGTTTCGTATTCGGTATTTTTGACATGAGGATTGCCGCTGAGCATGGCCGATAGTCGTTTTCCGGGCTGTTTTCTATACAGGCACAATACCGGCTTTTTAAACTCTTCAGCTTTTCCAATTTCGTATCCGACCCCCAAAGAAGGGGTGGTCACTTCAGCAACTACCACATCAGAAGACCTCAGCCATGACATATCCCGTTCATAAATGCCTTGATCGGATAACCCATCCTCTCCAAAGTCACTCAAATTTTCATCCCCAACGTGTTCGGTCAGTACTGTACCATGTTTTGCAAGATACCTGATAATCTGCATGTACAATGCCTTATCTTCTCTCCCTCCGCGTATGGAGCCGGCAAAATAAATTTTCATGCAGTAATATTTTAGCGCTAAAGATCAAGTAATAACGTAACAGGATCTTCCAGCAGTGCTTTAACTTTTACCAGGAAAGTCACTGAAGTACTTCCGTCAATCACGCGGTGGTCGTATGAAAGGGCGAGGTACATCATTGGTCTGATCTGAACTTCCCCGTTTACGGCTACCGGACGTTGCTGAATGGTATGCATCCCTAAAATGGCCGATTGAGGCTCATTTAAAATGGGCGTACTCATCATAGACCCAAACACACCGCCGTTGGTAATGGTAAATGTTCCGCCCTGCATTTCCTGTAAGGAAAGGGTGCCTTTTCTCGCTTTATCCGCCAATTCCTTAATGGCGAGTTCAATTTCGGCAAAATTGAGGGATTCCACATTTTTAACCGGAGGGACCACCAATCCTGTTGGGGTAGAAATAGCAATGGATATATCGGCATAGTCGTGATAAACGAGTTCTTCTCCGTCCAGCCGGGCATTGACATCAGGCATTTCCATCAGCACCTTGGCACATGCCTTGGCAAATAAAGACATGAAGCCCAGTTTAATCCCATATTTTTCAACAAACTTGTCCTGATATTTTTTGCGTAAGTCCATGATCTCGGTAAGGTCCACTTCATTGAAAGTGGTGAGCATGGCCGTTTCGTTTTTGGCTCTGACCAAACGAGTGGCAATGGTGCGGCGCATACGACTCATCTTCCTGCGGGTCTCTTCCCGGCTGAATGATTGAGCCGGGGTAACGGATGGAACAGCTTTTGGCGCTGCAGGAGCAGGAGCTGATGTTTTATGCTGAGCTGCCGTTTCTGCATCACTTTTGGTAATACGACCATCTTTTCCTGAGCCCTTAACGCTTTCGGCACTCAGCCCACTTTCTTTCATTATTTTTGCGGCAGCAGGAGAAGGGTGGCCTTCGGCATAGGATGATTTCGCAGGTTCTTTCGAAGTTGCGGCGGGTTGTTCTTGTTTTTCCTGTGTAGCGGGTTGTTCTTCCTTTTTAGGAGAATCGTCTGGTCTGGCGGCAGAAGTATCAATTTTTGCTACCAGCGCCCCGATCTCAAGATCGTCATTTTCAGCGGCCACGTGGATCAAAATTCCGGCAGCTTCTGCTGGAAATTCAAGGGTCGCCTTATCGGATTCAAATTCACAGATAGGTTCGTCCAGTGTTACATATTCCCCGTTTTGCTTTAGCCACTGAGACAGCGTCACCTCTGTTATGGATTCCCCGATCACTGGGACTTTCATTTCAACTATACTCATTATTTTGGTCGTTTTTTTGTCGCCACAAAAATCAGTCAAATATTATTAGTTTACAAACTTAGTAAAATTAAAAATGGAAAATGCGAATGGAAAGTTTAGATAGCGTCCAATTTTAAGAATACTGGAACTTTATTTAAGTGATTTTTGATCGTTTGGATGGGCTTATCATTTTTGTAAAGAGTCAGATTCCCTTAATGCTTCACCGAAAATTTATGTATCCTGGCCTTTCCCTCTTTCCCTTCGCTGGATAAATACATCGTACCATCAGAAGAAAAGCAAATACCTTCTGGTTGGGGATGGATGCTCTTTTTTAATTTTTCGATATACAGAATTCTACCCTCCGCTGAAAGTATGATCAATAATTTTTTGCTGGAAGACAGGATAAATATCTCTCCCGTCAGGGGCTGGATGCTTATGCCGGATGGACTAAATTCGAATACTTCAAGTTCTCCTGGCGGAAAGTATTCTAATAACTTTTCGATTTGATCCAAATCCGGAAAAGCAGCCATAAATTCCCGTACCGCGTTTAAACTCACTAACAAAACCGGCTCATATGCCAATCCCATGGTATCCAGATTAAAGGCATAAACGGCTCTCTCTTTATTCATTTCCTCCCCATCTATTCCTGGACTTCCTTTGCAAGCCAGCAATAACCTGTTATGGCCTACATCAAAGGTAAGTCCCTCTATATTATTTTTCGCACTCAGGAAGGTATTATATTTTTCGACCGCTTGGTTTGGTTCACCAAGATGGGAAACCCGGTAAAGCGTACCGGTATTTTTTGCAATATAAAATTCATTGCCGACCCTTGTGATTCCTTCATAATCGCCGTCTTTCCAAAAAGGAAATTTTTCAATGATACTTCCATCTTTAACCGATAGTTTGTAAATAATACCGGCTTCATCCTGTACGGCCCATAGATATTGTTCGGAAGCATCCATGCTCAATCCGGAAATTTCATTAAGTTCATCCTCCAGCTCGAAGGTAATGTCGGGCCGTTGAAGGTCGTAATTAAGTTGATACAGTTTAAAAGAATCCGTTTTTTCAACAACCGGATGTTTATCAGCGGACGAAAGATGAGGCGTTTTACATGCCCCAAAAACGGAAACGGCAGTCAGGCAGATAAACAACATTATCCTGACCGAAACCAGATACCCGAAAGGAGAAATTTTATGATAAGACATAATTGAATTTTCCATGATTTATACATAAGACCCAAAAACGAAAACTACGCCCCGGGTATTGTGAGGCATAAAGGATACCTCCGGGGCCGATGTGTATCTTCGCCTTTTTTGAATCGGGATCAAAATGCCGAGGTCTTCCTTGCCGCATCAGAAGATTTACGACTCTTTACGCCTGAAAACGAGGTATACACCCCATAAAATTAGCGGTATACTGAGCAACTGCCCTGTAGTCAATACGTTGCCAAAGTAACTTTGGATGCCGCCAAGATCTTCCTTGAAAAACTCCAGCATAAAACGTCCGCCCCAAATGAGTAAAAGGAAAAGGCCGAAAATATACCCTTCCTTCTTGCGTTTGTCCGTTTTCCAATAAACCAAATAGAGGATCACAAAACTAACCAGGTAAAACAGTGCTTCGTATAACTGGACGGCATGACGTGGTACCTGATCCACTTTTTCAAAAATGAATGCCCAGGGAACATCCGTTTGGCGGCCGATGATCTCGGAGTTCATCAAATTGCCCATTCGGATAAAAAATCCGGCCAAGGCTATTGCCGCTACCACTCTGTCAAATATCCAGAGCAGTGATTTTTTAGTGATTCTGCGGGAATAGAGCCACAAGGCCAATAAAATACCAATGGCCCCTCCATGGCTCGCCAGCCCTCCGTTCCATACTTTAATGATTTCGTCCAAATGCTGGCGGTAATACCCCCACTCGTAAAAAAATACATGGCCCAACCGCGCGCCAAGTATGGCACCTACTACCATGTAAATAAAGAGTTTATCCAACCAGGCTTCCGGAATATTTTCAGCGTCGAATTTTTTCTTTACCAGGAAAAGGCCCACCAGGAATCCTGTCGCAAAAAGTAATCCATACCAACGCAGGGTCAATGGGCCAAGGGTTACAATTTCAGGGGAAGCGTTCCAGTGGATGTATGCTAACATAGTGTATATCATTTTTTTTAGTATTAATAGCCCAATAATAATGAGATTTTACCACATTTTTCGGGTATAGACCCAATTTCACCAGGAAGTTATGGAAAGTTTCCCTATTAAGGAAGGTAGAAATGTTTTCTCCCTATTATATGCCATTAAACCTGTAACTTTGCATTCCAAGCAAAATACATGAAAAAGAAAGGATTATACGACAATCACGGCCGGCTGATCAACTACCTTAGACTAGCCGTTACAGACAGATGCAACCTCCGCTGTTTTTATTGCATGCCCGAAAAGGGCATCGATTTCGCAGATAAGAAAGAACTCTTCTCTTACGAAGAAATGAGAAGGACCGTCCAGTTTTTGGTCACTATGGGCATTGAAAAACTGAGGATCACGGGAGGCGAACCCTTTGTAAGGAAAGACATGATGGATTTCCTTTATGCCATGAGTAAACTCGAAGACCTTAAAAAGATCAATATTACCACCAATGGCACGCTTACGGAACACCTCGTTCCCGAATTCAAAAAACTGCGTATACATTCCGTCAATCTTAGTCTGGACACCATCGACCGTGAACGGTTTCACGAGATCACACGCCGTGACGAACTATCAACGGTACTCAAAACCCTTGATCAGTTGCTTTATCATGGCATCGACACCAAAATCAATACCGTGGTGATGGAGGGAAAAAATACTGAAGATATCATCCCCATGGTAGAATTGGCCAGGGAACTGCCTGTTAATGTCCGTTTTATTGAAGAAATGCCTTTTAACGGAAGCGGCGATCGCTACCCTGTGTTGAACTGGAACCATCATAAAATTCTCGATCACATAAGGCAGGTCTTTCCGGATTTGTATAAGATCGAAGATCCTTTGTATTCCACTTCCGCCAACTATCACATTCCCATGTTTAAAGGTACTTTCGGTATCATTGCTGCTTACAGCCGAACCTTTTGCGGGACATGCAACCGGCTGCGTATTACCTCTAAAGGCCTATTAAAAACCTGTCTTTACGATTCAGGAATTTTTAATATAAAAGATATGATGAGGGCCGGTGCAACGGATGCTGAAATAAAAGGCGCCTACTTTGCAGCCATTGAAAACCGGGCCAAAGATGGTTGGGAGGCAGAAAATTTACGCCTGCCGGGAAATGAGATATCTGAATCTATGACCAGTATCGGAGGGTGATCAATGCAGCACCATTACCGGCAAAGTTGAATTAAAAGCAAAAGCCGTAGTGGTACTCTTATGGAACAAGCTTTCCAAAAAATGCCGGTGGGGCGAAACCATTACCACAAGATCGATCTTTTTTTCCTCCGCATAACGGTTCAAACCTTCAACGATAGACTCACTGTTCACTTCCGTCATTTCGAAGGAATAGGAAGGGTCACCCTCTTTGAAGATAACGCTTAGGATTCTGTCTTCAACTTCCTTGAAAGTTGGGGTGGCCTCCTTATTCGTCTGAACATGAACAAAATGAATGTTCGCTTTGAATAATTGAGCAAATTGGGTAAGCCGCTGAATATTCTTTTCATCCACTCCTTCAAAATTGCTGGCGTAGAGAATGTGTCTGAAAGGCTTGAAAACGGTTTCTCGAGGAATGAGCATTACCGGGCAACTGGCTTTCCTGGCCACATAGGTTGAAATGGTTCCGAAGAGTTTCCCACTAATCCCATGAGAGCCGGAGGTACTCATAACCACCATGTAAGCATCTTCCTGGTTGGAAAATTTAACCAATTCCACTTCGGGGAAACCAAGGACGGCCTTAGTCGTCACTTGAGGTATTTTGCCCGAAGTGGCCTTGAAAGCGTCAACGCCTTTTTTTTCAAAATTTTTTAAATGCCTGACAATGGCTTCATGTTGGGTGGGTGCTGTTTGCATTATGATAGGCTGATCCGGACTAAAGGTTCCGGAATACACATGCACCAAATCAACGGAAGCCTCAAGTAAAGAAGCCATTTCCATTGCAAATTGGAACCCCTCCATGGAAGTGGTTGAAAAATCGGTAGAAGTTATTATTTTTTTCATAGGTGATGATTTCTCCTTATTGAATAAATTTTTCAACATTAACTCCAGGTCTTTAACCTCAGGAATTTCATTTTGAACCAATACTTCACCGTTTACTACAAGAGCGGGTATCCCATCCACATGAGTATTGACTAAAGCATCTACATCCGTAACTTCTGCAATTTGAACGTCCATTTCAAAATGCTCCAAGGCTTTTATCAAATTAGCTTTCAGAAGTTCCGTTTCATGATAACCCCTTAAACCGAGTATTTCAATACTAATCATTTAATTTTTATTGGCTTGAATCCTTATAATCCTTCAAGGTTATCGGCTCTTCCGCTAGTCTGCTTAGAATGTCGTAGGTAGTAATAATTCCAACCAGGTTTTCACCATCTACCACAGGCAATGCATGAAACAGGTTTTCTTTAAAAATTTCCAGGGCAACGTTAATTCTACTTCCTGGCTCCAGTTTTGCCAAACCTTTGGTCATAATTTTTTCACATGTGGCTGATTCCAGCGCATCAATACCCATGATTTTTCCTGTGTCCGTAAATCCGTGAAGGAAATACAGGAAATCCTGTTTACTGATTATTCCTACCATTTTTTTACCCTCTACTACCGGGATATGGTGGATTTTTTTTACATCAAAGATTTCCTTGACTTTTGTAATTTTGTCCTTTGGATTAACAGTTACCAGGTTGGTAGTCATGATTCTGGAAACGGGTGCTAAAAGATTCATAATAATTATTTATGTGGTTATTGGACGCAAGGTAAAAACATAAAGAATGGAGCAAAATGATTTCCATCATTTGACAAACTGATTTTTATCAATTTATTCCTAAATTAGCCCTATTAAAAAAATAGAATATTATTAAATTGGTTTTATTCAAAATTTATTTCATTTTATTTTTAATAAATCGTATTTTAGTATCGTCAATCCTTTTTTTTTCTTATTTATTCCAGTTTTGAAACGTAACAAACCAAAAATAGAAAAACATCCATAAAAAATTGCATAAACAACTCACTCAACAAGAATTACAGGAACTGGCGCTCCGACTGAACTCAGTAATTGAAACGGCTATAGACAGTATTATCACTATTGACTCCAGGGGGGTGATCGAAAGCATAAATCCTGCGGTAACCAAGCTTTTTGGTTATTCAAAAGAAGAACTTATAGGCCAAAATGTAAGCATCTTAATGCCTTCTCCCGACCGCGAACAACACGACAGGTATATCGGAAATTATATAGGCAGCCGGCAACCCAAGATTATTGGTATAGGCCGAGAAGTGGTGGCACGCAAAAAAAATGGCGTGCTTTTTCCTATTCGTTTGGCGGTTAGTGAATTTAAATTAAATGATAAAACCACCTTTACAGGAATCATTCACGACCTGACAGAAGTTAAACAAGCTGAGGAAAGAATCAAAAAACTAAATGAAGAGCTCGAACAAAAAGTGAATACCCGTACTGAAGAACTTGCCAGAACGATCAATAAATTGCTCAAATCCAATAAACAACTTGAGCATGAAATCATAGAGCGCAAGGCGGTAGAAGCCGCCCTTCGAAAAAGTGAAAGAGATTTAACCAAAGCCTTCGAAAAAGAAAAAGAACTCAATGCCATGAAAACGCGTTTCGTATCCCTTGCTTCTCATGAGTTCAGAACGCCTTTGAGTACTATTCTTTCCTCTGCAGACCTGGTAGAAGCCTATAAGGAAGAAGTTCATCAGACCAACCGCTTGAAACATACCCACAGGATCAAAGCTGCCGTAAATAATCTGAATACCATTTTGAATGACTTTCTTTCCCTCAGCAGACTTGATGAAAAGAAAGTTGAAGCCAAACCTGTAATGTTTTCCTTTTCCGAATTCAAAGAAGAAATTATTGACCAGATACAAGGATTCTTAAAGCAAGGCCAACGCCTTGTCCACACAAATGAACTGGAAACGGAATTACTTTGCCTGGATAAGCAATTACTTAAAAACATTCTTTTAAATTTGCTGACCAATGCCATTAAATATTCAGACGAAAACAAATCCATTTACTGCCGGTCTTACCTGGAAAACGATGATCTGGTCATCGAAGTGAAAGACGAAGGGATCGGTATACCGAAGGAAGAGCAAAAACACCTTTTTACCCGTTTTTTCAGGGCTAAAAACGTTGAAAACATAAAAGGAACAGGATTGGGATTGAATATCGTTAGAAATTACGTGGAATTGATGGATGGAAAGATTAATTTTACCAGTGAGGAAGGAAAAGGTTCCACCTTCATCATTACCATCCCTCTTGCGGAATAATTCGTTATTTTCCCCGGAAGCGAATCTTTTTTTAGACTAATAAAAAACCTAATAACAGATGAAGAAAATTCTCATCATTGAAGATAATAATGAAGTACGCGAAAATATTGAAGAGATTCTCGCCCTCGTAGGGTATGAAACTTTTGGTGCTGCTGACGGAACCAGTGGCGTGGAACTGGCCGTAAATGAAGAACCGGACCTCATTCTTTGTGACGTTATGATGCCAAAACTGGATGGATTCGGGGTTTTGAACATCCTTAGCAAAAAACCTGAAACAGCAGATATTCCTTTTATTTTTCTTACTGCAAAAACAGAAGCCAGTGACTTTCGCAGAGGAATGAACCTTGGCGCGGATGATTACATCACAAAACCTTTTCTGAAAGACGACCTGCTTCGGGTCATCGAAATCCGGCTCAATAAAAGCGAACGCCTGCAAAAGAAGTACGACCGAACTAAAGATGCCTGGATTTCCTTTATCAATGAACAGAAAGGTTATGATTCCATGATCAAACTGGCGGAGGAATACCCGGTTAAAACCTATCGAAAAAAGGAAGAATTATTTGAAGAAGGAAAACTGCCCCGCAGCCTTTTTTACATTACTTCAGGGAAGGTCAAAATTTATAAAACCAATGAATACGGCAAAGAATTTATTCTCAATATTCGAAAAGAGGGCGATTTTATTGGGTATTCGGCTTTGATAAAAGGCCAGGTGTACAATTTTGCGTCAGCGGCACTTGAAAATGTTGAAGCCAGGGTTATCCCAAAAAATGAATTCCTTAAATTATTTTTCTCCAATCAGCACGTCGCCCTGCATATGATAAAAATGCTGGCAGATAATGTGGCTGAAAAAGAAGAACAGCTTTTGACGCTCGCTTATTATTCAGTAAGAAAAAGGATCGCAAATGCATTATTGTTTCTTCATGGAAAATATTTCGAAGAGGGGCAAAAACAAACCGAGATCAGGATTCTTCGTGACGATCTGGCTCACCTGGTGGGGACTGCCAAGGAAAGTGTGATTAGAATGTTGACAGAATTCAAAGATGACGGATACATCAATATTGTCGAAGGGAAAATTATTATCCTGGATATGGAAAAACTCGAAAGCATCCCCGGATAAAAGTAATCCACAAGGATCTATTTTTCCGCGATCACGATATACTGGTAATCCAGGGCCGTATCGTTGGTCAGAATATTTTTATATCCTGCATCATACAACTCATTTTCGACCACAAAAAGGGGCTGCCTGATGTCTGATGGAGGCCCCACAGGGGTTCGTTTCTTTTTAAAATCTATGATGAGTAGCTTGCCTCCCTCTTTCATGCCTTTTTTTAATATTCTGAGGTAGTTGGGATGGTTTTCTATATACATAAAGGTATTGACGATTACGACCACATCAACTTCTTCATTCTGAAGGGCCGGGGAATCTGGGGTCGTCAAACGGGTCTCCAGTTTGGGTTGCAGATTTTCAGGCAACCTTCTTACCTTTACGCTGTCCAGGTAATTAATGAAACGCGGATCCACATCAATGGCGATCACCTTGTCTGCCGATTCTATCATTCTGAAAGTAAAAAAACCACTGCCGGCCCCGATATCGGCCACGGTCTTTCCTTTTAACCCTCCAAGCAGTTGCAATACAAGATCCGGTTTCTGCCAAATTTCCCGATAAGTATTGGAATAATCTTCCGTCAAACCACTGCCTTCGCCTTCACCATCCTGGGCAGGATCGACAAGGTCAGGATTTACCGGGGTCGGAACAGCTTTTTCTTGTGGATCAGTTCCACAGGACATAAAAGCAACGACGAAAAAAAGAACCAAGGCTAAAAATGCATTCCTTAATATCATTGTAGGTTAAATGTTTGAAGTAAAGTTAACTGAAGGAATTAAATAAGGCAAGGTTTTTAAATTATTAACAAAAAACTAACTCAATTGGAAGCCATCGAAAGGGAGTTGTTAATTTTTCGGCTATTCTTCGTCAGGTCGAAGTTGAAAACGCTTTGCCAGATCCTGTATATTGGGATTAATGCTTCGCATTTTGATAAACTTTCCTTTTGCATCGAGCGGCTTCTGGGGTTTTTCCAACACCGGTTTTTGAGATTCATCCACCTGCAGATCGAGCATTAATTCGTTGCACTTTAGTTCTTGTCTTAAGTATTCTATCAAACCTGTCTCCGTTTTAATGGTGTCCACCGCCAGCCTGGATCCCACTATCACCCTGATTTCCTTCTCCTGCACCTCCAAAAGAGCATTCGTTAACGTGAGCCTGAAAGTATCCGATTCCGATTCTGTTGCGTATTCGTCCCAGGCTTTTTGCACTTTTTCAATCTCCAATTCAATTTCCTGGTTCCGTAAATCCTGATCGTCGTTTACCTTAACTTCTGCCAGTAAATTATTGATGTCAATCTTTTCCACTCCATGTTTACTGGATGATTTTTTTAAGGTTTTTTCGGAATGGGAAGGTTTTAGATTGACCTCCTTTACAGGTGTTTCCCCGGGATCAGAGACTTTTAAGTCAGCCTTAGGCGATGGTTCTTCGGCCTGGGTTATGGCAATCGCTTCAGGATTTTTTTTTTCATCCTCCTTGCTAACCACCTTTTCCCCTGTCGATAATGAAGGTATTTCAACCACCCGCTGGATATAAAGCATCTTCAATAAAGCTATCTCTACATGAAGACGTTTGTTCCGGGCCATTTTAAATTCAATATCACAATCATTGGCAATATTGAGGGCCGTCAATAAAAAGGAATTGCTGCAAATTTCCGACTGGCGGGCATATCGCTGCTGCAGGTTTTCGCCTACTTCAAGGAGTTTTATGGTTTGACTGTCTTTGCATACCAACAAATTCCGGAAGTGCTCCGCCATTCCATTGATGAAAATATCAGGATCAAAACCCTTTTTTAATATTTCATCAAAAGTATTCAGGACGGAAGCCGAGTCCTCTGTCAAAAATGCTTCGGTCATTTTAAAAAAGTAATCATAATCCAAAATGTTCAGGTTTTGGATTACGTCATCATATTTTAATTCATTTCCTGAAAAAGCAATGATCCGGTCAAATATGGATAAAGCATCCCGAAGAGCGCCATCTGCCTTTTGAGCAATTACATGCAAAGCATCCTCATCGGCTTTAATCGATTCCTTCTGACAAATTTCCTGGAGGTGCTTTACGGTATCTCCCACCTGTATTCTTCTGAAATCAAATATCTGGCAACGGGATAAAATGGTAGGAATAATCTTATGCTTTTCGGTAGTCGCCAAGATGAATACAGCATAAGAAGGCGGTTCTTCCAGGGTTTTTAAAAAAGCATTAAATGCCTGTTGCGATAACATATGCACCTCATCAATGATGAAGATCTTATATTTCCCCTGTTGGGGTTGAAACCTTACCTGTTCAATCAGGGCCCTTATGTGTTCGACACTGTTATTGGAAGCCGCGTCAAGTTCCGTAATATTGAATGATGTATTTTCCTTAAAAGATTTACAGGATTCACAGGTATTACAGGGTTCGAAATCCGTTGTGGGACTTTTACAATTGAGTACTTTGGCCAATATCCTGGCACAGCTCGTCTTTCCTACTCCACGAGGACCACAAAACAAAAAGGCATGAGCCAGGTGATCACTCTGAAGGGCATTCTTCAAAGTATGGGAAACGTGCTCCTGCCCAACGATTTCATCAAATCTGGTCGGTCTGTATTTTCTCGCCGATACGACAAAGTTACTCATGTAAAATATTTATGTACCAAAGTTAAGGTGTATATATTGATTAGTAGAAAAAATGAACCACTTTCCTTAAAACCAATAATTATTTATTTTAAACATGCAGAAAAAACATCATATTATAAATAATGTCTGAAAAAATATTTCACTTTATTATTTTATTTAATATATTTGCTCTGTGTTCATCTTAAAACACAAAATTTAAACAGTACTCACCCATAAATCTGACCAGCCAACTTCTGGTCAACTGTTTACTTTTTAGGCTACCTACTCTATTATCTATTCGTTTATTATTGTCAACAATAGATAATATACCTTACACAAAATATTTCTCAAATCCTCCTGCTTTACAAGGAGGAGAGTTTCTTTTTGTTTTCAGCAAAACAGTATAATCTTTGAAAAATTTCAGGATTATTAAAGCATTTTAAATACCTAAAACACTATAAAGGGATTGTGGTACTACCCCTTACACTATGTATTTCACTAATAAAAACCGTCTGGCCGTTTTGTGTTCAGGCGGTTTTTTATTTTAAAATCGGCAATGTTTTATATTAAATAAAAATCGGTATCGAAAATGCATCCGATACCGATTCTTATTTTTTTCAGCCTGAAAGAGGTGGTCATTGATTAAATAACACCTTAATCTTATCTTCAAGTTCATATTCATTGCCCGGAGAATATCCGGAATGTACATCTACGATATTTCCATTTTGATCCACTAACAGGGTATGAGGAATGGATTGAAAATTCAAGGTATTTTTCAAAGCCTGGTTAGCATCTGACAAAATGATGTATTCCCATCCTTTTGATTCCACAATTGGCTTCACTTTTGCAAGAGCCCGCTGAGTATCTATGGTGATAGCAATAAGTTGCATATCGTATTCTTCCTGCCACTCGTCATATAAATCAGCAATGGCATCCAGTTCAGTCTGGCAAGGTTTACACCATGATGCCCATAAACTGATTACCGTAATTTTACCTTTTTCAGCATCCGATCCAACATATTGAGTTAGATTGGTCACCTGGCCGTCCAGGGTTCTGATCTCCGTATCGGGAAGCTTTTGATTTCCATCATGCCTAACAGCCTGGTCGTCAGACTGAGAAAAAAGTGAAAAAGAAAAAGTACTCAAAAAAAGTACGGCAAGTAAAAATTTGTTTAATCTCATTTTAATTCTTTTTATTTTCTAAATTTAGAGTCAATTCGTGTTTGCAAAATGACTAAATTGGGTGTTTATTTTTTTTACCGCTAAATTTTAAGGAAAATTACACCCTCAACCATAAATTTGACGGATAATATGGTAATCGTCACGAAAGAAACGAAAACAAAACTAAACTATTCTAATGAAACAGATTAAAGTTTTCTTAAAATCGCTTTTCCTTCTGTTATTTTGTCACCTGGCCAACGCTCAGGAAAACTCAGGAGGGCGAATTTCGGGTAATCTGGAGGCAAACAGCAACTTTTTTATTAAAGATACCAAAATAGGGGCTTTTAATACGCCTCAATACGAACATGAGTTGTTCGGAGCCGATGCCTGGATGAATCTCAATTACAGCAATTGGGGATTTGATTTCGGCCTGCGCTTTGATATTTATAATAATTCTTTTCTTCCTGACCCTAAAAATTCCTTTACGGATGAAGGAATTGGTCGCTGGTATATTACCAAAAAAATCCAGGACCTGGAAATTTCAGTAGGGTACCTCTATGACCAGGTTGGCAGTGGGATCATTTTCAGGGCTTATGAAGAAAGACCTCTTTTTATTGATAATGCATTAAAAGGGATCAGGCTGACTTATGATCTTACTCCTGACTGGAAGATCAAAGCTTTCACCGGAAGGCAAAAAAATGTTTTTGATGTTTATCAATCCGTTATTAAAGGAGGAAGCATAGAAGGATATTTTAACGGAGGAGAGGAAAGCAACTGGTCCAGCGCCCCGGGTTTAGGAGTGGTTGGGCGCACCCACAGTAAGGAATCCATTGACCAGTTGTACTCCACCATTGGCAGTTACACGTCTCAGGATACGGTAAGCATCCAGTACAATACCTATGCCTTTTCAATCTACAACACCCTCACTGTAGGCAAACTGGGATGGTATGCCGAAGCAGCCTATAAAACGGAAGAAGTATTTTTTGATAATTATGCTGAAAAACACAATTGGGATGGCAAAATTTCCCAGGGAAAATTTGTTCGTCGCCCGGGTACGGTATTTTATTCGAGCCTGAGTTATGGGACAAAAGGGTTTGGAATCAATGTCGAAGGCAAACGAACTGAAAATTTTACCTTTAGGGCCAATCCTTTTCTACAGCTCAATAAAGGGATGTTGAATTTTCTTCCGCCCATGACCAGGATCAATTCTTACCGGCTGACCTCAAGATATGCTGCGGCTACCCAGGACCTTGGAGAACAAGCTTTCCAGGCAGATATTAATTACAACCCTTCGAAAAAGCTAAATTTCAACTTAAACTTATCCAATATAACGGATCTTCACAATCTCCAGTTGTATAGGGAATTGTATTTTACGGCCAAGTATAAATACAAAAGAAAATGGGAACTGCTCGCCGGCATTCAGTTGCAGCGATACAACCAGGAAGTTTATGAAATCCATCCTGGAGTTCCCATCGTCGAAACGCTCACTCCGTTTTTTGACTTCACCTATAAAATATCCAGGAAAGAGGCACTCAGAATTGAAGGTCAGTATATGAAAGTCGGTCAGGACGACCACAATGGTGGAAAGCAGGACTACGGAGACTGGCTTTTTGGGTTGGCAGAATTTACCATCGCTCCCAAATGGACCTTCTCTGTTTCAGATATGTTTAATATAAATCCCGGAGTAGCTTCCCCTGAGAATGTGAATGGGGAAAAAGAATCCATACATTATCCGAGGTTCGATATTTATTTCACGCAAAATGCCAACAGATTTTCGCTGAGTTATGTCAAACAGGTGGAGGGGATTGTTTGTTCGGGAGGTATCTGTCGTTTAGAACCGGCATTCAGCGGAATAAAATTTACCGTAAACTCCTCTTTTTAATTTAACAAAACAAGGAAGTATCATGCAAAAAATAAAAATATTCCTACTGGCCATTCCATTTATATGTTTTTCCTGCCATGAAACCATTGTTCCCATTACCATCATTCAACCTGAAGGAGACCGCGTTGTTTTGATGGAAGAATTTTCCGGAGGAAGTTGTGTACCCTGCGCCAATGCACACGCGGAAATCCAAAACCTGTTGGCTGTTTATCCGGACAACCTGATCGTGATAACCATGCATACTTTCGTAGGCGGACAAGGAAATCCGGTACCGGGCAGTACCTATGATTTCAGAAACCAGGAAGCACATGACATCCTTGAAAATTTGGGTTACCCGGAAGGAATTCCCTCCGGAATCATCAACAGGAAATTATTTGACACTGAACCAGATCTTCAACTGGGTCTTCCAAGTTGGCCTGGATATATTGCCTCAGAAGTGGAAATCCAACCGAAATTGAGCGTTTATGTTGAAAATGAGTACGATCAAAACACGAGAAACCTGGTCATACGCGTTAATCTTTTACCCCTGGAAGACCTGCAGGGCGATTTACGTTTGACGGTCGTAATCACAGAAAGTGGTATCATCAATAAACAACAGACCCCAGATGGTGTTGTAGATGATTATGTACACAATCATATTTTCAGGGATGCCATTTCTTCCACGGAAGGGGACGTATTGGGAACGCTAAAATCACAAGAAGAAAAATTGGTAACTTATTCTTATACTTTGCCGGAAGCAGATGGATCCGGTCCGTGGATTCCTGAAAATTGTGAAATCATTGCCTTTGTGAGTTATGCAGGCCAAGGCGGTGGAATAAAAGATGTATTGCAGGCGGGACACGCCAAAGTCATTGAATAAAAATTAATTGATGAAAGGAACCTTCAGGATTGCTACCATTTCAGGGATACCGTTAAGGATGCACTGGACTTTCCTTTTTATTTTGGCCTGGGTGGGCCTGGCAGGGATGGATAACCAGGGGCAGTTGAAATGGGGCCATTTATCCAATTTACTTCTATCTGTTCTTACCCTTTTCGCCTGTGTCATTTTACATGAACTGGGACACGCCTTAATGGCGCGCAGGTATGGAATAAAAACCCAAAATATAGTTTTGCTCCCCATTGGTGGAGTGGCCATGCTGGAAAGACTACCTGTTGAACCGAAACAGGAATTATTGGTCGCATTTGCCGGCCCAGCGGTTAATTTTTTAATAGCGCTGATCTTTTTTCCCTTTTTACTTACCATGGATCCAGCCCTGTTAAAGGATATGACCTCCTTTTTATTCAATATTAAAGAAGGCGCTTTTCCACCTTTTAGGGTCACTTTTATTAACTGGTTCTTATTTTTCCTGGTTTCCCTAAACATTATTGTGGGAATTTTCAACCTGATCCCGGCCATGCCAATGGATGGAGGAAGAATTTTAAGAGCCCTGCTTGCCATAAAATTGCCTAGACATAAGGCAACTCAAATTGCTGCTACCATCGGGGCAATTATTTCGGGTTGCATCGTAATATTTGGAGTATTTGAATTTAACTGGATTCTGGTTTTGGTTGGATTGTATGTTTTTACTTCCGCCTTCGGAGAATTCAAAACTATTAAGAATGAACTTTTCTTAATGGAAAATAAAGTGAGCCAGTTGATGGACACAAATTTTACAACGGTAAATGAAAATACCTCTCTTTCAAAGATATTGGAAGCCTTTTCCAATCAAGACCTCAATTACATCATTGTAAATAATGAAGAAGAACGGGTGGTAGGCATTCTAACCGAAAAAACGGTTTTGGAAGCGGTAAAAAATGCCGTAAATCAAAATACAGCAATCGGTTCCTTTTTTCCCTTTCCCGTATTGCAAACAGAGATAAATGAAAGCCTACAAAATGCTTTACATTCCATGTACAAAAATGAAAAATCAGCTCTAACGGTAATGAATGGAAAAGAACTAATAGGTGTAATAGACCGTGAAACCATTCATCATTTTTTAAAATAAACTGACATTAGTTAAGCCCAAGCTTTGCAGCAACGAATACCATAATATCCTCTGATTCCTCAGCAAAAAGTATGGCATTAAAAACGCTTGAGTCAAAAACCATAATATATCCCTGATCCTTTGCTACGGAATTAATAGCATTTTGGGCTTTTTCCATAATGGGTTGTAATAGTTCATTTCTTTTTTCCTGAATCTTTTGGGATACCTCCTGTTCATAAGCCTGAATATCCGTTTGCTGCTTTTGCAAAGCCTTCTCAAGATCAGCCTGTTCTTTTGGCGCCAAATCACCAGCTTGAACTTGATCATAATAATCCGTCACCTTCTTTTGAAAATCGCTTGCCATTTTCTCTCCTTTCGCTACAAGTTGTTTTTGATACTCTTCCAAAGTTTTGTCAGCAGCCTTGGTCTCTGGCATGGCAGAAAGTAAATTTCCAAAATTTAAATGACCATATTTTTGGGCAGAACCTATAGATACTGAAACCAATATAATAGAAAATAAGAGCAAAAGCTTTTTCATGATAATCTGATTTGATGATAATAAAAATCAAAGATAATTTAAGTCAGAAAGTTAATCTACTATTTAACATTACAATAACTCATTTAATAAAACAAAAAGTTTGTTTAAATTAGCAATTTTAAAACATAAAGTTTATATTTGTAAAACTAATCGTTTTAAAAAAGGAGTTATGGCCAATAAATATTTACAGATCATCCAATCAAAAGTCAACGATCAGATTGATGAAATAAAAATTAAGGTCCGGCAAATCACCGAAAATATCCGACAGCTTGTAAGAGCCTATTGGTTCAAAACCGTCATGCTTGGTATCCTGGTATGGATGTTTCTCATTAAAGATGTAAGCATTAATTTGAACTTAAAGGCCCAGGCCGGAAATAATGCTGCTATTCAATATATTGAAAGCCCTTCGGGATTTCAGGAGGATCAAGCTATCCCACAAAATACCTCCCTGCTAAACAGAGATGAAAATAGAACTGGAGAAAATACCCGTTTTGAGACCGGGAAAGCAGACAACCCCATGAACACTTATTCAAATCTTCCGTTTTCTGAAAATTCATTAGACCTGTCTGAATCGGAATTAAAAAAACTGGAAAAAATAAAGAAGCAAAAAGCCTATGTAAAAAAATATTCGGCAATGGCTAAGGAGGAAATGAAAACTTACGGCATTCCGGCCAGTATTACCCTGGCTCAAGGTTTATTGGAAAGTAATGCGGGGGAAAGTAAACTGGCCGTAGACAACAATAATCACTTCGGATTAAAGTGTTTTTCCCGGCAATGTAAAAAAGGACATTGCAGTAATTTTACAGATGATTCACACAAGGATTTTTTTAAAATTTTCAAGGAACCTGCGGACAGCTATCATGCGCACAGCAAGTTATTAAAAAACGGAAGCCGATATTTCTCCCTGTTTAAAATTAAAAAAGCTGATTATAAAGGATGGGCAAAAGGCCTTAAAAAAGCCGGATATGCAACAGACCCGAATTATGATAAAAAACTTATCCGCCTGATTGAGGAATTGAAGTTGTATAAATATGATAAATAATATCAATATATTTAAATTTCAAATTAAACACTTTGTAGTAAAAAAATCGCTTTAAAAAGCCATCCATCGCCCTGTGCTTTATGCTGCCTGACGCGGTAGGAAGCCAGGCTAAGGAAATACAAAAAAACAAAGCTACAGGGCTTTCAGCCCTTTCTTGTGGCCGTTTATTGATTTGACTTAAAGGCCAGGGGTCCTGATGATATTTTACCCAGTGCCTGCCTGACGCCGCTGGTTACTGTATATACATAACTTACTTTTTACTGAGGTTCAATTTAATTCAACCCATTTCAGGGTTGTTATTCTTTTTGTTTGACGCAGCATTTCATACTGCGTTATTAAAATTAATGCCCGTTAGGCATTTTATGTGAAGGTTTACCCATTTGTGTAGGCCAATACCGTTTTTTTCTCAAGCCTATTCCCGACAGGGAATCAACCTGCCGCAGGCAGGTATTAATGGCAATGGATGAAATCCATTGTTTAAAAAATTAATTTGGCAACCCTGCCTGGCAAAGCCGACGGCAGACAGGCATGAAAGGGTTGAATAGTATCTACCCAAAAGTAATATTTGTGTATATACGGTAGACACCGCAGGCAGGCTAAAGCACTGGACAATGAAAATATCGCTAAAGCCCCGGGCAATGAAAATTTTATTCTTATCTAATCTCTTTAATCCTTTCTGGTTCACTAAAAAGAAACGGCTATCATTTTGCTGGCAAAATTTTTCCGGAAGCTTCTCCAAATCCTATCCTGACCCCATCTTTTTCGCACCATCCTTTCATTACAATGGTATCACCATCCTGAATAAATTTCCGTTCACTGCCATCGGGCATTTGAATCGGTTTGGTTCCTCTCCAGGTAAGTTCCAGCATGGAACCGAAGGAACCTGGATCTTTTCCACTAATCGTACCTGAAGCATAAAAGTCCCCTACGTTAATATTACAACCGTTCACGGTATGGTGTGCCAATTGCTGACACATATTCCAGTACATATATTTAAAATTCGATCGGGTAATGACTTTACCTTGCCCGGCTTCAGGATGAATTTCCACTTCCAGTTGAATATCATAATTTTTGGCCCCTTCAAATTGTAAATAGGGCAGAACCTCCGGTTCCTGTTTTGGACCGGTCACCCTGAAAGGTTCCAGGGCTTCGAGGGTAATCACCCATGGGGAAATCGTGGAAGCGAAATTTTTTCCCAGGAAAGGTCCCAGGGGTACGTATTCCCAACTCTGAATATCTCTTGCCGACCAGTCATTGAATAAGATCAACCCAAAAATATAATCTTCGGCCTCACCGATGGCAACGGAATCTCCCAGTGCTGTTGGCTTGCCAATAACAAATCCCATTTCTAATTCATAATCCAACAATTTACTGGGTCCGAAAACAGGATGGTCATTTCCAGGAGGCATCATCTGTCCTTTGGGCCGGTGAAATGGAGTACCGGATACTACAATAGAAGAAGATCGACCATGGTATCCAATGGGTATATGTCGCCAATTGGGCATTAGGGCATTTTCAGGCCCCCTAAACATAGTGCCCACATTAGTGGCATGTTCAATGCTTGAATAAAAATCAGTATAATCACCGATTTTTATGGGCAATTGCATGTCCACATCCTTCATGTTTACCAGAAATTGATTCCTTTTCGACTCACCATTCCACTTGCCGGGAATGTCCTGCAATATTTCAGAAAGCCTGTTTCTTAATTCAGAAGTTTTATCTTTCCCCTGAGCCATGAAATCATTCAAATAGTCATTTTCAAAAACAGAGGTTTTTATACTCAGGCCATCCAACAACCCCAGGTATTCAACCTCTACCAGGTCAACTACGTATTCTCCAATCGCTGAACAAACTCTTTTCTCTCCAAAGGTGGTTTCAAAAATGCCAAATGGTAAGTTTTGGATAGGGAAATCTGATCCCGGCAGAACGTCTACCCAGGATTTTAAATTTGGATGATTCGCTTTTATCATTTCTTTGCTTTTAGAATAATTTGGTTAATACATTGGGCAGCCACAATCCGCTACCCGACAGGCCGAAATAGTCATTATTATGATGATTAATATTATCAGGTTCCACCTGTATTTTTTGATATTCATAATGCTGAATTTTGCACCTTCAATTAATACCTTTGAGGCTGACGATGGATAAAATGATAAAGGTAAAATGATAATTTATCAATTTAAAGTATTAGTCCATAATCCCCGTTCATAAAATTAGCTGGCCTTAAAAAAAAGGTTTTTACTGGCCTGATTCATCCAAAAATTGAAATCAATTTAAAAATTTGAAAAAATTACCTGCAAAAATTCTTGTTTCACCCTTGGATTGGGGGCTGGGTCACGCTACCCGCTGTATTCCTATTATTGAAACTTTTATTGAAAATGGAACAGAAGTCTTGATTGCCGGTAACGGAAACTCTCTTGAATTATTAAAAAAAGAATTTCCAAATTTAACCTATTTTCAACTGCCCGGTTACCATATCCATTACTTTTCCAATAATATGTTTATTAATATTCTGCTTCAACTCCCAAAATTATTCATAGGGGTGGTTGGAGAATATTTTGCTATCCAGAAAATTATTAGAAACCATTCTATCGAATTATTGATTTCGGATAATAGATTTGGTTGTTTTTCAAAGAAAGTAAAAAGTGTTTTTATCACCCACCAGGTCAATATCCAAATTCCTTTTACACCACTGAAATTTTTGGTAAATTTTTTAAACAGATCCTTAATAAGCCAATTTGATGAATGTTGGGTTCCTGATTCTCCGTCGATTCGTTTGAGTGGAAAATTATCAGAGCCGAAAAACCTGGAAAATGTAAGGTTCATTGGTCTGCTTAGCCGTATGAAAAAAATTTCAATAAAGGAAAAATGGGATCTGGTAGTTGTCCTTTCCGGTCCTGAACCTCAACGAACACGGTTTGAAAAAATGATTTTGGAGCAAGTCATTCCCCTGAAAATTAATACCATAATAATACAAGGCATTGTAGAAAAACGCGTTCAAAAATCTGTTTCCGAACACGTCAAAATAATTTCATATTGCACCACAAGAGAATTAAATGAAGTGATGTCCGCGGCTAAAATAATCCTTTGTCGATCCGGATACAGCATCCTGATGGATTTGGTAATGCTACAAAAAAAGGCCATTCTCGTGCCCACGCCTGGTCAAACGGAGCAGGAATATCTTGCGGAGTATTTGTTTGAAAAAGGTATTTTTTACCGGCAAACGCAGAAAAACCTGGATATTAAAATAGCCCTTGCCGAAGCTGAACATTTTTGCGGGTTCGATGGAATGTCAGCAAAAAATAAATTTCGTATATTGTAAATCAAAATCCTAATGATGAAAAAATCATTTTTAAAAGGCCTTGTAATATTGAATATGATTATGCTATTCAATCAATGTACGGAGTCTTCGAACGTTCCTCAAATTAATGAAACCGCAACGGCGGAAAAAAGTGATACCACTTTATTTGACGAAGCATTGGCCAAAAGGTTGGAGGCTGATGAATATGGTATGCATTCTTATGTAATGGCCTTTTTAAAAGCGGGGCCAAACCGCTCCCAGGATAGCCTTGAAGCGGCAACATTACAACGTGCCCATCTCGATAATATCACCAGAATGGCTGAAGAAGGAACCCTGGTAGTTGCCGGGCCATTTTTAGATGATGGGGTAGTGAGAGGAATTTATATTTTCGATGTAAAAACCATCGAAGAGGCCCGTGCACTAACCGCAACGGACCCGGCTATCCAGGCTGGCAGGTTGGAAATGGAGCTTCATCCCTGGTATGGCCCAGCTGCCTTAGGATTGGTCCAAGAAATCAGTAAAAAAATTGCTACAAAAGGAATTTAAGGACTGTCTGAAAAATAAATTTATAAGTGTATTATTGGGTTAAATCATACTGGATCAAATCCTGGCCCAAAACCTATTGCTTTATTCCCCTTTTTTATTGAACTGGGTCATGGTATGGTCCAGACCAATGGTGGCAAAACTCTTGACGGTTTCCGCTGCAGTTTTTAAAATTTCAGGAAGCTTGTCTTTTTCGGAATCAGACCATTCTCCTAACACAAAGTCTACCTGGCCTTTCCTGGATTGATCTCTTCCGATGCCAATTCTCAACCGCGCATAATTATTCCCTCCACACATCTTGTCAATATCTTTGAGTCCGTTATGCCCGCCATCGCTGCCTTTTCCTCTTAACCGCTGAACGCCAAAATCCAGGTTGAGATCGTCAATAATGACCAAAAGATTTGATTTTTCAATTTTATGCTTTTGCAGCCAATACCTCACGGCCTTGCCACTTAAGTTCATATAAGTGGATGGTTTGAGTAAAATAAAGGTTCTTCCCTTGAATTTAAATTGAGCAATATCCCCGAGTTGGTCGTTTTTGAATTCCACTTCAAATTCCTTAGCCAGAGCATCTACTACCTCAAAACCGATATTATGCCTGGTGTTATCATATTTAGCCCCCATATTACCGAGGCCTGCAATTAGGTATTTCATTGGATCAGGTTCTATTTCTTTTATGCCAAAAAGTCTTTTTAGCCAATTCATGAAAGTTTTTTATTTTTTTTTGCAAAAATAGAATGTTTTAAATGAAAACGGCGTTTATTCCACAAGGTTTCCCTTTTCCCTCCATACGAATACACCATAATCATAACGAAAATTTTTTATTCATGCGTAACATCCAAATAGCCCTCGTTGTTTTTGTTTTACTCCTGCCCAATTTTTGCAGATCCCAGGAAATACCTGAATGGTTAAACGGCGTCTGGGAAGGAGTGGGTTACCAGGCTCCCACCAACAGCACCTGGAGAATTGATCTAAGCTATGATAAAAGTAAAGATTCAATCTCTATTGGCTACCCTTCCCTGAATTGCAGCGGACATTGGGAATTGCTTGACGCCCGGGAAAACAGACTGGTATTTGTGGAAAAAATTACTGAAGGGGTTGACAATTGCGACAATAATGTAAAGGTTGTGGTCAATTACGTGGATGAAAATTATATCAGTATAGCCTACTTCATTCCTTTAATTTTCGATAATGTTGTGGCCTATTCCGTATTGAAAAGAAAGCAAAAAAAAATAAAGAAAGTCTGATTTAAAAATCAAATAAGGTTGGCGTTTCAGGGGTTCGGTTGTGTAGTTCAGGAAAATTGTTCCTCACTGAATTTACCTTACCGGATACCCTGTAAATATCCAGTAGGCCATCGGAAGGTGTTTTTAATATTTCCAAAACTTTTTCCAAAGGTTGATCTTTCAGCCAGGACTCCCAGACTTCTTCTGTTTCAAGAATTACCGGCATCCTGTTATGGACTGTGGACATTTCCCTGTTAGGTGGCGTTGTAATGATGGAAAAACTTTTTACAATGGTTTTGCCATCGGTCCAGCTGTCCCAAATTCCGGCCATAACCATCAGTTGATCCTCCTTCATCCTGATACGGTAAGGTATTTTTTGTCCTGCTAACCTTTTCCATTCATAAAAACTATCCACCACTACCAGGCAACGACGATTTTTGATGGGCGTTTTAAATGAAGGCTTGTTTTCAATTCCTTCCCTCCTGGCATTGATCAATTTTCCGCCTCCGGAACTGTCATTGGCCCAATAGGGCACAAGTCCCCATTTAAAAGACTGAAGCTTTTGAGGCTGATCATTTGTAATCACATAACTATCCTGGGTTGGAGCTATGTTAAAATTTATCTTTAAGTCATGATCCAATTCCAGTGTTTCTCCAAAAGTTTCTTTTATTTTTTTTGCTGATACAGCAAACGAAAAGCGTCCGCACATGTTTAAAAATGTTTATTAACAAGTTAAAAATACAACTATTATAACACATTATGAATCAGTTCCTTACAAAAAAAATTATCCACATGGATTTTGTGGATTAACGTTAATCTAACCATTAATTGTCCACACTAATCCACAAAAGGATAAAATAAGGGAAAAGTGATCGGTGGAAAACTTTTATTATGGGGAAAAGCCGGGATGATATCCACAGAAAACAAAAGTTATCCATAATGGTGGATAAATATATTTATCAAGATTAGGACAAATCAACAGGCTGTGCATAAGTTTGTAATTTATTAGTAATCAGCAGTTCTATATGTTAACCCAATGTGTATAAATTGTAAATGACCATGGATAACTTTTTGAAAAAATTTATGTCACTTTATTTATCCACGAATTCACATCAGTAATAATAATAGGGTTTTTTAAAATTATATTAATAAAGATTATTAAAGGGGATTATGAAAAATGAAATTGAATCAAAAAAAAATAAAGACTACGCTAGTATAGTCCGGTTGTGGCTGATCGTAGGATTGATCATGATATTTGTGCAGGTTATCCTGGGCGGGATTACCCGTTTAACGGGCTCAGGGTTGTCTATAACGAAGTGGGACATAGTAACCGGAACCCTACCTCCACTTAATGCCGAACAATGGACTGAGGCCTTTGAGTTGTACAAGGCGACCCCTCAATACGAAAAGATCAATGAAGGCATGGAACTGGGACAATTCAAATTCATATTCTTTTGGGAGTACTTTCACCGGCTTTGGGCACGATTAATGGGGTTTGTATTTATCATTCCATTCCTTATTTTTTGGGCCAAAGGGATGATAGACAAAATTTTAATGAAACGCCTGGGCACGGTATTACTGCTGGCGGCAGTGGTTGCCTCTTTTGGATGGATCATGGTGGCCAGCGGGCTGGAGGACAGGCCATGGGTCAATGCGTATAAGCTGTCCCTGCATTTATCGCTGGCTTTTATCCTTTATAGTTATTTGTTATGGGTCATTTTTCAGACGCTTAATATAAAAAAAGAGGTTATCAACAACAAGGTGTTGAAAAGGAATACTTTAGCCATTTTGGCGATAGTTGCAGTTCAAATAATTTTAGGAGGAATCAACTCGGGAATGAAGGCAGGATTGTATTATCCTACCTGGCCGGACATGAATGGATTTTTTATTCCTTCCATCCTGACCAACAGCGCGAACTGGACTGTTGAAAACCTTGTGAATTACGATCAATTCTCCTTTATGCCGGCTATCGTTCAATTTGTACACAGGTTGATAGCTTACTTATTGATAATCATTGGTTTATGGTATTTTTTAAAGGCAAGAACATTAGAAGTTTCAACACGTTTTAAGGCCGGGTTGTTATTGTTCGTAAGTATGTTGATCATCCAGGTATTGTTAGGAATATTTACGGTAATCTATTGTTTGGGCAAGGTACCATTAACGCTTGGAGTACTGCATCAGGCAGGTGCATTATTATTGTTAAGTATTTTACTCTTTTTGTTGTATTTGCAAGGCAAAAAGAACACTTAGTTTTTAGTGTGGATAAGCTGTGGATAAGTGTAAGTTTTCAACGTTATCCACATAAATAAAAAGGGCTGACAATTTTAATTGCCAGCCCTTTTTATTTTGTACGAGGAATTTATTATTTAAACTTGTCAGGCAGTAATCGATTCCGCGATCTTTTGATAGACGCCCTCTTTTAATTTAACGGCAATTTCCTTGAAAGCTTCGATGGTAATTTCGATTTCTTCTTTGGTATGCACTGCTGTGGGGATCAATCTCAAAAGGATCATTCCTTTTGGAATCACAGGATAAACCACCAGGGAACAGAATATATTATAATTTTCACGCAAGTCTTTTACCAGGACAGTCGCTTCAGGAATGGATCCGTCCATGTAAACAGGCGTGACACAGGCACTGGTATTTCCGATGTCAAATCCGTTTTCAACCAATCCTGTTTGCAAAAGTCTAACATTCTCCCAAAGCTTTGCTTTGAGTTCAGGTTTTGTTCTCAGCAGCTCAAGACGCTTCATGGCACCAATGACCAATGGCATAGGGAGCGATTTGGCAAAAATCTGTGAACGAACATTGTAACGCAGATATTCAATGACATCTTTTTCACCACCTACAAAAGCACCAATGCTGGCCATGGATTTTGCGAAGGTGGAAAAATACAGGTCAATACCATCCTGCACACCTTGTTCTTCCCCTGTGCCAAATCCTGTTTCGCCCTGTGTACCGAAACCATGGGCATCATCTACCAACAAACGGAAATCAAAACGATCTCTGAGTGCTACAATTTCTTTGAGGATTCCCTGCTCTCCTCTCATTCCGAAAACGCCTTCGGTAATTACAAGAATTCCTCCGCCACTTGCCTCAGCTATTACTTTGGCCTTTTCCATTTGTTTTTCGAAACTCTTAATATCATTGTGTTCGAATGGAAGACGCTTGGCCAATTGCATGCGAATGCCATCATAAATACAGGCGTGATTATCTTTGTCATAAACCACTACATCATGACGATCCAATAAGGCATCTATGATGGACATGATTCCCTGGTATCCAAAATTGAGCAGCATAACTTCTTCTTTTTGGATAAAATCGGCCAGTTGACTTTCGAGTTGTTCGTGGTATTTGGTTTCACCTGTCATCATCCTTGCCCCCATTGGAGCAGCAAGTCCCCATTCTTTAGCGGCTTCGGCATCTGCCTTCCTGACTTCAGGATGGTTGGCAAGGCCAAGGTAATTATTGACACTCCACACAATTCTTTCTTTTCCCTGGAATGTCATACGGCTTCCTATCTCTCCTTCCAATTTTGGAAAAGTAAAATAACCGTGTGCATAAGAAGCCCATTTACCTAAAGGGCCTCTCTCTTCTCTGAGCTTTTGAAAAATATCCATTATAGATGTTTTTATTTTTCTGTTTAATTTTATCAAAGATGAAGTGAATATTTACACAAACACCTGTTTATAAATGAAATGCAAAATTAGCCATTGGCGTGAATATTAGTGATTTTTAAGGGGTTTATTTTTAAGGAGCTATTCCGATTTCAAAGGCAATAAAAAAAGGCAGGCTGGCCCGGAATCCCATTCCGAACCAGCCTGCCTAGGTTGAATTTTATGAATTACCAGGTTTTTTCAGCTTTGGTTTCATCTACCCATTGGCTCCAGTTTTTATTGTAAGTATGAACCTTACGGGTAATTAGTCCATTTTTGTCGACAACATTATTGCCGCGGTTTACCCATTCAAAAATACTGCCGTATAAATTATTGACATCTGTGTAGCCCATTTTTTGAAGCCGTTCTCCGATCTTTTCACTTCGATACCCCACGGAGCAATACACTACAATTTTGGAATCTTTCGGTATTTGCTGAAGAGCGGTGGAATCGAAATGATCAAAGCCAATCCATTGAGCTCCTTCTATATGGCTGACGTCGTATTCTACCTTCTCCCTTGCATCCAGAATCACTACCTTTTCTTTTTCATTTTTTAGCTGATCCACATCCATTACGGGTACACTGTAACTTAACAGCTGGTTTACTTTTTGATCAAATTTTTCATCCATACAACCGGCATTTAATTGCGGATCTTTCTGAGCACATCCCGAAAACGGAAATGTAAAAATCAATAAAAAAAGAGAGATGAATGTTAATTTCATTTTTCCTGCTTTGGTATATTTTTTAGACGTTCATTAGAAACGACCGGGTACAATAATCCACAAAAAAATCAGGTCAGCCATTTCATTCCAGCTGTAAGGGACCCCGGCCGACATTGTCTTTTATCCACATCCCGTTTTCGCAAAATGGGGCAAGTGATGATGTAATAAACTCTTGTACCTGGTTTTTTATTTCATGGGGGTATAAAAGATGCAAATTAGGGCCGGCATCCAGACTAAAATACAAAGGGAGTTTCGTCTCTTCCCTAAAGCGTTGAATTTTTTCAATTAATAAAAGGGTGTTTGGTTTAATTAGAATATAAGGCGGATTTGAACTCATCATCAGGGCGTGTAAAACGAGGGCTTCACTTTCTGCTATTTTACCAAAGGCCTCTACATCTCCATTGCGTAAAATTTGCTGAAGATTGTGTAATCTGCTTCTCGCCTGGGCATATCGGTTTTCTGCATAAATATTTCCGTCCATCAATCCATGTCCCGCCCGACTGGAAACGGATTTCTCTCCCTTGCTCACAATGAGTATGTCATCATGGTAGGTAGTGAAAACAGCATGGGGATCTTCAATTGGAATGGCAAAAAGATCAGAGGATCCTTCCCATTCATTGGCCTGTCCCCAAAGCGCCAGATTTGGGTAAATGGAACGACAGGCACTTCCAGATCCCAGGCGTGAAACGAAAGAAGCTTTTTGTCTGAAAGCGACATCATCTTCGAGTGTTCCGAAGAATTGATGTTCCAGGCTACAAAGGCATAATGCCAAGGCACTCATACCTGATGCCGAGGAAGCAATGCCGGCGGAATGAGGAAAAGAATTGGAGGATTGGATATCGAATTGTAATTGACGCAAAAAAGGAAAAATGTCGGTGATACTTTGAAAAAAAGCTGTCGTCTTTTTTTTGAATGTTTCATTTGAACTGCCGTCAAAAATAAAATTGACTTCTATTTCATTGGAGGCATTTTCTTTTGGTCGGTAAGAGAGCGTTGTTTCCGAATAGGCATTTTCCAGGGTAAAACTAATGGAAGGATTTTTAGGAAGTTGTATTCCGTGTTTTCCCCAATATTTGATGATGGCAATATTGGAAGGACTCCTCCAGGTGATTTTGCCTTCTTTGACTTTTGCCGATTCTATGATGAGTTGTGAATTATTATAAGTAAGCATGGTTATAAATTTTAACAAAGATACTTTTTTACAAAATCAAGAAGAGGGAAAAAATGTATACGAAATATATATAAGTAATAATAATATAATTATTATTTAATGTATTATGGGAAATTTTACCGTAAAAAACAGAAGTCAAAAATCATTATTTTTCTCGTGTTCACACAGAATACCATTCTTAGGGGTGATAAAGGCTATGAAATATGGAAAATACTGAGAAAAATAGATTTTTTTCATTTTTAGTAAAGTTTACATTTTTGATTGTTTTTTGTAGAAATCACTAATTTGAAAATAAAAGAGGAAATTAAAATTTTCAAAAAGATCATTTTTTTGAAAATACGGCTTTTTGAAAATAAAAATAAAAATAGAAAAAGGTAATTTTATACTTACGGTCTCTTTTACAAATCTGTTATTTGGACTGGAAATGATAAGAAGGCTTCTTTATTTTTTGATTGTTCCTTATTTTTCATGACTCTAAAAAGAATGTCTGAATGAGGCCACACTTTTATTCATAAATGATGTTACAGGTTAATTATGGTTTAACAAATATTTTTTTATTTTTTATTAGGTCCCCCCAAAAAAAATTGTTCCATCTGCGTAACAAAAAAGTATTGGTTTATGACATTTAAACTATATAAATAAACTTTCGGAACACCAGTTGATCATACTATTTTTTTAAAAAACAGATGGCTGTGCACAACAATCAGCTCTAGTTTTAAGGACAGGAAAGGTTTCTATAAAAAGAAAGAATGAGCAAATTATGTTCAATTCATTCTTTAGTTACCCGAATGTTCCACGTGGAACATTCGGGTATAAATCAGATCTTGGTGAATTATTTAGATATTTCAAAAAAGAAAGTAGGGGAAAAGGGGAGGGTTTAGAATTTATCCAGGAGGAATTTCTTGAACGAATCAAAGTCAACAGACATTTGAAAGGCCTCTTTTTTTAAGGAAGTCAAACTGTTTATTCGTTCCGGAACTTCAATTTCATGCCCTAAAATATCTTCCATGTCGTCTTTGAATTTAGAAGGGTGGGCTGTTTCGAGAATGATTCCCGTGGTATTTTTATGCTCCTTTTGATATTCTTTTAGGGCTAAGTATCCAACTGCTCCATGTGGATCCAGAATGTAACCATAAGAATCTTCCACTTCTTTGACGGCCTTTCTTGTTGCGGAATCATCAAAAGCATAACCAGTAATGGCTTCTTTCATAATGTTCCACGTGGAACATTCATCACCATTTACCGCTTTAAAAAGGTCAAGCATACGGGCGAAATTGGATGGATTGCCCACATCCATTGCATTGGAAATGGTTCTGATGGAAGGTCTGGGTTCAAATTTTCCGTTGTCCAGGTAGGCAGGTACAACATCATTGACGTTAGTGGCGGCGATAAAATGATGTACAGGTAATCCCATTTTTTGAGCCAAAAGCCCTGCGGTGAGATTGCCAAAGTTACCGCTTGGGATGCAGAAGACGACGTCCTTTCCATAACCTTTGACTTGTTTCCAGGCTTCGAAATAATAAAAAGACTGGGGAATAAGCCGTGAAATATTGATGGAATTGGCCGAGCTAAGTTGAAGATTGCTGTTCAATTCGTGGTCTAAAAACGCTTGTTTTACCAGCGCCTGGCAGTCATCAAAAGTGCCGTCGATCTCTAATGCGGTAATGTTTTTACCCAGGGTGGTCAATTGTTTTTCCTGAAGCATACTGACTTTTCCGGAAGGGTAGAGGATGACCACCTGGATGCCGGGAGTATCGTAAAATCCTGCAGCCACAGCGCCGCCTGTGTCACCAGAGGTAGCAACAAGGATGATCAAATCCTGATGCTCATCCTTGTAAAAATAGCTCATAAGCCTTGCCATGAAGCGGGCACCGAAGTCTTTAAAAGCTAAAGAAGGTCCATGGAATAACTCCAGTATATGTTTCTGTTCATCCAGTTTAACTACCGGGGCGGGGAAATTGATCGCTTCCTCCACCATTTTTTTGACCGTTTCATCAGGAATGCTTCCCTGGAAAAGAGCTTTGCATACTTCATAACCAATCGCTTCAAAGCTATAATCGTCAATATTTTTAAAGAAAGATTCAGGTAATTTGGGAAGGATGGAAGGCATAAATAACCCCTTATCTTCAGGTAAACCTTTTAAAACAGCTTCCTTTAAAGTCACTATATTGGATGGGTTATTGGTTGAATACAATTGCATCGGTGATATGTTTTTACAAAAAATGGAGTTCTTTTCTTTATATGTTTTAACCAGTTTTTAATACTTTATAGCCCCTTCCTGGTTGATCTTTGAGACATAAAGGGTGTGCCCGATTTTAGCATTTCTGAAGATTTCCTTCATCACTTCTCCTACATTTTCAGCATCCAGGCTGTTTGCCGAAAGGGCAAAAATAGACGGGCCTGCTCCTGAAATGCTGCATCCCAAAGCACCGGCTTTCATTGCCGCTTCCTGGACTTCGTAAAAATGAGGAATCAATTTTGCCCGCTGAGGTTCTACCAATACATCTTTTAAAGACCTTCTTATGAGTTCCAGGTCGGCATTATACAGGCCAATGATCAGGCCACCAAGATTACCTCCCTGGCGAATAGCCTCCTTAAAAGGTACTTTATCGGAGAGCATGGTGCGGGCGTCTTTGGTGAGAATATTCACTTCGGGGTAAATAACACTGGCATATAAACCGGCCAAAGAAGGAAGTCTGTGTACATCAAATGTGGCGTTGTCGCGAATAAAAATAATGCCCCCGATTAAAGAGGGAGCAACATTATCAACATGGATTGAACCACTCGCGAGTTCTTCACCAAGGGCCGCAAAAGGAAGTAGTTCTCTTTTTGAAAGTGGTCGTTTTAGCAGTTCGTTCACCGCCATAACACCGGCTACCGCACTGGCGGCACTTGATCCCAAACCACTTCCAAAAGGCATTTTTTTATGGATCTCTAATTCTATGCCGCGATTTTGTTCTCCCAGGTGTTCCAATAATTTTAGAGCAGCCAGGCCGGCAGTATTTCTTTCCACCTCATAAGGCAGTTTTCCATCAGCTCCGGTTATCTTCGTAATACGTAATCCTGGCTTATCGGAAAGTCGGGCAATGATCTCATCTCCCGGTTTTTCCAGGGCAAATCCCAATGTATCAAATCCGCAAGCCACATTAGCTACAGAAGCGGGCGCAAAAACCTTAATTCCAGTACTCATTTATCTTAAGTTATTGGTCATCAATTTTTCTAATAAAATCAGGTGATGAAATTTCCAATTTTGATCACCTCGGCAAAAACCCCTGCTGCGGTTACTTCCGCCCCGGCCCCTGGTCCGCGTACTACCAACGGTCTTTCCTTGTAACGTTCCGAGGTAAAAACGATCATATTGTCGCTTCCATCCAAAGTGTAAAACGGATGGGTTTGATCTACTTCCTCTAACCCTATGGTCGCTTTACCGTTTTCGAGTTTAGCCACCATTCTCAATACACAGTTTTTATCCGATGCCTTTTTTAGCATTTGATCGAAATAATCATCCGCTTTTTTTAGCTCGACAAAAAAGTCATCCACTGATTTTGCCTTACTACATGCTTCGGGCAGTATGTTTTTTATGACGACATCTTCTGCTTCAATATTCAATCCTGTTTCCCTGGCGAGAATGATCAGTTTTCTTCTGACGTCAATGCCGTTGATATCAATTCTCGGATCGGGTTCAGTAAATCCTTTTTCTTTGGCAAGCGTGACCAATTCACTGAATTTCGTTCCTGCTTTGAAATTGTTAAAAATAAACGAAAGTGAACCCGATAACACCCCTTCAATTTTTAGAATAGAATCTCCGCTGATCATCAGGTCGTTCAAGGTTGAGATGATCGGAAGTCCGGCTCCGACGTTGGTTTCATACATAAACTGAACCCCACGTTTTGCCGCTATATTTTTTAGTCGACGGTATTGAAGATAGGAAGAGGAGGTGGCAATTTTGTTTGGGGTGGAAATAGAAATGCTCGAATCCAATATAGACTCGTAATGCCCAGCGATCATTTCATTAGCCGTATTATCCACAAAGATGGTATTGGATAAATTATTGTCCTTCATTTGTTGGATGAAGGCGGGTATATTACTGTGCTGTGCTGAATTTTGTAAGTCTTCCTGCCATGTATTTAAATTAATGCCATTTTCATTAAATATCATCTTTTTGCTATTAGAAAGGCCGACGACTTTAATTTCAATGGATTGTTGTGATTTCAGGTGGTCAGCATGTGCTTTGATCTGTTTCAATAACGTACTTCCGATCAAGCCCACCCCGATGAGGTATAAATGAAGTTCCTTGGTATCGGAAAGAAAGAAAGCTTCATGCAGGGAGTTTAGGGCTTTAGCCTCGTCGGGCCGATCAATGACAACGGATATGTTTAATTCAGAAGATCCCTGTGCAATGGCGGTAATGTTGATCCCGTTTTTACCAAGTGCCTGAAAAAGTCTTCCTGCGATCCCCGGGGAGTATCTCATATTTTCCCCAATGATGGCGATGACAGAAAGGTTGTCTTCCACTTTTACCGGATCGATCATTCCGGCTTTCATTTCGTATTCAAACGTTTTTTCTATATGTCGTTTTGCTTTTTTTGCCAAAGAAGGCTGGATGGCAAAACTGATGGAATGCTCTGAAGATCCCTGGGTGATAAGAATGATATTGATATCGGCCTGGGCAAGACATCCGAAAAGCCGGCCTGCAATACCCGGTACCCCAAACAAACCACTACCTTGTAAGGTGAGCAGGTCCAGGTCAGTAATAGAGGAGATTCCTTTTACGGGAAGGTCTGTTTTGTCACCTTTGTCCGTAATTAAGGTGCCTGGGTTATACGGTTCGAAGGTATTTTTAATTTGCAGCGGAATGTTTTTATTCAATGCAGGTTGGAGCGTTGGCGGGTAAATGACCTTGGCGCCAAAGTGTGACATTTCCATAGCTTCGGCATAAGTCATGGAAGGAATGGTAAAAGCCCTTTTTACTTTTCGCGGATCTGCGGTAAGTACGCCATTGACATCAGTCCATATTTCCAATAGGGCAGCATTCAGTCCGGCAGCCAGTAAGGAGGCTGTATAGTCAGATCCCCCACGACCAAGGGTGGTAGTAAGATTGCCTTTAGAAGAGGCGATGAAGCCTGTAACTACCTGTACCTCGGGGTGTGAATTAAAATACTCCTTTATATTCTTAAAGGAGAGTTCCATGTCGACATTTGCCGCGCCAAAGTGTTTGTCTGTTTTAATTATTTTACGGGCATCGAGGAACGAAGAGGGAATCCCCGCCTGCTGTAAGGCTGCCTGGATGATAAAACAGGAATTGCGTTCCCCAAAGCTCAAGACATAATCCATGGTCCTGGCCGAAGCTTCCCTTACGAGGAATACACCATGAAGCAGGTTTTTTAATACTTCATGATTTTTCTCCAGTTTTGGCCTTGACATTTTGGCGTTTTCTTCATTCAAAAGGTCATCAATAGTATCGAGGTGTCTTTTGCTGAATGCTCCAAAAAGTTCAAGATACCTTTCATCCCCTTTTGATGCCAGGCGACTCATTTCGATTAGTGAATCTGTTACTCCTCCGAAAGCTGAAAATACGACTGCAAATTTTTCTCCTTGCGTATAATAATCTTTCAAGATGTCAAGTATCATCCGAATGCGCTCTGGTTTGGCAACGGATGATCCTCCGAATTTTAATACCTTCATGATGTGAATTTTTATGACCGGTCAGGACTGAAGTGCAAAAGTATATTTTTTTTTGGAGTAATGCTATATAGGGCGAGGACCTACAAGGTGATTGAGATCAAAAATTGTGTGGAGTTACGAGATTCAGGAATTTTATTTATGATGTTTCAGTAGGAGAAGAGCTTCATCTTCTTTTTCTTTCATAATCTTTTGCTCTTCTTCAGTTTTATCACCATAACCACAAAGGTGCAGCACTCCGTGAATGATGACCCGATGGAGTTCGTTATTGAAAGAAGTGTTGAAAATTTTAGCATTATCTTCGACCCTTTCAACGCTGATGAAAATGTCGCTATGGACGACAGGAGGGTCGCAATAAGGAAAAGTAATGATATCAGTGAGGGTGTCGTGGTTGAGATATTCCACATTCATTTTATGCAGGTATTCGTCATTGCACAAAATGAAATTGAGTTGACGAAGGGAATTATTTTCTTTAGAAATAATTTTTTTTATCCAGTCGGAAATAGCGGCCTGGTTGCCGAGGTTGAAATCGGTTTCTTCTGAGAAAAATTGGATGGTATCACCCCCTTCTTCTAAAATATCATCAAATTCTGGAAAAAAATCTTCAGTCATTAGCGAATTTTGAATTGCATTTCTACTGTTCGACCTTCATTGAGATATTGTATTTTATCGGAAAGTTCACGCATAATGAGCACTCCGCGGCCGCCACACTCCTCAATGTTTTCCATACATCGTGGATCACTTACCTGTGAAGGATCGAAGCCTCTGCCCTGATCGGAAACACTGATGGCAAGTTTGTCTTTTAACCTGCGTAACTGAATTTGAACTTTCTTGGATTCGTCTTTAGAGTTGCCATGAATTATGGCGTTATTGACGGCTTCGGTAAGGCTTATTAAAATGTTGCCGTATTGATTTGGACTTAATTTGTATTCTTCGACGAGTTTTTGGACAAAGCCATCAATCATTGAAATATTTCTAGGGTTTGACCTCAATTCAATGTTCAACAATCCCGATCTCATCATGTGTTTAGAAGTTTTTGTTTGTAATTCTAAAGCAATCTATGTGCCAAAGTATATAACACACTAAGGGTCAAATATGTTCATGAAGAAAATGTGTAGGATTATGACGCCCGGAACAAAAATTCCAAAACGCGATTACAAATGTAAGGGTTTTTAAGGATAAACGCAAGGGGATTTCTTCGGTGGGTGGTGTTTAACCAGGCTTTTTGTTAAAAAAACACTAAGGTATCAGGGTAGCGGCTAAAAAAACATGAGTCATCCCTAATTTTCAAAAACTGTCTGAAATAGAAATTTTTTGATTATTTGAAGTATTTTTTAAATGTAAAACCTGCCTGCTGACGCAGGAAGGCAGGTGTAATACAAGGAATTTAAAACCTGCCTGCAGACGCAGGAAGGCAGGTGTAAAAGTGAGTGGGCAAAAGGTTTGGGTTTTGGAAAAAAGTCATTTTTTGTCGCAAAACACCTAACCCACGACCCAAACACTTCTAAATTTTGCGGTTTATTTCTTTTGTAAAAGAAAAATCCCGAATTTAATCTGATTAGATGAAATTCGGGATGAACTCATGTTGTGATGTGATGGAATTTTAAAATCTTTGCTGACTCGGATTAATTTTCTTTCATCGATTTGAAATACTCATCCACCAATTGTTTATAGTATGGTTTCAGGGAAGGAGAGACCGATTTATACAATTCTATTTCTGCTTCCCGTTTTTTAATGTATTCCTGCAAGGAAGGAGGCATTTCTCTTTTGAATTGCTGGGCTACTTCCGCTTTTCGTTTTTGATCAAATTCTCTCTGCCGCTCTGCTTTTTCGTGTTGCAATAAGCGAGTGAGAATATCTTGTTGGCGGAGCAACATTTCATTGGTCAGTTTTTTGTTGACAAGATCTGTTTCAGTTTTATTCATCTCATCAATAAGTTCCTGAAGTTCCTTGCTGCCTTTCCCTTGTTGCTGTAATTTTTGTTGTTTTTCTCTGAGTTCTTTTCTCATGGCAGCTTGCTTGGCGGCCATTTCAGCAAATCCCTGGCTGCCGCCTCCTTTTCCGTTTTTCATTTTTTCCATCATCTCTTTCATCTGCTCATTGAGTTTCTCCTGCCCCTGGCTGATTTTGTCTTTGGGTTTCCCCCCGGGCCCATCGCCCCCGGGTTTTTTACACATTTGGGATCCGGGCATCATACTGGACATTTGCTGCTGCATCTGATTCATCGCTTCGCTGAGCATCAGGGCAAGGTCATTCAGATTTTTCATGCTTCTTTGCTGATGGTCCGTTGCATTGGGGATTTGTCTTTCTTCAAGTTCCTCAATACTTTTACGCATATTGCCTTTGATGTCCGCAACTTTTTCAGTCACAAAAGACTCTATTTGCAGCACCCGCTTACTCAATGCCTGGAGGCTGTCTTCCACCAGTTTGAAATCATCCTGTAACTTAAACTGTTCCTGAACCAGCTGGATGTACCTTGGAGTATTGATCTGGGTGATCCCAAATTTATCCATGAGGTCTTCCTGGTCAAAGGAAAGATTTACCAGGTTCTCGAGCAATTGGCGCAGGGCCTTCATATCTTCTTCCATCTGCTCCATCTCTCCTGCCTGCATTTCCATCGCCATGGACTGAGCCATTTTTTTCATCTTATCGGAAGCCTTCTTTTGAGATTTGGAGGCACTTTTATTTTCCTTTTGATCCAACTGCTCCTGGCTGTCATCCATTTGCTTTTCAATATCTTCCATTTCCTCGTCGTGATCCCCCATGTTTTTGGGACTTTCCAGCTCCTCGTTTTTCTTTTCTGTATCTTCCAGCTTTTTCTCTAAATCTTCAAACTTTTGCTGAAGATCCTCTTGTTTTTCCTTGAGTTCCTCCTGGGGCAGTTCTTCGTTTTCTGTTTGCTCGCTCAGCTTTTCCTGCTCTTCCGCCAGTTTTTCAAGCTCCTCCACGGCATCCTGCATTTCTTTTTCCACTTCCAGTTGCTTATACAATTCAAGTAACCGATCGAGTTCTTTCTCCATTTCTTCGTCGTTGAACTGCATTTCTTCCATCATCTCCAGGGCGCTGTCCTTTTCAAGTTCCTGCATCATTTCCTCTATCTGCTTCATGAGCTCCTTCATCTCTTCACTGAGCACTTCTTCAAAGAGTTGCTGGAGTTGTTCCTGCTTCTCTAATATTTTTTCATCGGCTTTATTGTATTCCTGCTCATTTTTCATGTTCTCTTTGAAAGCTTCTTTGGCCTGCTCAAATTGTTTTTCGAGTTCCTTTTGTCTTTCGAGCATTTTTTCGAGATCCTCCTTATCTTTCCAGTCCAGGTCTTTTTCCTGGAGTAGTTTTTCCCTCATTTTTTTCATTTCCTCCTGGATCTTTTTCGCCTCTTCTATAGATTTGGAAAGATCATCTTTGATTTTCTGATCATTTTCCTCCGCCATGGCTTCGAACTCCTTAATGGTTGGAACAGCATAAACCATCATACTGGTACGGGAGGATTTGTGACCATTGACACCATCATTGTCATAGACTTCAAAAAAGAAGGACACTTCATCCCCTGGAGTCAATTCAATTTCATTGATGTCAAAAGTATAATCGTACCTTATTTTTTTGGTATCCGCTTTTTTAACAGGAATTGATTTAAGTTCTTCTTCCCGCTCATTTTCGTGTTTAATGCGATAGTTAAAACTGAGGTTGGTCAGCCCGTAATCATCAGAAGCATCACCGATAAAAAAGAACAATTTTTTATCGGTGCTGTCCTGAAATTGCTCTACACTGATTTCCGGATAGAGATCAGGGATGACAGAAATGGAATAACTGATGGAGTCGGATAATGGTAAAGATTCATTGGAAACGAACAGTTTGTAGGTCTGATCCTTGAGTACCCGCTTTTTGTGTGAAAAAAGATCATCGTCGAAACGTTTGGCTTCGATCGGTGCTTCATCCGAAAAAGCGATTTTAATGGAGGACGTATTCAGGGCATTGAAAACCCAGTTGATATTGGTGCCCGCAGGAACCACCAGGTCCCCCACACTATTGAGGTCCTCATCTTTTCTGCCGGTATAAGCCGGATAATCAAGGGATACATCAAAACCTGCTATATTGGGTTTTTTCAATACATTCAGCGTAAAATCTTCTGACGACACTCCGCTGGAAAATAAATTGAATTCAGTTTCTTTTTGAACGTTGCTGAATCGGTAAGTAAAAGAATCCACGGCTACTTTTGTCAACCGATACTGGTAGTTATCTACATTGATAAACACCTCGTTCGGAAATTCATTGCCTTCTATTTTTATGCCAAGCGGGTAATCCTCAAACTGGATCACGTTCAAATCCTCTTTGTTCAAAACAAATGAAAAAGGAGCCGGTTTTTTAAAATCTTCATTGTTTTTGATCAATCGGGTAGCGCTATCGCTGATCAGGCTGGGGGCTGTAAACAAAATAATCAACAACAATAATAAAGGTGGCAGGGCATAACGCAGGTATTTCCTGTTTTGTCTAAGATTGATCGCCGACTTAAAAGGGACTATTTTGATATTATCTGATTTCTGATCTATACTCGCGAGAATCAGATCTTTTTGATCCGTTTTGCTTTCAGCCTGTGCCCGCAATTGAAGGATATTGAGCAATTTATCTTTTACATCAGTAAAGTGATCCCCAATAATTCCTGCCGCCTGTTCATGGGAAATTACTTTACCCAGGTGGAAGTATTGTAAAAGCGGAGCAATCACCCAATATCCCAACGCTCCTGCACTACCCAGGAGAAAGGAATAAAACATGGTTTTTCTTACCACAGCACTGAAATAGAAATAATTTTCCATCAGGCTGATGAACAGAAAAGCCAGTAAAATAAATCCTATACTGTAAAGGCTACCTCTGATCAGTCGGTTGAGGTAATATTTACGAATGAATGAATCTAATTTTTCTATGAGTAGCGAATAATTATCATTAACGTTCATCTAAGTAAAAAGCTTTTGTTAAAAGACATTTGTCTTATTTGCAGGATGCATGGATCTGCAAAATACACAGTTTTAAAACAATGAAAATGGTATGGGGGCCTCTTTTTTTGTTACAGTCTTTCAATAGAAAAGAGCTGCTGGAAAATAACAAGGCTTAAATACTTTAACGTGCAATTTATTAAAAAGATTTATCACGTGCCAGAAATAAATATTATTTAGCAAAATCCGGACGAAATAGAGCTTGTCAAATGAATATTATTATTTTTTTTAAAAATTTTCGATGCATAATTCATTGATGTTCAGACTATCCTGTGAAACAAAATTAACATGCGGCATTCAAAGGAATACATTATTTGAGGAGTGTATTTTTCTCCTCTGTGGCAGGAATAAATAATGGAATAAAATTCATTGTCATAAAAAAGTAACAAAAACTTTACAGGCCAAACAAATTGTAATATATTGCAGTCTTTATGAAAATACAAGTTAAAATCCTTTTGCTAAATTAATAGTAAAAATAATTCTATACCCTGATTAATATGAAATTGGCGAGTTTTATTGAACATACTATTCTGGGTGCAGCCTGTACAAAAGAAGACGTAGAAAATAAATGCAGTGAAGCTTTGCAACACGGCTTCTATTCAGTGTGTGTACCCCCTTATTGGGTAAGCCATGCCGCTCAGATTCTTGAAGAGAAACCTCCTAAGGTAGTCACGGTTATCGGATTTCCTTTAGGATACTCAGCTACTGCAGCCAAGGTGGAAGAGATCAAAAGAGCCATTGATGACGGAGTGGATGAGGTGGACGTTTCCATTAATATTTGTGCCGTAAAAGAAGGCAACTGGAGTTATGTTTATAATGATATCAATAGTGTAACCACGGCAGCCCATCTCAGGGGAAAAGTGGTCAAGATCATTTTGGAAACAGATTTGCTAACCAGCGAAGAGATCAAAAAAACCTGTAAAATTTGCATGGAACTCGATACCGATTTTGTGAAAACATCTTCGGGTAAAAACGGAACAGGAGTCTCGGTCGAGCATATTCAATTCCTTAAAACATTGCTGACTAAAAAAGTTAAAATCCAGGCTTCAGGCGGAATTAGAAGTAAAGAAGTCGCGCAGCAGTTACTGGAAGCCGGGGCACACCGGATCGGAACTTCCTCCGGGTTAGATTTCATTTAACCCGAAATTTTCTTTTTTAATGTGAAATATGGTTTGAACGATAAGCAAGGTATCGTCCAAAGACTATTTTGTATGGTATAGCAAGCAGGATGTTATACAGATTAAATAACATCAAAGGATTTGGCCAAAAAGGTTCCCACAAATGGGAATGTCAGCCAGCACCATTCTGGTTTGAACATCAAAAATGCGGCTAAAGCAGCAAGTGAAGCTAAAGTAAGAATCCAGTTCATCCCGGCAGCAGAATTTTTCGTTGTGCTCATTTCGTTTTATCTTTCTTGTTTTTAGAATGACGCAAAGCTAATATTTTCAACTTAACTATCCTAAGTACCCAAACTACTTTTTTAACATCTAATTTTTTTACATCAGTATAAAAATTAAATTTGCAAGGATAACAGGCCCCCGGCACTTTATATTTACTATCCTGAAACATGCTAAACTTTTGCCAATGATAACTAAAAGCTTTTTCTTCTTTTTTCTTTTTTGGTTTCCCATACTGGTTTCGGCCCAGGATATGCCCGAGTATGCATTTTTTAAAATCCCCAAGGCATTGCTTAATGATGCGAGGGAAGTGGTGCGGGAAGATTATGGGGAATTTACCGTAATTTCCGAAGAAAAGGGAGTCGGTAAATTCAAAAAAGTGGTTACCCTGCTCAACGAAAAAAGCAAAGCGGGCGAGCTCTACTTTTCATACAGCAACCAGGTGAAAGTCGATCATATTTCCATCCGTATTTTTGATGCCTTCGGCAACCTGGTCCGGAAGGTAAAAAGTTCTGACCTTTCCGACCATAGCGCCATTGACGGTTTTTCCATTTACCTCGATGAACGTTATAAATATTACCGGGCCAGCCATCCTTCCTATCCTTTTACGATAGAATACTCCTATGAAAGTACTTATTCGGGAACGGCCTTTGCCTCCTTCCCCAACTGGTACGTGCAGCCGTCGTTTTATTGTTCCGTTGAAAATTCAACTTTTGTGGTGAAACTGCCCAAAGGGATGAAATTTCACTACGAGGTTTTAAACATTGAAAAGGAGGTGACCCTCGAAACGGAAAAGAATATGGATGTTTATTCGTGGTCTTTTCATCAATTACCGGCATTGCTTTACGAAGAGGATATGCCTGTTGCCGGAAAAGTATTCCCGATCATTATGACGGCGCCCGATCATTTTAAGATCGATCAGTACGAAGGGGGGATGAGCACCTGGGAGGAATTCAGCGGGTTCGTAAAAAAATTATACGCCGGCCGCGATAAATTGCCGGAGGAACTGGTGGAACAGATAAAAGATCTTACCAAAGACGCTTCATCGGACGTTGAAAAAATAAGAATCCTGTACCGCTATTTGCAGGAAAACATGCGGTATGTAAGTGTACAGTTGGGCCTTGGAGGATGGCAACCTTTTGATGCGGAATACGTCTACCGCAATAAATACGGAGATTGTAAGGCGCTGACCAATTACATGTACGCCATGCTGACGGAAGTTGGGGTGGATGCCCGGCCGGCATTGATCGGAAGTGGAGATAGAAATTACCAGGCCTCGGAAGCATTTACCACGTCCTATTTCAACCATGTCATCCTTTATGTGCCTTCCGAAAATTATTGGCTGGAATGCACCAGCACGGATTTTCCGCCCAACTATATCGGATCGAGCAATGCCAACCGTTATGCTTTATTGATCCAGGAAACTGGCGGGCACCTGGTCAAAACGCCCGAACTGGCTTTTGACAAAAACGTACAGGAAAGCAAAACCGTTATAAATTTCAGTCCGGATGGTTCGGCAGAGATTGAGCAAACCATAAAGGCCACCGGCAGCAGACACGAAATTTTCCGGGCCATCGAAAATCAACTTTCAGAAACGGAAACAAAAACCTGGCTGGAAAGGAGTACCGCTATTCCATCGGCCAGTTTCTCATCGTTCCATGTGGCCACGGAAAAAAATGCTCCCCAAAGCACTTTTTCCTACCAGGCTCACTCGAGACGGTATGGATCCAAGGCGGGAAAACGCATTTTCCTGCCATTGAATGTGATCAACACCTATGAGGATATTCCGCCCAGGAAGGAAAACCGAATCCATCCTATTATCATCAACGAAGGGTTTATTGAATTGGACACCATTGTGTTCATGCTGCCCGAAGGTTATGCGGTGGAAAGTGTGCCGAACGAAAATGTGTCGTTGGAAAATGACTACGCCCATTTTTCCATGACCGTCGAACAGCAATCCGGACAGCTCATCCTCACCCGAAAGCTGGAGCTTCATCGCAAAGAATTACCGCCTGAGCAATACACCACATACCGTGATTTTTTCAAACAAATCGCCAAAGCAGATAACATGAAGGCGGTGTTGGTGCAGGAGTAGGTACTTGTATAATGGCAAGGAGTATAATGAGGAGATAGGTTGGTATGACTATGGGAAAAGATATTTTGACCCTAGTATCGCTCGATGGGGACAAATAGACCCAGAATCTGAAAAATACACCCCATGGTCTCCTTATAATTACGTTTTAAATAATCCTATTGGTAACATTGATCCTCAAGGGGATACAGTTTGGGCCTATACAGAAAGGGTAATGCATGAAATTGGCAATACCGGTATTCAAGTACAGGTTGGCCGGCACACTTTCCTTAGGGTAAAGACTGATTCGCAAGATAAAATCGTAGAACTATGGGAACCAGCTGAAGGTCAAAAAACAGGAAGGCCAAGAATTGATGATTATGGTGGAAATTTTGGAGGCAGGATTGATGTCTTCCCACTAGTTGTAAATAGGCCAGAAGGGGTTCCCGAAGGAGATTATTCTTTTGAAAACCAAATATTAGAAGATGCTCAACTTTTTCAAGTTGAAGGGGCTGACCAAGAAGGACGGACTCCAAATTATATTAATCTTCCTGACTATAATGCAACAGGGCCTAATTCAAATGGATTTGTCAATGCATTAGTCAAAAATGCAGGAGGAGAAATTACATCAATTATTTGGAATGTTTGGGCTATTAATAAAACTGCTGAGTATGATAAAGTAATTAATGAAAATAGATGTGAAGATGATGAAAACTAATCGATTGGCAATTGCAGGTAGCATGATTTTCTTTGTCATTAACCTATTAAACTTAGTTGTCTTTTTTGACGGAAGACATGGTGGGTTTAACCTTTTTGCGTACTTATTAGCACAGGAATTATGGCCATTTAAAGTGGGCATAGTGTTCCAATTAACATTTTTGTTGATTGAATCATTTATCGTATTTCTTATTTTAAATTCAATAAAAAGAATATGGATTGGAATCCTTTTGATCATTATACTGTGCTTTTTATCATGGCCAATTTTGGATTTTAGTGGACTTTGATTCCATTCCTGATACCCAACGCAAATCGAGTTGTTAATCGTCTCCTGATGTCCGAAGCATGTCGACAAAAAAATAAAAAAAGGTCGATGGACAAGGCTTATAGCTTTGACCGGAATATGCCTGTAAGGCTTTCAGCCTGTCTAAAGCCAGGTAAACCTGGGCGATCTGAATTACTTTTATACTGAAACAAAAACATAAGGCTGACCACCTTGGGCATTGGATTTTTGTGCTTTGGTAGAATGTGGAAATTTTGGATTTTCGGAATAATATTGGATATATTGATTTGTGAAAAGGAATGGGTTATTTTTGGTCGGGTGGATATGATGAGCGTATAGGGTCGAAGCTGAAAGCTGCGACCATCGGGGGGATAAAAAGATATTTAACCCTGAATATATAATTGTTGATCAAAATCAAAAGAAGGATGAGTGAAAAAATAAAATTTATGACAGGTTTGTCTCGCACCCTAGTTTTTCTATTTTTACTTACAGGATTCGTACTTGTTTTACTTGGGACTAATGTATATGTTTCATTAATTGGCAATTTGTTCTATTTTTTTGCGGGATTCTTTGCTTTGATCCCTTTTGGTTTTAAAAAGAACCAATTTAAAATTAATTGGATTTTTTGGACTATTTTGATTTTTTCTATTTTTTTTATTGCAAATTATCGAATTAGTTATCTCGATTTTGTTAGAACCAAATTTGAGCAACCCCCATTTGTATTTTTTATCTATAGGTCAATAATTTGCATAATGTTGTTTTTTGGTTTCTGCTTCCGTTCTCCTAAGCCTATTGACAAGAAATGAAGAACTGTCAATTATTAAGACCCCTGATGTCCGAAGCATGCCACAAAAATAAAAAAGGTCGATAGGTTAAGCGTTTTCGCTTAAGCGGGCTACGCTTGTAGAGCTTATAGCTCGGGCGTTTTCAAATACATAAACAATGAAACAAAAGCCTGGCCCCTGATGGCTGAAGCATGTCCCTCTAATCGATGGTCAATGCTTGTAGCATTGGCCGAGGTACACACTTAAGGCTTGCAGCCTGGGCGTTAAAAATACACAGACACTGAATTAAAAACAAAAAGCCTGGCCGCACCCCCTGATGTCCGAAGCATGCCTACCAAAAAATAAAAAAGGTCGATCGGTTAAGCGTCATCGCTTAAGCGGGCTACGCTTGTAGAGCTTACAGCTCGGGCGTTTTCAAATACATAAACAATGAAACAAAAAGCCTGGCCGCGCGTCGGGCTTTTTGCCTCCTGATGTCCGAAGCATGTCGACAAAAAAAATAAAAAAAGGTCGATGGACAAGGCTTATAGCTTTGACCGGAATATGCCTGTAAGGCTTTCAGCCTGTCTAAAGCCAGGTAAACCTGGGCGATCTGAATTACTTTTATACTGAAACAAAAACATAAGGCTGACCACCTTGGGCATTGGATTTTTGTGCTTTGGTAGAATGTGGAAATTTTGGATTTTCGGAATAATATTGGATATATTGATTTGTGAAAAGGAATGGGTTATTTTTGGTCGGGTGGATATGATGAGCGTATAGGGTCGAAGCTGAAAGCCTTATCCTGTCCCATAAATCATGGCGGTTTAGTTTTCAGCATATAACCTAATTTCATGGCTCGTAGTAATTTTAAACTTTGCCATAATAATTTTTCTCCAGGCAAAGGTTGAACTTTTGATTTTGCAAAACCTGATAAAGAACCTAAGGCTAAAATAAAATCTGTTACTGTTTTTATTTTTACTCCAGTATATTGTTTCAAAATTTCAATTTCAATTGTATCAAAGACCTCTGCTGCTATTGCATTGGGCTTAGCTTTCCCTATATATGCTAACCACAATAGCTGCCAGGCGACTAAAGAACAAACTTCTAAAGCATGTTTTAACCTAATGAAAACATCAAATTGCAAACGCTCCACTTTTAACCCTGATTTGAGTACTAAATGAAACCGTTCGATAGGCCAGCGTAAAACATAAAAATGTAATACTTCATATGCCTCATCAAAATTATTTACTTCTAAAGTCGTCAATAAATACCATTCAACAGGTGATTTTATTCCTTCCTTTTCTATTTCTTTAACATGGACTAATGTTAAGGAATGGGTTTTACCTTTTTTATGATAAGCAGGGGGATATTCTATTTTTGCTACTCGAAGGGATAACTGCGCCTTCCTTTTTTTTCTGTTTTTTTGACGAGGAATGGTTACTTCTAGCTTCCCTAATTCTTCTACCAATTCTGGGATTTTTGATACTTTAGTTTTATTTCCCTTATAAAAAATATTGCGATTAAGGTGTTGTGCTCGAATTAAAAGTTCAATCGACTGTTTTCGTGACCATGAAAAATGTTCATAAAAATCAGCCTCCCTGTCTCCAACTACAATTACCTGGCCGTGATAGTCCTCAAACCATTCATTAACCCAGTTTTTTGTTCGAATCCATTTGAAACTTTCCTTTTCTTGTATTGAATAGTTATGGTTTTTCTTCTTTCTCCCTGAAGCTCTAGGAGCCCAAATATATTGACCAATCAATCCTAATGGCTCTGCTTCTGTAGTCAGAACCATCGCAGAATGAATATTTAGCCCTTTTGTATTTTTTCCACCAAGACCACCAAGACCTTTAGTGCTTTTGTGGCTACTATAATTCAAATCAGCTGTATCCTCAATTACTAAAATCCGGTTGTGATTTTTACACCGCTCTAGCGTTTTGTGCCGATGCCCAAGTTGAATATCAATTGATTCTTCTTTTGAAAAAAGACGATGTGCTGATTTTCTCACGACTTCTCCACATGCAGATGAAAAAGAATGTTCTGGCTTCTCTTGCAAAGAATGGCACATCTTTACCAAGTTTGATCGAAAACGTTCATCAGGTAATTTTGAATACTCGAGTTCTTCGCTCCAAAATTCTAAACTAGCCGTATTTTTATGCATAATAAACACTTGTATTTGACATAAAAATAAACTTTTTTAAATTTATGGGACAGGATAAGGCTGAAAGCTGCGACCATCGGGGGTGATGTAAAAGGTGCTGTTGATCGTAACTATGCGTTAGGTTATCTAGTTGCACATGAATTTCTTCATCAAATATATGGAAAAGCTAGTTTTAAAAATAAAGGAATAAGCCCTTCAAATAGCCATTCCTCAGGATTGAACACTCCTGGAAGGTGGGCATTAAAATCAGTATTGGGGATGAAACCATCAAAGACTCTTCGCCCTCTCGAAACCATCCCGTCAGAAAAACTACAACTAATAAAAGAGTATTTAAAGAACCTTTAAAACACTAACATAGTATGGTTAAATTATTTTTATTTGTTCTGCCACTAGCATTTTTCATTTCAAGCTGTGGAGCAATTAATGGGAGTCAAAAAAAATCTGAAAGTGTTTACTTTGAAATAATAAATCATAATAAACAATCTTTTGAAGATTTAAACAGAGAATATGACTATTATGGTAAAGAAGATTTAAGAGAACAAATTGATACTTCATTAAACTTCATTTTAATAAGAGTTAATAATAATTCTGATGATACTACTTATGTTTTTTTAACAAAGTTTAGATATATAAGTACTCATTATTTTTATGCGGTGAATAATGGAAATCGTGAATACCTTGGTTATAAGGGGGGGGCAGATTGGGGACAACAGTTTTATTCACTCGAACCTAATAAGTCAGAAATATTTCTAGAAAGTTATCAAAATCCTCCAGAAATTAGTGCTGATGAAATTGATTTTGTTTTTGAATTTTCGCTTGAAAAGCCTTTAGTAAATAAAAAAACTCTAACCAAAAAAATAACTCTAAAGTTAGATTAATAATGCGAATCAAGTGCTAAAAGGCTTTAAGTCGGCATTAGGTACAAAGACAACGAAGAAACCAAAAAGTCTGATCATTAATTTGGTCGGGCTTTTTGTGTTTTATGTCTTGACAGGATGAGCGATAATGGCCAAGCTACCCCCCTGATAGCCAAAGCATGCCAACAAAAATATAAAAAGTCCGATCGTTTAAGCGTTTTCGCTTAAGCGGACTACGCTTGCAAGGCTTGCAGCCGATCTAAAGCCAGGGCGATAGTTTAAGCGTCCCCCTGATGTCCGAAGCATGCCACAAAAATAAAAAAGGTCGATCGGTGGCAGTCCCCTCACGACAAAGTAGAGCGCTTCACGGACGTCCCACGTCTTGCAACCCCTCAAAGCAGCCTCACCACTTAGAGCCTGTTCGCTGTGCTCGCTGCTCTTTCTCCTGCGGCCGTGCCACTTCAACTGCACAAAAGCCAACGCAAGTGGCACCGCCTCGTCGGGACTCGCTTAGCTCGCGGATATTGATTACTTACCGGATACTTTCCAAACATGACATGCAAGCGTCCCATGGAATCCCGACAAGGGTGTCGGGAAGCACCATTTGAATAATGAAGCCGTAACTTCATTATCCAAATAGTGCGATGTAACTTTTTCTTTTAACTGAGGGAATTTAATTGAATAGCCGGACAAAAGTCCTTATCTTACAGGGTGTTTACAGGCCAAAGGGCCAGTAAAAAAGTAATCCAGGAGCGAATAACTACTTGTATAATGGGAAGGAGTTTAATGAGGATATAGGATGGTATGATTATGGGGCGAGGTGGTACGATCCGGCTATTGGGAGATGGAATGCTGTGGATCCAATGGCGGAACAATATGCGGCTTGGAGTCCGTACAATTATGTGATGGGGAATCCGATTAGTTTGGTTGATCCGGATGGGATGAGTGTTGAAGAAAGTGATTGGGTGCCAGAGGTTGATTGGCAAAACAAACAATTAACATTAAGGAAAGAGGAAGGTGATAATGAAAGAACTTTAGCTAATTTTTTAGATATATCACGTGGAGAGGCCGAGAATTTATTTCAAAATGTAGATTCTGATGGAATATTAGCACTGCCTGAAAGTGTTCGAGGTGTTGGTTCTATTAATAAAGCAATAAAATCCGCTGCCGAGATCAATGACAATGCGATTTTCGGTTGGGGAGATCACCCATATAATTGTTATTCTTCAGCAATTGATGTTTCATTAAACAGTGACCCTAGTAACGGAATTCAAATGAGTTTTGAAGAATTTGAAGGAGCACTCAGAAGGTCGTTTACAGAAGTTACAGGTAATGAAAATAGTTACCGGTTTGGGGAATCAATAATGACATTTGGAGAAACTTCCCCCCTTAGTTCTGATGTCAATGTCACCCATGCGGCTGTTTATTTAGGCAAGTCTCAAAATGGGACAATATATACCTGGTCAAAAAACGGACAATCTAAAACTCCAGGTATATCAACTGCAAGTGGATTAAAAACCAAATATGCATCAATGTGGATTTTTGGAGGGATAGGAGGAGTATATAACCGAAGATAACACACATACATTATGACTAAATTTAAAAAAAAATCACCAATGGCTTGGGTTTTTCTTATCCTAATTCTATGTACATTAATAATTGAAACTCGAATTGATTTAAAATTGAAACATTCAGTAATCCCTTTAGTTTTAAGCTTTTTATTCTTCGTACCTAATAAGACAACATGGAAAATTGGGATAATATTAAGTTGTTGGGGAGTTATAAATCTTTTAGTTACGGATCAGTATGCAGCAGAACCAACGATTTTCCACTTTGGGTACTTCCTGATGAACTACCATCTGAGTTTTCAAGGTGTTTCGTTGGATGTATTAATGCTTTGGTGGTTCCCCATATATTTTTATATCGGATCGGTTATAGTATTTTTAAAAATAAAAAAGTCGATTGTTTAGTCCGCTTGGCTAAAATTAATAAGTATGCATGCCGAGTTCTCAATTCAGGTTGGATTAGAAGAGATACTTAGACAATGAAAAACAAACGGTTGTCTCTTAATCAGAGATGGCCGTTTTGTTTTTTCTGCGGGTAGGCAGCATGGCCCATAATGGCCAAGCTACCCGCCGTGAGACTAACAGGAGCATGGTCGAGGTAGCGTCCATTATGGTTCGTGCTTTGGGTTGGGCTTCGGAGGAATATTTAGGGATTCTTACATTACGTACCTGACGGCACTACCTTTTTTATCAAGGCAGGGTGTTACCGATATTACGTCTCTACCAGACTGGAGGTTTTGGTCGATGGGCTATCCCTGAGTCCCTTCGGGACGGAATATCGGTAACAATACCGATATGTAGGTGCTCGAGTGCCGTCAGGTACGTAATGTGATACAGCAGTTTCCAGTAACAAAAAAACTTAACACAGAAAGAAAAACCCCCCGATGACCGAAGCATGCCGGCCAAAAAATAAAAAAGGTCAGTTCAAAGCTGAAAGCTGCAGCCATCGGGAAAAAGCTTCGCTCTATTTACATTTATCATTTTACATTTTACATTCCGAAGAATCCTATCTTTGCATCAATGACGATCTTAAAATCGATTTACGAAGCCAAAAAAGGCAATCGCAAACAATTTGCCTTACTCATCGATCCGGACAAATGTGATCCGGAACAACTCTCCTATTTGGTGGACAAGGCCGTTCATGCCAAGGTTGATTTCATTCTCGTGGGCGGCAGTCTTTTGTTGAAAGACCGGGTGGATATTTGCATCAAACAGATCAGGCAAAGGTGTAATATTCCTGTCCTCTTGTTTCCGGGTAATGTGTTGCAGATCAGTAAATATGCTGATGGTATTTTGTTCTTGTCCCTCATTTCCGGGCGCAACCCCGATTTTTTGATCGGACAGCAGGTGATTGCGGCACCTTATCTCAAACAAACAAACCTGGAAGTCCTCCCCACCGGATATATGCTGATCGATGGCGGCGTGCCAACCTCGGTTTCCTATATGAGTAATACCACCCCCATTCCCAATGAAAAAAAAGAGATCGCCTACAGCACTGCCCTGGCAGGAGAAATGCTCGGGTTGAAACTGATTTATCTCGATGCCGGCAGCGGGGCCGTCAGGTCGGTGGATAAAAAAATGATCACCTATCTGAGTGATCGCCTGTCTGTTCCCATTATTGTTGGTGGGGGCATCCGGACACCACAAGATGCTTATGATACTGTGGCCGCGGGTGCAGATATTGTGGTGGTAGGCAATGTATTGGAAAAAGATCCCGACCTTTTGGAGCAAATGGTTAGCGCCGTCCACCAGGTTCATAAAAAACAGAAATAAAGAAACGTGAAGAAAGGAGTCGTCATAAAATCAACGGGAAGCTGGTATATCGTCAGAATTGAAGATGGCGGAACGGTAGAGTGCCGGATAAAAGGGAAATTCAGATTGGAAAACCTGAAACTGACGAATCCGGTAGCGGTGGGGGATGAAGTGGAGATCGAAATGGAGGAAGATGATACAGGTTCCATCATAACCATCCTGCCACGCAAAAACTATGTACTCCGTCAATCACCCCGAAAAAAACATTCCCTCCATTTACTCGCCAGCAATGTCGATCAGGCCATTTTGATCGTCACCATCATAGAACCCAACCTGAAACAGGGCTTTATCGATCGCTTTTTGCTGATGACCGAACCCTATAACATTCCGACCATCATCGTTTTTAATAAAGCGGATCTTTATGGGGAAGGGGCGCTGGAACTCTATGAAGACCTAAGGGATATTTATGAAACCATTGGGTATCAATTTAAGTTGGTTTCGGCCATAGATGGAACGGGTATGGAGGATCTGAAAACTATGCTGGCCGGAAAAACGAGTTTATTGGCCGGCCAGTCCGGGGTAGGGAAATCGAGCCTGATGAATGCCATTCAATCAAATCTGGATCTGAAAATACAGGATCTTTCCGACGCTTCCGGAAAAGGACAGCATACCACTACTTTTGCAGAAATGTTCCCGCTTGATTTCGGCGGAACGATCATCGATACTCCCGGGATAAAAACCCTGAGTTTTAGTCACCTTGAACCGATGGACCTGGCCCATAATTTCAGGGAATTCTTTTTATTGTCTTCAGCCTGTAAATTCGGCGGCAGCTGCCTGCACCGAAACGAGCCGGGCTGCGCCGTAAAAAAGGCCGTTGAGGAAGGGGAAGTGAGCGAATTGCGGTATATGAATTACCTCGCCATCATGGAGGAAATCGAAGACCAGAACTACTGGGAAAGGCATAAAGACTATTAAAAGGGAAAAGACTAAAGGGAAAAGGCTAAAGGGTGTAATGCCATATCCTGGTAATCCTTAAATCCTGTAAATACTGATACAGACAAAAAAAGGCCCCGATTTTGCATCAAGCAAAATCGGGGCCTTAATCATTATATCGTTATTTCAGTTTTACCGGATGACGACAAATTTCTTCGTGATCCGACCTTCTTTAGTGGCAAGGTTCAGGAAGAAAATGCCCTGTCCAAATGCACTGGCATCGATATCCGTGCCATAATTTCCCGCATTGATCTGAATATCCTGGGAAAGTACCACCTGGCCCATGATGTTGGTAACAATCAACTGAACGTCTGAGGTTTTTTCCATATTGAAAGACACCCTCATCAAACCGCTTGTCGGGTTAGGGAATAACTGAAGATCCTTAATATTCACGGCATCTTCCACACCTCTTTCAATCGATGTATTATCGGATTCGTCCATATCAGCAAAAATATTTTCGCCGCTTTCTCTGTTGCTGTTCAGGCAACCGGAGATCACAACATCGTCGATATACACATAATCCGAATTACCGGAAGCATCACAGCGGAAACGCAGCCTTGTGTTGTTTGAGAAAGTCCCCGGGATCACAACAGATTCGAAATAACGGGTGTTATTTACAAATTCATTGTTACTGCTCCAGCTTTCTACTGTGGTATAGGAAGCACCTCCATTGGTTGAAACCTGCAGCCAGAAATCTTCATTGTTTTCCATGCTGTTGGTGATAAAGGTAAAATCGACGGTCAATTCATCGTAGGCCGTGAGGTTCATATTATCTGTAGTCATCACAGAAGTGGAAGTATTGTCCACCAGGCGGATGCAGTAAGCTCCGGAATTGGCATAGGCAGCATCCCGTACACTTCTTCTACAATCTGTACCGCCATCGTTCCAGATGCCCCAGCCGCTATCAAAGTTATTGCTGTCTATACTGACGTAACTGCAGCTGCCGCCGCCACAAGGTGCACAAGAACCACCACAATCCACACCGGTTTCATCCCCGTTTTGGATGCCGTCATTACAAGTAGGACAAGGAGCACAGGAACCACCGCAATCTACACCGGTTTCATTGCCATTTTGAATACCATCATTACAGGTAGCACAAGGGGCGCAAGAACCGCCGCAATCTACACCGGTTTCATCTCCGTTTTGGATACCATCCGTACAGGTAGGAGCAGGACCGCCACCAAAACAGAAGTTTGTACTTTGGGAAGAACCGAAGTTTCCACCGGCGGCCAGTACGTTATTGTTAGCATCGGTTACGGAATAAGAACCGTTTCCATAACCACAGCAAATACCATCGCCGTAGGCATCATAAATATTGAAATCATAACATCCATCTACCAGGCAGAGTGTCACGCTAACCGTAGAACCGTCTGGCTGACTGCCATAAGTTCCGCCGGACGCCACAATATTATTATTTGCATTGGTTACTGTCCAGCTGGTTTCTTCAGGATAGTTGTCCAGATTAATGGTTATGTTCACTTCATTATTTACACAGGAAGTAGGACAGGACGGACAATTTGAACCCCCACAGTCCACGCCGGTTTCATCCCCATTCTGGATACCGTCTGAACAGGTAGGAGCCGTTCCCTGGCCACATCCGTTTGAAGTCAGCAGGCTCACACGGGCGCCGCCCACATCAAAAAGGGCTCTCATCCTTGTATTCTGGCCAGCGGTAAAAAGGTTCATACAAGCATCATCCGAATAATCCATGTAATTCTGAACCATGTCGGCAGTGCCGCAGGAAACATGTCCTATAGCACAGCCATAGTTGGCAGCATCTGAAGTAGGAGTATCGGTAACAAAATCGTCCACACTACAGCCACCGTCCCCCCAGATGTGGCGAAGGTTTAGCCAGTGGCCTATCTCGTGCGTAGCAGTTCTTCCTAAATCAAAAGGATAGGAGGCAGTTCCGATCGTTCCCATATATTGATAGTCGATCACCACCCCGTCCGTAGAAGCTGATCCTCCTGGAAATTGCGCATAACCGAGAATGCCACCACTGATGTCACAAACCCAAAGGTTCAAATATTTGCTGGCAGGCCACGCATCTTTACCTCCGGAGGAGTTGAATTTCATTTGGTCATTAGTGCCAAAAGAAGTCTTACTGGTTGAAGTTCTTGTAATACCACTAGTCGCATTACCGGAAGGATCAACTGAAGCCAGACAGAATTCAATTTGTGAATCAGCTGCCTGAGGCCATACATTATCCGCATCGCTGTTCATTCTTCTGAAATCCTCGTTCAACACAGTGATTTGAGAAAGAATCTGGGCATCGCTAATATTTTCCGCAGAAGTATTATAAACGACATGAACCACAACCGGAATGGTTATTACTCCGGTAACACGGTCGGAATTTTCAATAAAATCATTAGTGAATCGTTCGATGGCTTCCATTTTAGCCGCTCGTTTGGGATCGCTTTGCAATTGCTCTTCCAGGTAATCCATGGAGCCGCAATTTCTTTGGGCCATTAGCCCTGTGCTAAAAGCCGTGATAAGCAGGAAGCTGAACAGCAAGTGAATTTTTTTCATTCTTTAACTTTTTTAAATTTAAGATAGTAAATAAATCGCCTTAATAATTAAGGTCAGGAATGCCTGAATGCCTCGTCGGTACAGGGCACTTCGTAACATTAATTATTAAAATTAATTAGAGAGCGTAATAAAATTATTGGAGCCGGGGGATAGAAATTTTGTATTTCAATTCAAATATATACAGTTATTTCGAATTGAAATAAAAGACAATGGAGAAAATGTCAGTTGGTTGGCAAAATGATTTATTATTCTGTTTTGGGTAGAAAAAAAGGCAACTAACCAAAGATTAGTTGCCCGTTTTTAAAAATCTCCGTAATCGACCTGCAAGCAGACCAGCCCAAGTTCCTTCCTCCACATATCGACTACCTGGTTCCTGTCGTCCAGTACAAACCGCACATAATACTTATCGCGAATGTGCTCGTCAAATAATCTGCGTTTGATGACCGAATCTTTTTCCTTGTTGCCTTCGGGCCGGATGAACAAGTCATCAAAGTGAATTTTATTTTCGGTTAACCATGTTTTGGTATCCTCTTCGCAAATGCCGTCACGACCAGTGAAAATGATGATCCTCGTATCTGACCTGTACCGGTTAACGATCTCCAGAATCTCTTCTTTAACGGTATCCTCCATGATCTTTTCCCAATCGAAAGGGCTGCGGGTTCCTCTATCCGCAAGGGTGCCGTCCACATCAACAATGATGGCCGCCGGTAATTTTGTATCCTGTTCCAGTTTTTTGAATTTCATCGCTCGAATTAATAGATCAAAGATATTTTGTTTTTTGCAGTAATGTAGTTGAATAAGCCGTAAAATAGGGAAATGGTTCCGGTGGGCCGTTTTTTTTGTGAATGGATTTGTTTCTGTCACCCGACTAAGTACCTGGACTAAGTTAAACGAACAATGAATTCTATTCAGCAGCTCCGACCTTCAGGTCGGGGCTTAAGAAGTAACCAGAAAACCCAGGCCTTCAGGCCTTTTATTATTGAATTTTCCACTAACAAAGGCCTGAAGGTCTCGATTTATTTGGTTTTAAATTACACAGACCAGAAAGCCTGCCCCGCACCATCGGTCGGGGGGCGGCGTAGCTGAGTATCTAAGGTTTATTCGGTTAATTTATTCCAATGCAAATCTAAAGGGAAAAACCATCTGGCATTTGATTGGTTTTCCCATGGAAATGCCTGGTTCGAATTCATATTTCATTATTAGGGCTAAAAGTTGCTTGTCGATTTCAGGTAAAAAACTCCTTTTAATTTCCGCAGATTCAACTTTACCGGTTTCATTCACAACAAAAACAAGGAATGTTCTTCCCTGGATACATGATTCCTCAGGATATCTAATTTGTGAATGGATTATTTGAATGAGTTCTTCATTTGTCCCAAATTTATATATCGGAAGAGTATCCCGGAGTCTAACGCAAATGAAAGTATTTTCCTTTTTGTCCTGAAGAAATTTCGAACCGTCATTGGTGTTGAAAATGCTTCTGTCAGGAATGGATTGGCCAATATTGATAACAATAAAACCAAATTGGATTACATTAATCAAAAAAAATATCTTTTTCATATTGTTTTTATTAAAAGATGTATCCCGGCTTTCGAATGGTGTGAAATAGTAATCTACCGGGCACTTTTTTTGTCACGCTGACGGAACGAAGTAAAAAAACGTACCTCTTCGTCTTTATTTCGCTGATGATTTTTGAAATCATTCCGCTTAATCTGTGTTTTTTAAGACAGGAGGTACGGAATGTCTTAAAATTCCATCAGCGTTTTACCGACCTTAGGTACTGTATGTCACTTTGTTCCATCTGCGAGAACATTGTGAACATTTTTATATATTTTCCCCTCACAGTTTCTATTTTTACAAAAACATTAATTTATGTCGGAAAACATTCATCCGGTATTTCATAAGCTGGTGGGGCGGAAAGAAAAGGAACAGCGTCTGAACCAAAAGAGTAAAGTCATTTGGTTGACCGGCTTGTCGGGAGCGGGGAAAAGCACCATTGCTCTTGGACTGGAGCAGCTTTTGTTCCATGAAGGATTTTTGGCAGAAGTACTGGATGGGGATAACATCAGGCACGGAATCAATAAAAACCTCGGGTTTAGCCTGGATGACCGGCTGGAGAATATCCGGCGAATATCCGAGGTGGCGAAATTGTATTTAAACAGCGGGTTGATTACCATTGCCGCCTTTATCAGTCCTACCCGGGAAATACGGAAGATGGCCAGGGAATTGATCGGACAGGATGATTTTATTGAAATTTATCTGAGCACTCCGCTCGAAATTTGCGAAAAGAGAGATGTGAAAGGGCTTTACCAAAAGGCCCGGCGGGGAGAAATTGCCGGGTTTACCGGTATTGACTCTCCTTACGAAACCCCTAAAGCCCCCAATGTCATCATCAACACAACGGACCAGGAAATCCAGGAATCGGTAGCGCTGGTTTTTAATTACATTCGCCCATTCATCACGTTAACACCATGACTTATTCCCTGAACCACCTGGAAGAATTAGAAGCCGAATCCATTTTCATTTTCCGTGAGGTGGCTGCCCGTTTTGAAAACCCGGTCTTATTGTTCTCCGGCGGTAAGGATTCCATATTGCTGGGGCACCTGGCCCGAAAAGCTTTTCATCCGGCTAAAATTCCTTTTCCTTTTTTGCATATAGACACGGGTCATAATTTTGAAGAAACGATTCTTTTCAGGGATGAGTTTGTTGAAAAATTCGGCATCAAAATGATCGTAGCTTCGGTAGAAGAGGCCATCGTTGCTGGGCAGATCACGGATGAAAAAGGATATTATGCCTCAAGAAATTTACTTCAGACGACAGTTTTGCTGAATAAAATTGAAGCGGAAAAATATGACGCGGCCATTGGCGGCGGTCGCCGGGATGAAGAAAAAGCCCGGTCCAAGGAACGATTCTTTTCTCACCGCGATGAATTCGGTCAGTGGGATCCCAAAAATCAGCGGCCGGAATTGTGGAACCTTTTCAACAGCAAAAAACATTTTGGCGAACATTTTCGGGTATTTCCCATCAGCAACTGGACGGAGCTGGACGTATGGCAATACCTGGAAAAAGAAAAAGTTGAATTGCCCACGCTCTATTTCGCCCATAAACGAAAAGTCTTTGAACGGGAGGGAATGCTCCTGGCCGACAGTCCTTACATCAATAAAAAACCGGAAGAAAAAGTGGTCGAAAAAATGATTCGATGCAGAACCATCGGAGATATGACCTGCACCGGAGTATGGGAATCCTCCGCCGACAGCATTGAAGCCATTATCAAAGAAATAGCCTCCTCCCGTTTAACAGAAAGAGGCGGCCGGACCGATGACAAACGGAGTGAAACCAGTATGGAAGACCGAAAAAAAGAAGGCTATTTTTGAGGTTCAAAACCAGATTCCCCTTTTTTGCGTTATTGTTTTGTCAAGGCTCAAGTTTTTTGAGCTCCAATAAAAATTTACCAACATGCACAAAAAATTTGTTCTTCTTTTTTTATCGGTCATTATGATCACATTAGGGTTAAAAGCCCAGACGGAATCAAGCGGGGATGCCCCTACTGAAAAATCCCTTTTATGGAAAATAGAGGGGAACGGACTGACAACCCCTTCATATCTTTTTGGAACCATCCATATGATAGGAGAAGAAGACTTTATCCTTCGCGAAAATGTAAAATCGGCCCTGGAAAATGCGGCTCAGATTACATTTGAAATCAATATGGATGATATGACCGACATGGCGGCTATGCTTCCCCTGGTCATGAAAATGTTCATGAAAAATGATACGACCCTGCGTGATCTGCTCGTTGAAGAAGATTACCTGTTGGTGAAGGAGCATTTCAAAAAAAGCGACTTGCCGTTGCCCATGTCTTTTCTCGAAAAGATGAAACCGATGTTTCTTACCATGCTCGATCCGGAAGCTATGGGAGGAATGAGCATGGAAGACGGGGAAGTGGTTTCCTATGAGATGGAACTTTATGAAATGGCTCAAAAACAAAATAAGGAAATTGGCGGCCTGGAAACGGCAGAATACCAGATGAGTGTTTTTGATAAAATCCCTTATAAAGCACAAGCGGAAATGTTGGTCCAGGGCATCAAATCTACCGAAGATACGGCGGCCATTGACCAGTTGAAAGTCATGGTGGAAATGTATAAAAATCAGGACATCCAGGGAATGCAGGAAATGATGCAGGGAGAAGGTTCCGACGTTAAAGGATACGAGGATGTCCTCCTGTTGGATCGCAATAGAAACTGGATTCCCGTCATGCAAAAAATGATGAGTAAAAAGCAGGTGTTTTTTGCTGTAGGGGCTGGTCATCTTGGCGGAGAGGAAGGCGTAATCGCCCTGCTGAGAGATGCCGGATACACCGTAACTCCTGTGGAGTAAAAGTTCCCGTAAAAAACCTGTCATCTGCGCCCGTTTTTTATTAAATTGCAGGGTCGCTTCTTTGAAAAACCAAAACGCCTATGCTCGTTAAAGACATTTCACTCGATGACTTCATCCTGCTTGATGCTGGTCTGACTGTTGCCCAAGCCCGAAAAAAGCTTGAAGCCTCAGATGCTCATTTCGTCATTATAGAACGAAAGGAAGGGCAGGAAATTTATCATTATTTGTACCAAAAAGCAGAAGTGCTTTACAGGATCGATTCTTTTAAAGGGGATCAAAATCTTACGGTCGCCTTAAATCTCCACGAATATACGTCCGTAGAAACAGTAGATCCCGATCAGTCGGTGGATATGCTGTTTCCGGATGAGCCTTATATCATTCTCGACCGCTCCGTACCGGTGGGTTACGTGATTCCAAAGCAGGAGGAACTGGAAGAGGTGGTGCTTCCGGATAGCCCGTTTGATGATGTGATTGGGGAAGAGGATTTTGACTTTATGGAGCCGCCGGGTGCACCAGATAGCGGAGGCACCAAAGGAGCAGAACCCGACGAGGAGGAGGATAATTCGACAGATACATTTGAAGCCTATCCAAGCATCAGTGATCCGGGTAAAATTGAAAAGAGTGAAAAGTTTAAGGTTTATGTAGGGTTTAGCAGTGAGCTGGATAAAACCTTGCAGGATGTTCAGAAGGTGGTGATTGAAAAACCAAAGGAATCGGCTTCTGTTCAGGTTTCCTTAATGGCGATAGGCGCTACGGTTTCTACAGGAAAAATGAAACCCCTCGCTTTGCATCCCGATGCACAGGTACTTTTTGAATGTACCGTGAACCCGGATGCGGAAGAAGTCAATTTGATAGCGACCTATTTTTATGAGTTTCAGCCGGTAGGTACAGCCCGGAGAAATATTGTAGTTGGAAAATCCTCCCGGGAGGCAGACCATAAAACGGATGATGAAGAAAAAGGATGCAGCATCAATCTTGATGGCATCCTTACGCAGGAAGGTAAAGTCGATCTGACGGTTACCATCAAAAAAGATGAAGCTGCGGGTCAATTACACTGGAAGATTACGGCTCCGGATCCCGAAATTGATGCCTTTAAAAAAGTGTCTTACGGGGATGCCCAAAGTTTTGCCAAAACATTGGGAGGTGAACTCAAAAAGGAAGATTTTAAATCACGCATCGCACAGAATGCCCTGATCACGCTGGGGCAGGATATCGCAGATTTGATTCCTGCTGAATTTTTTGATGCTTTCAAAAAGGTTAGTCTTGCTATTGACCGCACCCCACGCATCCTGATCTGGACCGATGAGCCCTACATTCCGTGGGAGCTGGCCTTTTCCAATAAATTTTCTCCCGATAATAAAACCTCTGATTTTTTGGGCATTCAGGCTATAGTCGGCAGATGGTGGTTGCACCAGCGTGTGGTGAGTCCGCCTCCGACGGGAATAGAAGTGCATCGCATTACCGCTATAGCAGCAGATTATCCTTTTGGTTCCAAGGTCAAACAATTGGAAGAAGCGATCAAGGAAAAAGAATTTCTGAAAGATAATTTCGGGGCAACCATTATAGAAGCTAAAAAAGATGCCATCCTCGATATGACGGGTGAAACGCCTCCGGTCAGCGGGCATATTTTACACATGGCACTCCATGGTTATAGTGACCCCACTCACAACGAACAAAAGATCATCGTGGAAGACGGAGAACTCAGCCCCAACGCCTTGATCGGTGTTTATAATTGCGGAGATGTTCCGCCCATTTCCTTTATGTTCTTAAATGCCTGCCAGGTGGGAACAGCGGGGGCTTCCCTCGGGCAGGCCAGCGGATTTCCGGGCATATTGCTCAAAAAAGGGATGATGGGATTCGTTGCTCCGCTTTGGGAGGTTCATGATACCCATGCCCGGGCTTTCGCCGAAAATTTTTACAGGGAAACCCTGGAGAACAAACGACCTGTAGCGGAAGTCTTACTCGAACTCCGTAAAAATTATAATTATAAAGAATCCCTGACCCCGTTGGCCTACCTTTTTTATGGCAACCCGGCATTGACTTTGAATTATAAAAAAGGAACAAAGTAACATTCAGAATATGGACAAAATAAATAGTTGAATAATTTTAAATTGTTCTGTATTTCAGTTCAGAGCGAATGGAAAAATAAAAATAACAAGCCTTTTTAAGGCCAAAAAGTTAATCTAAAACATTCATCATGGAAATCAAATTAAGCGGCAGCAGTGAGCCCATTCAAATTTCAGCAGCCTCCGGTTTTTCCCTTCATGCCCCCGGAATGTATGGGATGATCAAGGAAATGGATACTTCGGAAATGACCACCCGCGGACCCGGAATCGAAGATGAGATGCATAAAAAGATCATGGCCTCCATGGCCTCGAATGAGGTGCTTCTTTTTAATCAATTTGAAATCGAAATCGAAAAGGATGAATACGAGGGGGCGGATGAAAGTACTACCCGTGCCGCAGGGATAACCAGGACGACGGAATTAGGGGAGCCGGCCATGGTCCTCAATACCCCTAAGACCCGAAAAAATATGATGTGCGCCGTACTGCATACGGATGAAAACGGGGAGAACAGGTGGGTGTTTCCGGAAGAACATGATGATGATAAATTCAGTTTTATGCTCCCCCGGGAAGGGGCTGAACCCATGCCGGAAAAAGGAAGTAACGTTCGGGGAAAAATCACCAAAGGGATCAGAAGACTGGTCAAAGTTTTTGCCTGGCTCGCCGATGATCTTATAGAACTTGGAGCGCTTGCGCTGGTCAAAAAATGGGAATCTAAAAACCGACCCTACGGACTGAATTTGATGGCTCCCGGAAATACGGAAGGCCTGGAGATGGATTGGGACAAAATAGCCGGAAAGCGATCCCTTTTGTTATTGCATGGTACCTTCTCCACCTGGCAGGCGGCTTTTGACGGACTGATCAAAAGTGATTGGATGAATCGTCTCAACGATTATTATGATGGAAGGATTTTTGCCTTCAATCACCCCAGTCTGCATCATTTTCCCGCCGATAATGTCAAGGAATTTCTCAAAATGAAACCTTCGGGAGCGGACCTCGATCTGGATATGTTGACCCATAGCCGGGGAGGGCTCGTTGGGCGTGAAATGATCGAAAGGCTGGATCAGCTGGACGGGAAAGAGCACAACATCAAAGTCAATAAAGCCATTTTTGTGGCCGGACCTCATCAGGGAACCATTCTTACAGATAAGGACAACTGGGTTAAATTGATCGACTCCTATACCAATCTGCTCACCTCACTGCCTGATAATACGGCCACCATAATACTGGAAAGCCTGATCACTCTTATTAAGGTCGTCGGTGGCGGCGCGGTAGCTTCGATCCCCGGATTACAGGCCATGCAGCCAAAAGGGGATTACATCAAAAGATTGAACAGTTCCCCAAAAGTGGATACTACCTACTATACCATGGGGGCCAATTATGTTCCTTATGATGAAAAACTGCTGGTTCGTTTTGGTAAGAAATTATTGATGAAAGTATTGGCCAAAGTTTTTGGGGAAGATAACGATATGGTGGTGCCTACCCTGGGAAGTTTTGATAGCGGGGCCGCCGCCGGAGGATTTCCGATCCCTTCCTCAAGGCAGATCAAATATGAAATGGATACCGATCTCAATCATTTGAATTACTTTACGGATGATGTCGTGAATAAGCAAATTTTCAAATGGCTTAATGAATCATAATGTTAACCACCTTTTTAGTCAAATCCTTTGCAAGCCAATGGACAATTAAATATGGGATTTAAACTCAAGACTATTAACGAAATATGTATTTTTGTGTCCCTACGCTGTATTTCTCTTTTGTTATTACACAAAAAAATAAATGCTTATGAAAAATCATTTACAATTTATTCAGCTCATAATGCTGAGTTTTTTTTTGGGCCATACTGCTCTTGCCCAGGATTTTATTTTCACCCAGGTGCCTAATCCGACAGATAGGTACTACGATGGGTACGTAGGTCAGGAAGAAGGACTTGCCTATGTTGTTTACCGAAACAATAACTACGACCGGTTTTTGTATTCTTTTGATGGGGATGATCTGGTAGAGATTGATATGCCGGAAGGGTTTATGTATAACTGGAATCTTACCAACCAGAATGGCGTTTTTTACATGACTTTCTACGATGTTGACTACAACACTGTACTCATGTCTTATCAGGATGGGGTGTTTTCCCAGATTGAAGCTGACTTTCCTAATGAAGGGCTGGGTTCTTATGCCTTTAACTATGATGGACAAGTATATGTGACTTATTATAGCTTTCTTAATTTTTTGAATTCGCTTAAGGTAATAAACGGCAATACGGTAGAAAACGTTGATTTACCGGAAGGATATAATTTTGGAAGTTCGGTAGGATCCGTTAACGGCAATATGTACGTCACCCTGAACGATGTCAACTGGAACAGTTATTTGTTTCAGTTTGACGGCACAAATTTCGAACAGGTAACACTTCCGGAAGGAACGATGAGTCCCTATGCCATCACCACTACGGAAGATCTCTTATATTTGAGTCTTTATGATGCCAACTTCAATTCGGCCATTTATACTTTTGACGGGACCACTTTTGAAGCCCTGACCCTTCCCGAATGGTGTATGGGAGTTGGCTTCGTAGGAGAGTTAAATGGAAATCTTTATTTCAGATTAGATGATGCCAATTACCAGGGAATTTTGTACGAACTGGACGGAAATACCTGGGTGGAGATTCCCAATCCTGCTGATTTTTACCTGGCGTATAACCCGGGGACTTCGGAAAACGCACTCTATCCGGCTTATAACAATAACCTAACCTTTGAGTACAACATGGCCGTTTATGATGGAACGGACCTGACCCTGGTCGATCAACCGGCTCCCGGTTACACTTACAGTAATTTTTTTGCGGATAACCAGGATGGCGCTTTTGTCACTTATTACGATCCCGATTACTACCAGTTCCTGTATTTCTATAACGGAACGGAATTGCTGGAGGTACCTATCCCTGCCGGAGAAGATGCGCTGAACTACTACGAGTTTGCCATGGATGCTTCCTCTGATAAAATTCTGTTTTTCTCCTTCCGGGACAACAATTACAATTCAACCCTTTATTGGTTTGGAGAACCCAATGAGGCACCTACAGCCCAGGACAATTTGGTCTATACCCTGTTGGAAACACCTTATAGTTTTCAAGCCCAGGATTTTAATTTTTCAGATCTGGACCTGGAAGATACGCTTACAGCCATTCAGATCGTGGAAAAACCTTCACTGGGAATACTCCACCTCAATGGAGCCAATTTAGCTACCGGCCAGGTAATCAATGCAGAATACCTTGAAGACCTGACCTATGTTCCCATGAACGACGGACTGGGTGAGCCCTACGATAGTTTTAAGTTCAGGGTTTTTGACGGGGATGATTTCAGCGAAGCCGTTTATACCATGTTTATCAATGTGGTCGAATCCATTGTTTCTGCGGAAGACCTGGAGCTTTCGGTTTCATTAAATATTTACCCGAATCCGGCGAGTGATTTCATTGAAATTGATCTGGGGGATTATCCATCTCCGGAGAAGGTTCGAATGTATTTTTATAATAATAACGGAGTTGCAATAAGAAATGAATTATTGACCTCCGGTTTATCCGAATTCAATGTGAGCGATCTTCCCAAAGGAATTTACCACCTCGTTTTCAAAACAGAAAACTCTCTTTTTAGCAGAAAGGTGATCTTGCAATAATAACCTTAGACTCTAACCGGTGCTGCTGTTCAAACCATTTCAACGGCAGCACCGGAAATTTTTCCCACCCTTTTTTTTAGATTTTCCAAATTGACTTCGTGCTTTATTCTGTTTGAACAGACCCGTATTCTGGTTATATTTTATTAAATTAGCCTTGATGCAGCTGTCATTCTTCAATCAAAAAATTCGGAACATATTTCCAAAATTTTTGTGCATCCCGAAAATTCTGATGTTGTACTCGTAGCCGCCCAGGGCCCTTTGTGGAGCAAAGGTGGCGACCGAGGGTTGTATAAAACGACCGATGGAGGAGAAACCTGGACGAAGGTTCTCGGGGATGATGAATGGGTTGGCGTAACCGATGTCGTAGCCGAACCGGGCAATCCGGATATTCTTTATGCAGCCACCTGGCAACGGCAACGGACTGTAGCGGCTTTCATGGGTGGAGGCCCGGGGTCAGCCATTTACAAAAGTACCGACGGCGGGGATAACTGGGAAAAACTGAAAACAGGATTGCCCGGTTCTAATCTCGGTAAGATAGGCCTTGCCGTTTCGCCTCAACGACCCAATGTGGTGTATGCAGCCATTGAGCAGGACCGGACTAAAGGAGGTGTTTATCGCTCTGAAGATAAAGGGGCCTCCTGGCAGAAAATGTCCAATACAGTATCGGGAGGTACCGGCCCGCATTATTATCAGGAGCTTTATGCTTGTCCCCACCAATTTGATCGCCTGTATCTGATGGATGTAAGGGTACAGGTTTCCGATGACGGCGGAAAAACTTTCAGAACCCTTTCCGAAAGGGATAAACATTCCGATAACCACGCCCTGGCTTTCCGGGCCAATGATCCCGATTACTTGCTTATCGGAACAGATGCAGGTATTTACGAGAGTTTTGATCTCGCCGAAAACTGGCGTTTCATCGCCAACCTGCCTATAACCCAATATTATAAGGTAGCCGTGGATGATCGTTTGCCATTCTATCATGTTTTTGCAGGAACTCAGGACAATGGCTCACACGGAGGCCCTTCCAGGACTGATTCTAGGCAGGGCATTACCAACCGGGATTGGTACAAAACGCTGGGGGCCGACGGACATCAATCTGCCACCGAACCCGGAAACCCTGACATCGTTTACGCAGAAACCCAACAGGGTGGACTACATCGGGTGGATCTGAAAACGGGCGAACAGGTATTTATTCAGCCCCAACCCCGGAAGGGAGAGCATTTTGAGCGTTACAACTGGGATGCGCCTATTCTGGTCAGCCCGCATAATCCTGCCAGGTTGTATTTCGCCTCCCAGAGGGTCTGGCGTTCTGAAGACAGGGGCGACAGTTGGACCAGTATCTCCGGGGATCTCACCCGTAACGAAGAACGGATGGCCCTGCCTATTATGGGAAGACAACAAAGCTGGGACAATCCATGGGATCTTAGAGCTATGTCTAATTACAATAGCATCACCTCGCTGGCAGAATCCCCCGTTCAGGAGGGACTGCTTTATGCCGGGACCGATGATGGTATCATACAGGTTTCCGAAGACGGAGGGAACATTTGGCGAAAAATTGAAGTGACCCGGTTGCCAGGTGTGCCGGAAAGAGCTTTCGTCAACGATATTAAGGCTGACCTTTACGATGCCAATGTGGTTTATGTAGCCCTGGACAATCACAAAAACGGTGATTTTCATCCTTATTTATACAAGAGTACCGATAAAGGTAAAACCTGGAAATCCATCGTTGGGAATATCCCCGAACGAACCCTGGTGTGGAGGACAGTTCAGGATCATGTAAAGAAAGAATTATTGTTTGCAGGAACAGAGTTTGGCATTTACGTCACACTGGATGGCGGCGGCAGTTGGGAAAAATTGTCGGGCGCACCCACCATCCCTTTCAGGGATCTTACCATACAAAGAAGGGAAAATGACCTGGTAGGGGCCTCTTTCGGTCGTGGATTTTTTATTCTCGACGACTATAGCGTACTCAGGGAAGCGACAAAGGAAAAACTTGAAGCCGAAGCAGCCTTGTTTTCAGTCCGGAAGGCTTTGTGGTATGTTCCAAGATCAAATGCGCCCGATGGAGGGGCCAGTGAATACACGGCCGATAATCCACCTTTCGGGGCCGTATTCATTTACCATCTTGCCGAGACTTATAATACGTTGAAGGATGAGCGGAAAAAAGAAGAGAAAAAGCTCGAAAAGGAAGGAAAAGACATTCCTTTCAAAGGCTGGGAGGCCCTTGAGGCCGAACGAAAGGAGGAATCGCCACGGATCTGGCTTACGGTAAAGGATGAGGGAGGTAATGTCGTCCGCAATATCCAGGCTCCGGCCAAAAAAGGGATGAACCGGATCGCATGGGATCTCCAGTATGCTTCCTCGAGAAGTATTGATCCGGATAGCGGAGGAGGTTCTTCCAGGTGGTCAAGAGGGGGAGATTTTGCCCCTCCCGGAACCTATTCGGTTACTTTGTATAAAGAAATTGACGGCGTCGTAACTTTCCTTGCAGGCCCTGTCTCTTTTGAGGTTGTACCGTTGCGACAACCTACTCTGAAAGGCGCACCGTTTGCCGAATACCGTTCCTTTGGAGAGGAAATCAGTGTGGTCAGGGATCAACAAGCCGCGATCGCCAATTTGCTTTCCGAAAGCAGGAAAAAGATAAACGCAATGGAAACGGCCCTGGAAAGGACGAGCGTTGAGCCCGGAGCATTAAACGGGAAGCTTTTCCAACTTAAACAGGAGTTGTATGAACTTGAAGAACAACTGAACGGAAATACCTCCCGGGATGAGATCGGTGAAAGGAATCCGCCAACGATCAGCAATCATTTAAGGGTGGCTTCCCGCGGGATTTCGACTACTTATGGCCCTACCCCGCTACACAGGCAAAGTCTGGAAATCGCCAAAAAAATGCTGGGGGAAGTCATGGGTGATGTGGAACGGTTCAGCAAAGTGGCCATTCCGGAAATGGAATCCGCCCTTCGGGAAGCCGGGGCGCCTTACATTATCGGACAGCCCATACCCAAAAAATGATCTTTTGAGTAGCCCGCTTCACGGGAGCATTTTGGCATAACAATTGCCCGGGGTGCATGGATAGACTGTGCAACCCGGGCAATTGTTCATTTCATTGAAATATCTTCTTCAATTTTCTTGCCGACATAAACCAGAAGGTCCCCCGCCTCAACGTCTATTTTTTCACAATTGGATGGCAGGATCAGTAATTTTCCGGTTTTATTCTTTTTGAGGAACAACGGGATGGAATATTCTTTTTGATTGATCATGTTGACGATCTTTTCGAATTGTGCTTTGGAGGATAACGGGTGTTCGTGGATTACCGGATAATCCCTGACGACCTCACTCAGGTTGAGATAATCATCGACACAGGAAAACAGCCCGTCTTTTGGAATCAGGTTTTTGGGACCCTTTAATTCATCCTGGCTGATAAGGCGGTGGACTTTATCCTCACCAAGGCTTTTGGCAAATCTTTTCACCGCAAACAGGTTGACATCTGTACTCCCGGTCATGGCCAATACTTCGCCGATCTCCAGTAATTCAAAATTATCGATCAGTGTTTCAGAGTAAATATCTTCTTCAATGGCATTCAGGCCCTCGGCTTTGGCTCTTGCCACAAGATTGGCTGCCCTGTCGATGATCACCACGGATCGTCCTGATTTTTCAAGATAAGCGCCGATAAGTCTTGCGGCCTTATTAGCACCAACGATAAGGATACCTTCCGCTTTTTCTTTCACGACACCCAGCCATCGGGCCACAATCCGGGCAGTGGTGGCATTGATGAGTACCGTTCCGGAAACTACCATAAAAACCAGCGGAGCAATGTATTCTGCCCCCGGAACCTTGCCTGTTAGTTTGATCCCGAAAAGAGAAGCAACCCCTGCGGCTACTATTCCCCGTGGGCCTACCCAGGCAATGAATGTTTTTTCACTGAAATTGAGTGTTGATCGAAAACTACTGGAATAAATGGATAGCGGCCTGAGTACAAGAATGATAAACAAAAAGAGGTACAATACCTTCCATTCCAGTAGCAGGTAAATATCGTCAATATCAAAATTTGCGGCAAGTAAAATGAACAAAATTGAAATGAGCAGAACGCTCAGGGATTCTTTAAAATCGAGAATGTTTTTCAATTGAGGAAGGTCCAGATTTCCAAGTACCATTCCCATGATCACCACAGAAAGTAAACCCGATTCATGCTCAAGCTGGTCAGAGGCTACAAAAACGCCCAAAACCAATGCGAGGGTAAAAACATTAAGCAAATAGTGAGGGATGAGGTTGCGTTGGATCATCAGGTTTAGCAAGTGGGCTGCTGTAAATCCCAGGCTTATCCCTACAATTACAATTCTCAGGAAAGAAATGATGGCATGGACGGTGAACATCTGTTCCTCTCCGCTTATGATAAAATCATAAACGAGTACCGCTACCAGCGCGCCTATGGGGTCAATGAGAATACCTTCCCATTTCAAAACGGTAGTTACATTCTTTTTGAGGGGGAGGTTTCGTAAAATAGGCGTAATCACGGTAGGGCCTGTTACAATAATAAGGCCTGAGAACAAAAAACATATTTTCCAGCTCAGTTCTAACAGAAAATGTGTACCAATGGCACCTCCAACAAATGTTATCAATGAACCCAGGGTAATGATACGCATGATCGTTGGGCCAACGACTTTTACTTCCTTAAGTTTTAAGGTCAATCCTCCTTCGAATAAAATGATGCCAATAGACAGGGAAACAAAATAAAACAGGCTTTCGCCGGGAAAGAGCCCCTGCCCTATGGCGGGATCGTAAACCGGTTCGATCCATTTTGCGCCGCCTTCCTCAAAAAGGGAAGAAACGGGGCCAAAAAAAAGACCGATGAGGATCAAAGGTAGGATAGCTGGCACCTTGGTTCGCCATGCAATCCATTGAGCGGAGATACCGAGGATGACCAGTCCAGCAAGTTCAAGCATTTATGTTTTTTTAAACGTAAAAATAATACAATATAACGACGGAAATCCCTCATTGTTTAGATTGACCGGAATGGTTCGATTTTTTCAGACCGTTAAAATCGTTGGCGCATGACTTCATAAAGCATAATCCCTGCGGCAACGGAAACATTAAAAGAATCCGTAGTGCCTACCTGCGGAATGATAAACAATTCATCTGCGTTCCTTTCCACCCCGGTACTGATTCCCTCTCCTTCTGATCCGACGATCAATGCTATCGGAGCGGTAAGGTCAAAATCGAAAATCAGTTTTGTGGCTTCAAGGCTGCTGGCCAACACCTGGATGCCGGATAATTGCATGGTTTCAATAGCGGTGACCAGGCTGTTTTCGCGGCAAACCGGGATTTTTGTAAGGGCCCCCGCCGAAGTTTTTAAAGCTTCTTCATTGATGAATGCGCTTCCCTTTTTTGGTACGACCAGGGCATGTGCTCCGCTGATTTCCGCCGAGCGGGCTATGGCACCAAAATTTCTTACATCCGTAACGCCATCAAGAATCATAATGAGCGGATTCTGGTTTTTTTCGTAAATGGATGGAAGCAAATCTTCGATCTGGTAATAAGGTATAATGGCCACCAAACCTACAACACCCTGGTGATTGGCATTGGTGAATTTATTGAGTTTTTCCTTGGGTGCAACAGTCATAGGTATATTATGGCTGGTGCACAAATGGCGCAGTTCTTTTTCAAATTCTCCACGAGTACCCTGCTGTAAAATAATTTTATCAAAGTTGGTTCCCTCTTTGATCGCATCAATTACAGGATGTCTGCCGTATATCAGTTGTGTTTTTTCATTTTTCATCGCAGGAAAGGTCGTAAAAAAAGAGGAGTTGTGCAAGAACTATGCGGAGATGAACCAAAATTTAAAGAAGGAGAATCATAAATTCCTGTTGGGAGTGCTGAATAGGGAACACTGATTAACGAATAAAGAAAAAAATCAAGGCTTGGCATATTACGAACCTTGTTTCATACTCCATTCATTTGCTCAAAGCATCAACTCTTTCAGGTGTCCCCGGCCAAAGAAAAATGATAATAGAGAAATGTAGTGATGGGCTATATTTTTTTTATTTTAGAGGTAATGATCTCATCATATTCGGCCAGAATCCTTTCTAAATTTTGATACCGGTATCCGCGCTTTCCGATTTTTTGCGCCAATTCGGGAGCTTTTTCTTCAATGAGCCTGGAAAATTTGTTTTTAAAATGCTTGCGCTTTAAGACAAAAAGAGATTTTTTATCATGTTTGATCCAGAATGTTTTTTGATTGGCCGAATAAGAATTTACCTGCTGACCCCGAATGACCCAATTTACCTGGATCTCAGGATATTTAAAAAGACTGATTTCCTCCCCCTGGTACAATAATTGTAAAAAAATCCATCGACCCTGGTAATAAAGGCTTTCGAAAACAAATTGATCGTTTCCTTTTAGATACACAAACCCTTTTATGAGGGCCGGGTTGTAATGGTAGATGGTGCCAAAATCATTGATAAAAGCTACCGCCACATTAAACTCGGAACTATTCACTTGTTCAATGGTTCCAGAAATATATTTTCCGTCAAGGGTGATGACATATCCTCTTAAGGATTCACTTTTTACCGTAAGGAAACCACCACAAAAAAGGAGCAAAAGGGTCAATTTACGCATGGCATTGAGATGTAGAGTGAAATAACAAACATCAAAATACAAAAAAAATAAAAATGATGCACGGCTTGCTTGAATAAAATGTCGGCAAAATTTGAATTAACAATGTTTATGCAAAATAAAGTCTATGTTTTTTTTTATGATAAGGAAGGATGGTTGATTTTTTTGATCTTTTATTGTCCGGGAAGTTTGAAACGTACCGAAAGATTAAACCTAACGTTTACGGGGTTGCCTCTTTGTTTTCCGGGAATCCAGAGGATACCATTTTCATTCATGCTGTTGACTATTCTTACGGCTTCGGCCCCACAGCCGCCTCCTATATCTCTTATGACTTTTATATCCTTTAAAGTTCCGGTTTTAGTGACCATAAAACTCAGTACGCAGGTACCTTCAATGCCGTTCGCTTTGGCTTCTTCAGGGTATTTAATGTTGGCATAAATATAATCATTCAATTTTTCATTGGCACAGGCCTGTCTGTCGGCCGCCGGTTCAACCGGATTTTCACAACCGGGAAACCTGGGCATATTTTCCGCTACCTTGAAAATTTTCTCTGTTTCGGAAGGTGGAGGAGGGGGCGGGGCAATTGGAATTTCCTCCAGGTCATTTTCGGAAATGGTCTCGGCTTCTATCATCTCAGTTGTTTTTTCCTGGTTAGCAGTTATTTCTTTTTTTCTGATACTACAGGAAAAAACCAATAAAAAAGAAAGGTATACCAAAACACACGTGAAGAGTTGATTCATGCTATAGTTTTTTTGATTTTAAACGCAAAGAGCGCCAAGAAGGTGCAAATGGAACATCCCTACCGTTAGGTCGGGAGCACGCAGCGTATTTTTCTGAACACTCCTATTACGATTAAAAAATAAAAGAAGGTTCTGTCAGGTATGGAGATAAATATGACCTTGTAGTTTCCAGGAGTTTTTCGGCCACGGCGAGATCATAACTTTCTTCCGTAATTTTTTTTATTTTGCAGTCAGCATAATACTCTCCTGAGGTCAAATCCTTAACCGGCGTTTCCACTAAATTCAAAAGAGTACGTGCCCCTTTTTTCGGGGATTTGCCCATCAGCCGGAAAATCGCCTTCGCCAACCTATTAAAATCCCTTCCGAGTTCTGTTTTTACAAGTCCGGGATGCTGAGAATAAATGTTGATATTTTTCTCAGCAAGGTATCTGCTAATTAGGATAATTCCCAATTTGGATTGCCTGTAAGCATCAAAACCTGTGAATTTCTTCCTGGATTCCAGGTCTTCAAAATGAATGATGCCCTGGTGTAAAGCGGAAGCGGTATTGATTATTTTGGGTTCCGGGGATTGCTCCAGCATTCCAGAAAGCAAATGAATGATTAAAACCGGGGCCAGCAAGTTGATTTGAAAAGTTTGTTCAATATCGTTGGCGGATGCTCTGAAATTAAAATTCATGACCCCCGCATTATTGATGATCATATCTAAACGATCATACTTTTTCTGTACTTCATGGCAGGCGGAAACGATGGACTCAAAGGAATCGAGGTCGCATTTAATGAGATCGATCTGCCCTTTGCCATCCGGATAATTTTTAAGGTATGAGGCCAAAAGTTCATGGCCTTTTTCCTGGTTTCTGGATGTGGCTACCACCAGAGCTCCTTGGCTGGCCATGTGACAGGCAGCCACTTTACCAAAACCCGAAGTTGCCCCGGTCATGAAAATTATTTTATTTTTTAATTTCATTTGTATTTATTCGATAAATAGCTGAATTCACATTTAAGTAAGTCATTAAGGTACCGCATTGGGCGGCGTATGATTCATAAGGTACTGTGTCAAAAGGGTATAGAGATGCCTGCGGGTATTGGGGCCTTCATAAATGCCATGAGACCGGTTCGGGTAAGGCATTACCTGGAATTGTTTGTTTTGTTTTACCAGTTCGTTGATCAGCATTTCGGTGCCCTGGTAATGTACATTGTCATCCCCGGTACCGTGAACAATCAGAAGGTTGCCCTCCAGGTTCCTGGCATAGGTAATGGGAGAACCTTTGATAAAATCTTCCATATTTTCCTGCGGCAGGCCCATATATCTTTCCTGGTAAATATTATCATAAGCCAATTGATAGGGAACCGGGGCAACAGACATGCCGGTTTGGTAGATATCCGGATATTTAAACATCAGGTTTAAAGTCATGGATCCGCCCCCGCTCCATCCCCAAACGGCTGTTCTTTCCTCATCCAGATAATCAAGTTTCAGCATTTCCTTTGCCGCCAGGGCCTGGTCTTTTACATTGATGTCCCCTATTTTGCGATAAATGATTTTCCTCCATTTGCTGCCTTTCAGACAGGGCGTGCCGCGGTTGTCCATATCAATGATGAAGTATCCTTTTTGCGCCATCATTATTTCCCATAAACCGATAGGGGTATCCAGGGCTACCTGGCTCCATGGTTCTCCGTAAACATGGAAAAGCACCGGGTATTTTTTATTGGGATCGAAGTTGACGGGCATGACCATTTTGACATCCATTTCAATCCCTTCTTCAGTAGTGACCGTGGTAAATTTTACTTCCGGAAGGGCAAGGGTGGAAAGTTTCTTTTTAAAGGCTTCATTATCCACGAGGGTAGTGATGGTTTTATGGTCGGGCAAACTGATCAGCCTCACGGTCTGGGGCGCGTTGGTACTTTGATGATAGTGTATGGCATAAGCTCCGTTAGGCGAAATGTCATAAGTATTGATCCCTTCAAAAGATTCAGGGGTCAGGCGTCTGGGTTTGGCGTTTCCGGCCAAAGTCACACTAAAAAGATAACGCTGGGTACTATTGTCGGGAGAAGCGATAAAAAAAAGAGTGCCGTCGGTGGCGGTGGACATTGAAGCGACATCGTAATCCCCTGGTGTGACCAGCGTTTTATTTCCCGTGGCAATATCCACTTTGTACACATGACGCCACTCGTCGTTTTCTGTCATTCTGAGGAAGGCGGTTTTTCCGTTTACCAGGGGCAAATCATTGTTGCCCCATCCATTGGCAGATATATCCGGATAACTGATATCTACCCAGGTATCCTCTCTTTCGGTATATATTTTTTTCAGTGTTTTTGTAGAAGGCTGATAACTCCAGACGATCAGCTGGTTTTGTTTTCGGTTCATCTGTTGAATGAGCAAGAGGTCATGATTCACCCATTGCATGCCGGGAATATAATTTTCCCTCAAACCACCTTCCAGCGGAACCCAGTGAATTTTATTATTGGATAAATTGACCAGGCCGATTCGGGCGGCAGAGGGTTCTTCTCCCACTTTTGGATATTGAATGGGAATAGGCCGGGAGTAAATAGAGTCCGTATTGTTGATCATGTAAAAGGTGCCCGTATTGGAGGCATCCAGTTGCCAAAAGGCAATGTTTTTTGCATCCGGGCTCCAGGAGAATCCGTCTCTTTTGCCAAATTCTTCCTCATAAACCCAGTCGAAAGTACCGTTGATGATGTCTTTATTACCATCGTGTGTTAATTGGGTTACCTTTCCGGTTGAAAAGTCTTCTTTATAAATATTGAATTTTTGAACGTAAGCGACGTACTTATTGTCTGCAGAAAATTTGGCAAACATCAGGGAGGAAGATTCAAATGTTTTTCCCAGTTGTTTTAATTGTTTGCTTTCCAGGTCATATACCCAGTAATCCCCTTTGGTATTGGAACGCCATACACGGCTCGAATTGGTAAAGATCAACACTTTGGTGCCGTCAGGAGAGAGAGAGAAACTTTCAATAGGTAAGCTTTTCCCGGCTATTGTTAAGGCTTCAGCGCCAACAAAAAGCGTTCTGTTTTGTGTTTTGCTGTCGTACCGAATTAATTCATCTCCTCCTGCTTCAGTACTGGACGATTCTATGGTAACATAAGCCGCTCCGTTTTCTATCCACTGAATGGGCCGTTGAAAGTCTCTCCGGAATTCTCCGGAATTAAAAATGCGGTCAATGGTGAGCATGCTTGATTCCACAACCTCCTGGGCTTTGATGAGGTGGGACGTGGATAACAAAAGGCAGCAAAAAATGTATAGAATTTTTTGACGATTCATAATGGTGATAATATGATGGTTAAAAAGAGACATCATGTAAATATACGCAAGCCCTTTTTAAAATCAGTCCTTTTCGATTTTGTATCTCAGTCCAAGGTAAATCTCCCGTCCCCTCGTAGGGCCCCAGGCAAAAGAGGTGTCGAAATTAGGACCAAAAGGATCTTCCCAACTGATGATGGGGCGTTGCTGCCGGAAGTCAAAAATATTCTCGCATCCGGTGTACACTTCGAAGGCTTTTAACTTATAGGTGAATTGCGCATTGACTACTGAGAACGGTTCCGAATGATCAGGTCTTTGGAAGGCGGCATCACTGGATTCTGTGTCAGGCAATCGTTGTTGGCCGTACCAGTGCATGTTGATATCTATGTGGAATTTGCGAGACAATGGCTTGAAGCTGAAAGTCGCCAGGAATTTGTGGGCGGGATTAAAGGGCAGTGCTTGTTTTGTGCCTTCTACCATACGGTAAACGTCGAGGAAAGTATAACCGGTCTTCCATTCGAAACGTTCCAGGATGTGGAGGAACAATTCCGCCTGGAATCCATTACTGGTGCTGTTGCCCGTAAAATTTTTAACAATGGCTTTTGTAGGGTTCGCATCATAATCGGGGAATATCTGGTTCTGGAAATCGGTACGGTAAAAATCGGTGCTCAGGTAACCGGAGAAATTGGCGGCTTCAAATTTCTGGGTATAGTTGATCCCATAGTTCAGGGCCCGCTCCGGGTTCAGGTTTTCTGCAAAAACGATGTCCCGGGAACTCACGAGCAGGTTGATGTTTTCACTGAAAAGATTCACGGTCCGCCAACCGGTTCCAATATTGGCCCGAATAACGGCCTGGGGGGTAACGTTGTATTTTAGCAAAGTTCTCGGCGTAAGGCTAAAACCAAACTGGTTATGATGGTCGCCGCGGATTCCGGCGATCCAGGTGAGTTTGTTGTCGAAAAATCGCATCGTATTTTCTACAAAACTTCCCGGAATGCGTTCTGTTTTTTTGTATTCGCCGGCAAAGGTTCTTTCAAGGCTATTTTCTGTAAACGAAATATTCTCATCGAGATTCAAATAACGATAGCTCACCCCGGTCTTTAATTCGTGTGCCTTGCCATAATTAAGTTCATATTGTAAATTGCCGTAAAAATTATTTTGACCGGCCAGGTATTTCGTGGTGCCAAAGTAGGATTCCTGGTCCTGGTGAAAAGCGGACATATGAAGCACGATGCCGTGAGTGTCGTTGAACCGGTAGTTTGTTTTTGTAAGGATTTCAGCATGGTTGATCTTCACGGTTTGTCCATAAGCAATGGAACTGCCCTGGTCATTTTCCGGATCAAAAAAGGTCTGTCCGCCAACCCGTTTTTCATTCATCAATTTTACGCCTATCGTCGAACTCCATCCCCATTCGGTGTCTTTCCTGTATTTGAATTTTTCGGAAACGGAATACCGGGTGATGAGCGGCAAGTCCAGAAAATAGTCGTTATCCCGATCTGTTTTTTTACCGGGTTGCGCGGTATGCAGGGCGATGAGGTTGCTCCACTTTTTTCCCGAATAGGCCACATTGGCATTGAATTGCTTTTCGAGGAAACTGTTCATATAAACATTGAGCAGCAGCTTGTCTGTATTGTCCGGGGATTTGGTTAATACATTGATCTGTCCGGTGATGCTTTCAAATCCCTGCAATACGCTATTGGCTCCTTTCGCCACAAAAATATTGTCGACCAAAGTTCCCGGCACACTGCTGATGCCATAGGTATAGGAAAGCCCCTGGATGACCGGAAAGCCGTCGATCAGCACCTGATTGTACACCCCCGACAACCCCAGGATGCGCAGTTCCTTGGAATTGGTAATAATATTTGTCGTTTGCGGCTGTACGGTAAGTTGTGATTCAAAACATCCGGCCAGGTCACAACAGGCTGCTTTGCGCAGTTCAGTCTGGGTGATCTGTTGGGTTTTTATGGGGTCGATACTTGAAATGATGACTCCCGGACGTTCCCCTTTTACAACAACTGCTTCAAGTGTCTTAGAAGATCCCAGTGTAAATGTGATCGGTGCCGGTCCCGAAATATGAACCGTGTCAGGTTCATATCCCACATAGCTGGCCGAAAGCTTCTGACGCTTTTCAACCTGTCGGATTTCAAAAGTTCCGTCTGCTTCCGTAAATACCCCGACATTGGTGTCCAGCCAAAATACATTTGCTCTGACAACAGGTTCACCATTGTCGTCCACCACTTTTCCTATAATCGTTTGTGCATGCAAACAAAAAGGAAAAAGCAATAACATCACAAAAATATACTTTGACATGAATTATTTTTTTAAACCAACCCATCAAACCTGGTAAAACCCAGCAACCAGCAACCCCTTTACCCCTTTACCTTGTAAGGTCTGTCGTTGGGATTCTCGCATCCCGGCGTATCCTCAATGGCTGCCCGAATTTCTTTTTCGGTAACCACGGCAGGATTGAATGTAATGATAAAGGTGGAAGTAGGACCCATTTTGCCTTCTTCACAACTGCTCACCCCATCGAGCTTTTTTACGTTGGCGGCAATGTCTTTGAGGTCATTGGCGCAACCCACCCCTTTTACCTTGACGGTGATGGTTTCTGTTTTGTCTGCCAGTACTGTGGGGGAAGTGTTTTGAGCGGTGGCGGAAAAGCCGGAAAAAGCCATGGTCATAACGACCAGGAGAAGCGAAGGAATAAATTTCATGTGTTCGATTTTTTAATTTAGTGGTGCAAAAATAAGGGATTGTTGTCAAAGGGGAAAGCCTTTCGATGGATTTACATGTTGGCCGCCTGTCATTTCATGCGTTATGCCTGAAATCTGGCCGCTGCTTTTTTCCTGGAATGGAAATAATCATTTTTTAAAGAATCCGCGCTTATTTTGGTACGGAATCAACTGCGTTCAACATTGCACTATTTTAACATGGAACATTGAACAGTTCCCTTTACCTCCAACGAAAGTCCACCCAGGTTTTCTGTTGATGGGGCGACAAAAAAGTCCAGGCCAGTATCCTGCTTTTTTTATTCCCGTGAGCCATTGGAATGGTTTTGATTTCAGCGGCTTTGACAATCTTCAGCGATTCATAAGCACTTTTTAGGTTAGTCTCTTTTGAGATCAGGGAAGAAAACCAAAAGCAACGGGAAGCAAAAGTTTTACTTTGCCTGATCATGTCTTCGACGAATTTTTTTTCACCTCCTTCACACCAGAGTTCGTTTTGGGTGCCGCTGAAATTACGCAGGGGCCTGGCTGTTTTAGGGGCGTTCAGGTTTTTTAGTTTACGTGTTGTAGCCGATAGTGCTTCCTTTGCAGACGCATGAAAAGGAGGGTTGCATATCGAAAAATCGATGTACTCCCCTTTTTGAATCATACCCTGATAAATTTCTTTCGGGTTGGCTTGTAACCGGACGTCAATTTTTCCTGTTAATGCAGCATTGGCTTCGATGATAGCCCTGGCAGAAGTTACCGCAACCGGATCAATGTCAGCTCCGATAAACGACCAGCCATAAGTTGTGGTGCCTAAAACAGGATAAATGCAATTGGCGCCAACACCAATGTCGAGTCCTTTAATTTTATCCCCCGTAGGAATACGTTGATTATTACAAGAGGCTAATAAATCTGCGATGTGGTGAACATAATCGGCCCGGCCGGGGATGGGGGGACATAAATAACCAGTGGGAATGTCCCAGGAGTCGATGTGGTAAAAATGCCTGAGTAAGGCTTTGTTTAGCATTTTTACGGCCTCGGGGTTGAAAAAATCTATAGATTCGTCCTGGTGATCATTCAAACGGACAAAGGGCTCCAATTCCGGACAATTGCCAACCAGCGTTTTGAAATCATAACGTCCGCGATGTGGGTTACGGGGATGTAAACCCGGTTGCTGTTTTAGTTTCTTTTTATCCTTCATTTTTGCTTAGTGAAATAATCCTGTCAATCATCCTGGCAGGCCCGTCAGGAAACCAGAGGTTGGCCATCCAGGTTGGCAGACTACTTACGGGTTGAAATTTGGATTTTAGGGTGATCTTTATTTTCCCGTTATCCAGTTTGGTGAAAATATAGTCAGTATTATAGAGTAATATTCTTTTTACATCCTTTCTTCCTATTTTATTCGGACTGGCCGTAGAAACAAAAGTGGCGGTCTGTCCATCATTGCTAAATAAAAATCGGGTGACACTATCCGAATTAGGTAAGGGCCACGGCATATCCGTATAGTAATAATTATACCACTCTGATTCGCTCTCTTTCTCCAGCATTTCGGTTTTTGCTGTATAATCAAAGATTTTTTTGTGCAAGGCCGTGTTTTTCATAACCTTGATACAGGATTCAAAATTTGCTTCCACTTCGGCTATCGCTATGTATTCAATGGTTTGTACGACTTCGCCCCCCGGGCCGGGTTGATCGCTGATCAATGATTTGACTTCGGTATTTCTTATTTTGGAAATTTCCGTCGTCCATTTTTTATTTTGTGCCCCGGCCAGATTTACAGCCCCAAAAAACAGGGTGAACAAGACTATTGTTTGTTGAGATGGCACGATTTGTATTGATGCTTTATTTATTAAATGAAGATTAAGCTACTCGCAGTTGGAGTTTGATCTGCAATTGCCGGAGTAGCTATATTATGCACAGTTTTTATTTCCATACTTTTTCCGCCTTCTTCAGCATCTTTTTTAATATTTTATGTGATTTGAGTTTTTTGTTAATCTTCCAGTTTTCTGGCTCATATTTCTTATTTATCATGTAGTTATCAAAATATTTAATTCCTTCATTTTTGCCAAATTTATATTTTATTTGGATGAAACTCGACGCCACAACGCTGTTCGTTTTGTATTCTTCATTTTCGAGCGTTTTCAAGTTCTTATTAAGAAAAACAAACAAATTATTACTAGTTAACAATTTAGCTGTATGAATTTTACAACAACTTATTTTTTGTATATATTTTTTGGTACCAATTTCCCAAATGTAAAATCGAAAAATGTTATTTCCTTTGCAAATGCATGTATCTGAATTTTCTGTCACCAAATAATCCCCAGAATGGTTTCCTGAATATAATTCAATTATTGTATCGATGTTTTGATTAATTAAAGAATCCCATTTTATTTTTCCGAACTCATGCAAGTCTATACTTAAATTCAAGTTTTCTTGGCTTTGAATTGAGTTGCAAATGGTAAAAGTACCAATGAAAATTAAGATATACTTGATCATTTTTTAATTGTGTATACTATTATCGTGTAACAAAAATAATCGCTTTAAATAAAATTTCGATTGCCCAGTGCTTATTGAAATTAAATAATGAACCGCCGAATTAAAATTAGGTGCAGAGCACCTTAATCTGTGTTGGCAAACACAGATTAAGGAGATTCAAGGTGCAGCGCACCGCAACCTAAACCTTCGAACATCGAAAGAATGTTGCGGTGCGCTGCACCTTAGATAGATTTTTTAATCTTTTTACAACAAATTTTTCGGTGCTCTGCACCTATTATAATTTTCTGCGGCGTCAGGCAGGCTAAAGCACAGAGCGATGGATGGCTTTACAAAAATTAAATTTCCAGGAGAAATCTGTAAAATTTCTTTATTCAAAAAATATAATTAATCTTTTGTTACACAGTACTATGCCCGTAAACAAAAATAGCGGATTATCTACCATTTGTAAATAACCCGCTATTTTTTGAGCAAGAATGCTGTGCTTAAAACTCAGCCGTCTTCGGTGCTCTCGGGAAAGGAATCACATCCCTGATATTGCCCATGCCCGTGATGAACTGTACCATCCGCTCAAAACCCATTCCGAAACCGGCATGGGGCGTGCCGCCGAAATAGCGCAACTGGAGGTACCACCACAATTCTTCTTCTTCAATGCCGATGGCTTTCATTCTTTCGATCAAAACATCGGCTCTTTCCTCCCGCTGAGAACCGCCGATCACTTCTCCTATATAAGGGAAAAGCACATCCATGGCGGCTACGGTTTTGTCATCATCGTTCAGTCGCATATAAAAGGCCTTAATTTCTTTCGGATAATTCGTTACGATGACCGGTTTTTGGAATTTGCTTTCAACGAGCCAGCGTTCGTGCTCCGCCTGCAAATCTTTACCCCACTCTACCGGAAATTCGAATTTTCCTTTTTTATAAGGCTTGGAATTCCTTAAAATGTCAACGGCCTCTGTATAGGTAATTCTTTCAAAATCATTGTCCACCACGAATTTCAGCATTTCGATCAATCCCATCGGTCTGCGCTCCTCCTTTTTCATATTTTTCTCCAGGTCCTTGATGCGCTGATCCAGGAAAGCGAGGTCATCGGGATAGTTGTCGAGAATGAAATTGATGAGGTATTTGGAAAAATCTTCCGCGAGGTCCATATCGTCATTGAGGTCAGCGAACGCAATTTCCGGTTCTATCATCCAAAACTCGGCGAGGTGTCTGGAGGTATTGGAATTCTCGGCACGGAAAGTGGGACCGAAGGTGTAAACCTTGCCCAAAGCCATGGCACCAATCTCTGCCTGGAGCTGCCCTGAAACCGTCAGGTTGGTCGCTTTGCCAAAAAAGTCCTGGGACCAGTCGACATGCCCGTCTTCCGTTTTTGGCATGTTTTCCGGGTCAAAATTGGTTACCCTGAACATCTCCCCGGCGCCTTCAGCATCACTTCCGGTGATGATGGGCGTATGCATATAATAAAAACGATTTTTATGGTAATACTCATGGACGGCAAAAGCCACGGCATGACGGATGCGGAATACCGAACTGAAAGTGTTGGTACGCATACGGAAATGAGCATTTTCACGCAGAAACTCCATCGTCTGATGCTTAGGCTGAAGCGGGTATTTATCGAGATTGGTTTCTCCGATCACTTCAATGGTTTCGGCCAATACTTCCACCGACTGCCCGGCTCCCATGGATTCTACCAGTTGACCAGTTACTTTGATGCTGGCGTGGAAGCCTACTTTTTTGAGCAGGGTTTCATCAAATTTATCGAGATCCACCACCACCTGCAAATTATTGGCGCAGGATCCGTCGTTGAGGGCTATAAATCGGTTGGATCGAAAAGCACGTACCCATCCCATGACGGTTACTGTTTCGTTCAATTGTGGCGCAGCCAAAACCTGCGCAATTTCTGTCCTTTTGCTCATTGATCTAAGGTTAAAAGTCTAATGTCAAAAATCTATCATCTCAAAACAAGTCGCGAAAATAGCGAGTATTTACTAATACATCAAATTATTTGCGATAAAGGCTGGTTTATGAGGTAAAACACCGCTTTTTAATAAAAAATTCCCCTGGTCGTGTCAAATCATTACTTAAAATAATTGACTGGATAAACCCCGGAATATCCTGTTTTTTAAAATTATATTTTACCGGGCATTGCCATGGGCTGAATCAATAAATTCAGTAAAAAAATCTTTTAGAAGCCTTCAGAAACCAAATAGCGAGGGGAAAATAAACCGACAAAATTTATTTATAGAGCAATTTTAAGTACCTTCCTTTTTGTTTGCGTTAAAATAAATGTTTTTTATTTCGGTTTTTTCTTGAAATATAGATAGATAAATAGTTGGAAAAGGTGTTATTATATATTGAAATTAACATAAAAATGAAATAAAGTTAGAATGCCAATTGTCTTATTTTTTACCTAAAATGATTTATTATGAAAAAATTTTTTTTACTATCGATTTCACTTTTCCTTTTTTCTTTGACATGGGCTCAGACAACTGTTTCCGGAATCGTCACGGGTGGTGATGAAGGAGCGCTAATCGGGGCAACTGTACAGGTAAAAGGAACCTTAATCGGAACAGTCACCGACTTCGACGGAAATTATTCCATCCAGGTGCCTGAAGGGTCAAAAAAACTGGTCGTTTCCTATATTGGTTTCGCTACTCAGGAAGTTGAAATTACCGGAAATGTCGTAAATGTGGAATTGTCCAGCGGGGAATTGCTCTCCGAAATAGTCGTACTCGGATCCAGAAGTACAGGGCGTACCAAGCTCGAAACTACAGCCCCGGTGGATGTTCTGGATATTAAAGATATTGCCAATAATGGCCCCCAGACGACGGTGAATGAAATCCTCAATTATGTAGCACCATCCTTTTCCTCCAACAAACAAACGATCTCGGATGGAACGGATCATATTGATCCTGCCTCCCTTCGTGCTTTGGGGCCTGACCAGGTGTTGGTGCTTATCAACCGAAAACGCCGGCATACCACCTCCCTGGTCAACGTCAACGGAACTTTCGGCCGGGGAAACGTTGGAACAGATATGAATGCCATTCCGGTGGCAGCCATTGACCGTATCGAGGTTTTGAGAGACGGTGCCGCTGCACAATATGGCTCGGATGCCATCGCAGGGGTGATCAATATTGTGCTCAAGCAGGACAAGGGGGCCACTTTTTCAATAGGTACTGGTGCGTATATGACCAGTGAATTGCCGGAAGCCGATAAAGACAACGGGGTTGGTCTGGCGAATATGGATGGAGAGTCGGTTCAGATGAGTGTGAATTACGGTGCAGCCTTGGGAGAAAAAGGAGGATTTATCAATTTGACTGGTTCGTATGATCAGCGTAATTATACCAACAGAATGAAAGAATTGACCGGAAGAATCTTCTCCGGGTACAATAACCCAGACTATCAAGGTGATCCGGGGGATGACATTACCGAATCCGAACTTGCCCTAAGAGGGTTAACCCGTTCCGATTTTAATATGCGGGTGGGTCAATCCGCATTACGCGCAGGTGGGGCTATGATGAATATGGAGCTGCCCGTTGGGAAAAATGCAACATTGTACGCTTTTGGAGGAGTGAATTACCGTCGGGGAGAGGCTACCGGGTTTTACCGCCTGCCTTACCAATCCAGAAACGTAATCGAAGTGTATCCAAACGGTTTCCTCCCGGAGATCAACTCCAATATTGTGGATAAATCCATTGCCATTGGTGTTCGTAACCGTGTTGGGAACTGGGATGTGGATTTTAGCAATACCTACGGTTCAAACGCCTTTGATTATTTGATTACCAATACATTAAATGCTTCATTGGAAACCGCTTCACCCACTTCTTTCAATTCCGGAGGATTTAGTTTTGCTCAAAATACGACCAACTTTGATATCCGCCGTTATTGGGATGATGTGATGTCAGGGTTCAACCTGGCTTTCGGGTCTGAGTTTCGTCTTGAAAATTATGAAATCACGGCCGGGGAAGAAGCTTCCTATACCAATTACGGACTGGCTACCTGGTATGAAACCCTGAATGGAGACTCTATTCTCATTCAGGATGGAAAAGGCCCGGTGAGTACAATTTTCGGCCCTGACGGGAGTGCTCGTCCGGGAGGAGCACAGGTATTCCCAGGCTTTAGCCCTAATAATGCTTTGAATGTCTTCAGAAACAGCATTGCTGCTTATGTGGATATGGAAGCAGACATTACCGATGCTTTCCTCGTGGGCGCCGCCGCTCGTTTTGAAAATTACAGTGATTTTGGATCTACCCTGACGGGTAAATTGTCTGCCCGGTATAAAATTTCAAACAATATGTCCATACGGGCCACAGGAAGTACCGGTTTCCGGGCTCCTTCGTTGCACCAACTGTATTTCAATTCGACTTCTACCCTTTTTGTTGACGGAATCCCCAATGAGGTGGGTACGTTTTCCAATGACAGCCGTCCTGCAAAATTGTTGGGCATTCCACAGTTGAAAGAAGAAACCTCAACCAGTGTGAGTGCCGGGATTACCGGACAGGTACCCGGGGCGAATTTAACCTTCACTCTGGATGGTTTTATTGTGAATATTGTGGATCGCGTGGTATTGACAGGGAGCTTTTCCGGCAATCAGAATGGTTCTGCTGTAGATCAGGAAATTTACAGCCTATTGCAACAGGCAAACGCCAGTAGTGCGACCTTCTTTGTCAACGCGATCGACACAAAAACCAGCGGTATTGATGTAGTATTGACGCATAATGCCAAAATAGGAAGCGGAAAACTGAGGACTTCCCTTGCAGGGACTTTTTCCAAAACAGAACTTGGGGACATTAAAACATCAGAACAATTGAAAGGAAAAGAGAGCACCTATTTTGATGAGACGAGCCGGATTTTCCTTGAATCTTCGGTTCCTAGAACCAAGGTCAACCTGACGTTTAATTATTCAGCAGGAAAATTCCATGCGTTACTGAGAAATGTATATTTCGGAGAGGTGCAGGAAGCTACCAATAATGAAGCCAACGCACAGATATTCGCAGCCAAAGTGGTGACCGACCTTAGTATCGGATATCAACTGATGGATAATTTGAACCTGACGATTGGTGCGAATAACCTTTTGGATGTTTATCCTGATATGAATATTGAAGCCAACCAGGGCAGCGGACAATTCTTGTACTCCAGACGTTCACAGCAGTTTGGATCGAATGGCCGCTACGTATTTGCCAGGTTGCAATTTGCCATTAAGTAAGTATCGCAGGGGTTAATTCCTGAAGTAAAATAAAAACGGGCGGCCTTAATGGTCGCCCGTTTTTATTTTACTTCAGGATCAGTTCTTTTCGGTCAGGTCCGGTAGAGACCATGCTGATGCGCACGTTGAGTTCCTGCTCCAGGGTGGAGAGGTAACTGCGGGCATTGTCGGGAAGATCTGCATACTCGGTTATCCCGGTCAGCGCCTTTTCCCATCCAGGATAGGAGGTGTAAACCGGAATAGCCGATTCGTCACAAAGATCAAACGGCAGTTGTTTTGTTGTTTTTCCGTTAATCTCATAAGCCCCGGCTGCTTTGATTTCAGAAAATTTATTCAGTACGTCAATTTTGGTGATGACCAGCTGGGTCACCCCGCTCAGCATGATGCTGTATTTCAACTGCGGTAAATCAATCCATCCGCAGCGGCGCGGCCGGCCGGTGGTGGCCCCGAATTCAAAACCTTCCTTGCGCAGGAATTCTCCTGTTTCATCGTTTAGTTCTGTTGGAAAAGGGCCAGATCCTACCCTTGTACAATAAGCCTTTGTAATACCGATAACCTCTCCTATTGAACTGGGTGCAACGCCCAGGCCGGTGCAAACACCTGCCGTAGTCGTATTGGAAGACGTGACAAAAGGATAAGTACCGTGGTCGATGTCGAGCATAGACCCCTGGGCGCCTTCCGCCAGAACTTTCTTGCCTTCGGCGAGGGCATTGTTGATAAAGTATTCCCCGTCCACATGAATAAGTGACCTGAGGGTTTCAATGCATTCGAACCATTGTTTTTCTTCCGTTTCCAGGTCAAAATCTATTGCGGGGAACAAGCTGATCAGGTTGAGGTGTTTTTCTTTCAGCGCATCGTATTTGGCTTTGAAATCATGACTGGTAAGGTCTCCAACGCGCAGTCCGTTCCGCCCCGTTTTGTCCATATAGGCGGGGCCGATGCCTTTTAAAGTGGAGCCGATCTTGCCTTTTCCTTTGGCATTTTCAGAAGCCGCATCAAGGTAACGATGGGTAGGCAGGATCAAATGGGCTTTGCGGGCGACAAACAAACGGTCCTGGTAGGAAACGCCTGCTGCGCTGATATTGGTCAGTTCCCTGGCAAGGGTGATGGGGTCAATGACCACTCCGTTACCGATCAGGTTTAATTGTTCCTTTCTGAAAATGCCGGAAGGCACGGTGTGGAGTACAAATTTCTTGCCGTCGAAGATCAGCGTATGCCCAGCATTGGGCCCTCCCTGGAAGCGGGCCACGATATCGTAATTCGGTGCGAGGAAATCCACGATCTTTCCTTTTCCTTCATCTCCCCATTGTAATCCAAGTATTACATCAATTGCCATTGGTTAGCTTTGTTTGGTGACCTTTAAAAACGCAGCGTAGTATTTTTGGAAAAACTGGTTTGATGTCAAAGTTGCGGGTTACAGGTTTTGATCACCCGTAACCCGTAACTAACCGACAATAAATTTCCGGTTAAATTTACTCCGTTTTATAAAGGAAACGATTTACTGAATCTATTTCGTTGCAAAAGTAGGGAATTCTGTATTGTGGAACGTGAAAATAGCTTGTATTCTTTTACTTAAATTTGGGGGCAGGAATGTATTATTCCCCGGATTCCCCCGCCAGCGACTTCTTCTTATCACAAGCTCCGTTACACTGACCGTACAAATTCAGGGAATGGTGGGTAATGCTGAATTTGAGGACATCGCCCATCATGTCTTTTATTTGCTGAATACGCGGATCGCAGAATTCAAAGACCTTTCCACAGTCCACACAGATGAGGTGGTCGTGTTGTTTGAAACCGTAGGATTTTTCGTATTGGGCTATATTTTTTCCGAACTGGTGTTTTTTTACCAGGTCGCAATTGACGAGTAGTTCCAGGGTGTTGTAAACGGTAGCGCGACTCACCATATAATTTTTGTTTTTCATATGGATATAAAGCGCCTCGGCATCAAAGTGATCACTGCGACGGTAGATTTCTTCCAGAATAGCATAACGTTCCGGGGTTTTCCTCAGGCTGTTTTTCTCCAGGTGCGAAGAAAAAATATTCTTTACTTCTGTGATTACGTTGTCCGGAGAGTGATGATTTTGATTCACAATTGTTGTTTTTGGTGTTAGCACTCAATTATTCTATTCTTTTAACAGTAGAAACGATCTCAAGGTTTTGCAAAACCTTGATCGCCATATTCAATTGGTCCTTATTGGATACCAGAACACTGATATTTCCTTCGTAAAAGCCTTCATTTCCGGCAATGGAGAAGGATCGGATATTTAATCCCAGGAGCGTGGATAACTCATGGCTTAGTTGTTCAATCACCCCGGGGCCGTTATCGACTCCGGTGATTTCCAGGCTGGCCACGAATTGCGATTGCGGGCTCATAATCCATTCGGCTTTCATCACGCGATAGCCATAATGGGCCATCATGTTGGTGGCATTGGGGCAGTTGATGCGATGGATCTTCAACCCGGCAGTGGTAGTGAGGAAGGCAAATATTTCATCACCCTGAACGGGATTACAGCAGGTGGCAAAGGTAAAGTCAAAACGGTTGGCATCCTCCCCGTTGATGAGCAAACGCGGCTTGAAAGCGTCTTTTCTGGGCCGCTTGATCGCTTTGTCTTCCTCTTCTAATTCAGCAATATGGTTGATTTCTTCATGCTCAATGACCACCAGTTTGCCATGTTCCGCCTTGAATTTTTTCGATATCTCCATGATACTGAAATGATTCATGGCAATATCGTAGTACAGGTCAGTATGGGATGGATACCTGTAGTGGTTGACCAGCAGTTCCACTGCTTCTTCATAATCCACTTTCAGGTGCCGGAATTTTCTTTCCAGCGCTTCTTTTCCAAACTCTCCTTTTTTGCGGCGTTCCTCCTTCATGGCTGAACGTATCTTGGATCGGGCTTTGCCGGTGATCACCATTTTGAGCCAATCCTCGCTAGGCTTTTGGTTTTTATTGGTGATGATATGCAATTGATCTCCATTTTGCAGTTTGTACCCCATGGGCACGAGTTTGCTGCCCACTTTGATGGCGCTGCAATGGTAACCAACGTCGGTGTGGATGCTGAAAGCAAAATCCAGAGCCGAAGCCCCTTTCGGCAAAATTTTCATATCGCCATTGGGGGTATATACATAGACTTCTTCATGGAAGAGGTTATTGGCTTTAAAATCACCAAGAAACTCAACGGCATCACTATTTGGATCCTCCAGGATTTCCCGAACGCTGTCCAGCCATTGTTCATAAACGTCTTGCTGACTGCCGGTAACGCCTTTGTATTTCCAATGGGCGGCAAATCCGCGTTCTGCGATTTCGTCCATTCGTTCACTCCTGATCTGAACCTCCACAAAACGTCCGTTAGGGCCGATGACGGTTGTGTGGAGGGATTCATAACCGTTTGATTTTCGGGTGGTAATCCAGTCCTTGAGTCTTTCGGGAATCGGGATGTGTACGTCTGTTACGATGGAATATACACTCCAGCACATGGCTTTCTCCTTTTCAAGAGGTACGTCCAAAATAATGCGTACTGCAAATAGGTCATATATTTCCTCAAAGGGAACCCCTTTGGTTTTTAGCTTGTTCCAGATGGAATAAATGGACTTTGGGCGCCCGAAGATCCTGTAAGGTACTCCGAGTTCATCGAGGTGGCTCTTTAAGGGTTGGATAAAGGCCTCGATATAAGCTTCCCGGGCTCGTTTTGTCGCAGCCAGTTGTTTGGCAATGTTCTGGTATTCTTCACGTTCCGTGATTTTCATGCACAGATCGAGGAATTCGGTTTTGAAGGCATAAAGCCCCAGCCGGTGTGCCAGTGGGGCGTAAACGTAACTCGTTTCAGCCGCGATTTTCAGCTGTTTATGGGCCGGCATAGATCCTAGTGTCCGCATGTTGTGCAAACGGTCTGCCATTTTTATTAAAACCACCCGCACATCTTCGACGAGTGTACTCAATACTTTTTTGAAATTTTCCGCCTGAGGGCTGGAGGCGTTATAAGCGCTGTCCAATTTGGTGAGCCCGTCCACCATTGTGGCGACCCGTTCTCCAAAGGCGGCTTTGATATCAGATAGGGAAATATCGGTATCTTCAACAACATCATGGAGTAAGGCGCTGACAATGGCTGTCGGTCCCAGTCCAATCTCTTCAGCACATATCTTTGCTACAGTAATGGGGTGGAAAATATATGGCTCACCCGATTTTCTGCGTTGCTTGCTATGCGCGTCAAAGGCTAATTCATAGGCCTGTCGGATATGTTTCCGGTCTTCTTCATCCATTTCGGATTTAATTGAAGCAACCATATCCGCATAGGCTTCCTCAATTGCCGCTCTTTCTTCGTCGTTAATCGGTATCACTGGCTTCTTATCGGTCATCTTCAATTCCATTTAAATTTTTTTTATACCAGGCACGGTTGCGGGAATATCCCATCCCATTTGTCCTTTTGGTTTCCTAAAAGGAAATAGAATATAAAAATCGGGAAATTTAGGGAAATATTCATTGATAATGAAGTAAAATTAAAGGAACACCCCCAACATTTATCATTATTCATACTCGTACTGTATTTTTTAAAAAAAGATTTTATCTTTGCACCGCTTTTGAAAGCCTGTCGGAATTTTTGATATATATCAAATTTTTCGCATGTTTTTAGCCAAGCCAAGAATTCTGGAATTTTTTCCTTCCAAATGTTCTTGATGCGGGTGTGGCGAAATTGGTAGACGTGCCAGACTTAGGATCTGGTGCCGCAAGGCGTGGGGGTTCGAGTCCCTTCACCCGCACATTTTGAAAAAGAGGATAATGCAGATAGAAGGGACGAGAAGTTTATCCCGTCATAGAAAAACAAGGAGCGCAGCGAATATGTTTTTCATGAACCGGGAGTCCCTTCACCCGCACATTAAAAAAAAAGAGGAATTCTTCAATCGGTGTTCGATACCCGCCTCCTGACGAATGGAGGTCAGGTTCTGTAGTTCTGACTCGGTATGACAGGAACGTCGGAATACTAAATATCGAATAGCTAATATAGAAGTTTTTCCATATTTAACTTTTGCCAAGAACAAATACCTTGTCCTCGTTGTTGAGATGAGGATTGTTTTCAACCCAATTTACTTTCCACGTAATATTTTTTTATTTAAAGTACAGTCATATGCCACAGGTTGTCAGAAAAGATGTCGACAATTTAAATACCGAAATTACGGTATCAATATCCAAAAACGATTACGAGCCTAAATTTCTCGAAGAGCTGAATAAATACAAGCAAAAGGCGAGTATGAAAGGTTTCCGTAAAGGAAAAACGCCTCTCAGTGTTGTAAAAAAGATGTATGGAAATTCCGTGTTGGCCAATATCATCAACGATATGCTTAACCATGAACTCGATACCTTTCTAAAAGATCAAAAACTCTCTATCCTCGGACAGCCTATTCCAAGTGAGGATTCTCCTGAAGTTTCTTTTGATGCCAAAAGTCTGGAAGACATGGAATTTAAGTTCGATCTCGGCCTTGCGCCGGATATCGAAATCCAGGGGCTCAACAAGAACAAGAAATTCACCAGGTATGTACCTGTCGTCGCAGATGCTGAGATCCAAAAAGATATTGATAATGCGCTGAAACAGATGGGGCAACGGGAAAGCATCACGGAGGATATTCGTGAAATAGATGCACTGACCGTTACGGTTAAGGAAATGGACGGCAAAAAGGTAAAAGAGGATGGGATTACCAACCAGTTTACCGTGTTGGTGGAAAAGCTTACCAAAAAAGCCAAAAAAGAATTTTTGTCCAAAAAAGCCGGAGATACCTTCAAGGTGGATATTTTCGATCTGGAAGACGGGCTTAATGAATCCGCAGTGAAGCGGTATTTCCTCAAAATAGAAGATGATACCATTCCAGTTGGAAAAGATTTTGAATTGACGATTGATGAGGTGAGCCGCGTCACGCCGATGGAATTCAACGAAGATTTTTTCAATAAATATTTTGGAGAAAACGCCGTTTCCAATGCCGAAGAGGCCAAAGACAGATTCCGCGCACCTATTCATAATCATTACAAAAATCACGCTGAAGCCTTACTTTTCAGAGACTTCCAGGAGTATCTCATTGATAAAAATCCAATTGAATTGCCGGAAGAATTTCTCAAGCGTTGGTTGTTGTTGTCTAATGAAGAACTCACCAAGGAACAATTGGAAGAGGAGTTTGGATTTTTTACCGAAAACCTTAAATGGGACATTATCAAAGGTAAAATTGCCAAAGAGAATGATATCCAAATTACAGCGGAAGAAATCATCGCCAATGCCCAGACCAAAATCATGGGTTATTTTGGCGGCAGCGCCCTGCCTCCTGACATGATGAAAGACATGACGGATCGTATGTTACAGGACGAAAAAAGCCTTCGCCAGATTCAGGAGGAGGTAATTGCCAATAGACTATACGAGGTGCTGGAAACAAAATTCGGTTACAACGAAAAGGAAGTTTCTACCGAAAAGCTTGACGAGATCATTAAGAAAGCTACAGAAAAAGCACAAAAATAGTGTCTTAAAAACCGAATCGTTCAACCCTTTTAGTTTGAAAATGTTTAATAGCTGTTCTCAATCTAATTTAAGGAATTATTTGACCAAATTTTAAACTCAGAAATATGTTCCAGAAGGACGAATTTATGAAATACGCTACCGGCCATCTTGGTATGAGTAGCATGCACCTGGAAAAGTATGCTCAGAAAACAATGGGCACTTATCCCAACATTTCGGCATTTACGCCTAATGTGATCGAGGAAAGGCAGATGAATGTCGCCGCCATCGATGTTTTCTCCAGGATGATGATGGATCGTATTATTTTCATGGGCGTGCCTGTGAACGACTATGTGGCCAACGTCATCCAGGCGCAGTTGCTGTTTTTGGAGTCTACCGATCCGAAACGCGATGTTCAAATGTTCATCAACAGCCCGGGAGGCTCGGTTATCGCCGGTCTGGGAATTTATGACACAATGCAGTACGTATCGCCGGATGTGGCGACCATTTGCGTTGGGCTGGCGGCTTCTATGGGTGCCGTGTTACTCGCTGCCGGAACAAAAGACAAACGCTCCTGCCTGCCCCACAGCCGGATTATGATCCACCAGCCCCTTGGCGGAATGCAGGGACAGGTGACCGAGATGGAGATTTATTACACCCTCATCAAGGAGCAGCAAAAAGAACTTTACGATATCCTGGCCCAACACACCGGTCAGCCTTATGAAAAGATCGAAAAAGACTGTGATCGTGACAATTGGATGAAAGCAGAAGATGCCAAAGCTTACGGCCTCGTCGATGAGGTGCTCAGGAGAGATAAAAAATAAAAGAAACGATCAGGTAAAACTGATCATGAAACAGTAATAGGATTAATCTTTAAATTTGGGTTAATCCTATTTTTTTCAATCTAAAAGGCTAAGTAGGATGGCTAGAAATAAAGAAAAGGTGAAATGTTCTTTTTGTGGAAGAGATAAAAGTGAATCTTTAATTCTCATTGCCGGTATTGACGGACATATCTGTGAGCTTTGCGTTGAGCAAGCCAATGATATTATCCAGGATGAACTTTACGGAAAGGAGAAAAGGGAACCTGAAAAATCAAAAAGCAGCTATTTCCTGCCCAAATCAGTTACTCCCAAGGATATCAAAGACCACCTGGATCAATATGTCATTGGTCAGGATGATGCCAAGAAAGTGTTGTCGGTGGCGGTTTACAACCACTACAAAAGATTGCGCCAGACCCCGCAACAGGATGAGGTGGAAATCGAAAAATCCAATATTTTATTTGTTGGACGTACCGGTACCGGAAAAACGTTGCTGGCCAAAACCATCGCAAAATTCCTCAATGTTCCTTTCGCCATCGTAGATGCCACTGTTTTTACAGAAGCTGGTTATGTGGGGGAAGATGTGGAAAGTATTCTGAGCAGATTGCTCCAGGTTTGTGATTATGATACCGCTGCGGCAGAAAAAGGTATTGTATATATTGACGAGATCGACAAAATTGCCAGAAAGAGTGACAACCCTTCCATCACCCGTGATGTGTCCGGGGAAGGGGTGCAGCAGGCGATGTTGAAAATGCTCGAAGGCACTGACGTAAACGTACCGCCCCAGGGAGGACGTAAACACCCTGAACAAAAATTGGTCAAAGTCAATACCGAAAACATCCTCTTTATTTGTGGAGGGGCCTTTGATGGTATCGAAAAGAATATCGCCAGACGAATCAATACGCAGGTGATCGGATACAGAAAACAAGAAGAGGAAGATGACAAAATTGATGTTGATAACCTTCTTCAATATATTTCTCACCAGGATTTAAAGCAATACGGGCTCATTCCTGAATTGATCGGTCGATTGCCGGTACTTACTTACCTGGAAACCCTGAGTAAGGGGGCCCTTAAGGAAATTCTTTCCGTACCCAAAAACTCCCTGGTCAAACAATACAAGAAACTTTTCAGCCTGGAAAATATCAAGCTGAGTTTTACGGATGAGGCGCTGACGTTTATTTCCGAAAAAGCGCTGGAGTACAATTTGGGGGCCAGGGGCCTTCGTTCTATCTGTGAAGCCATCATGACCGATGCCATGTATGAACTGCCTTCCAATAAGGATGTTACTACTTTTGAAATTACCAGGGAATACGCTGAAGAAAAACTCGGTAAATCGAAATTCAATAAACTGAGGGCAGCCTAAAACCTGCTGTTAAGATTCAAAATACAATTTTCAATCTCCAAATCTGGCTGGTTTTTTCCTTCAGGTTTGGAGACTGAAAATGCTGACCTCCAACTTCCAACGGATGAGATATTTTTCTGAACTGGCTTACCGGGGAACTCATTATTTTGGATGGCAACGCCAACCACAGCAAATCAGCGTTCAGGAAAGTTTGGAAACAGCCTTTTCTACCATCCTTCGGAAAGATCTCCAGATTACCGGTTGCGGCCGAACGGACACCGGGGTGCATGCAAGTCAGTATTTCATTCATTTTGACCTGGAGGAGCCATTTCATGAATCTTTGGTTCATCGCCTCAATAAACTCCTGCCACAGGATATTTCCATCAAACGTATTTTTGAAGTTTCAGACGAAGCTCATGCCCGGTATGATGCCTACGAAAGAAGTTATGAATATTACATGGGGTTTGAGAAGGATCCCTTCGCTACAGATCTCGTATGGCATTTTCCTTTTGCCGAAAAACCGGATTTAAAAAAAATGAATGAGGCCGCCTCTCTTTTGTTGAATTATGACCATTTTTATACTTTTTGTAAGAGCAATACCGATGTCAAAACGATGAAGTGTGAATTGAAAAGGGCAGAATGGATCGAAAATTTTGAAAAAAATCAATATGTTTTTTACATTACAGCCAACAGGTTTTTAAGGGGAATGGTGCGCCTGATTGTGGGAATGTGTATCAATGTTGGATTGGGAAAAGTGTCCTTGGAGGAAGTAAGAACGGCATTGGAAACACAGACCCTATTGAAAAAAAGTTTGAGCGTTCCGCCTCAGGGTTTGTACCTGACCGGCATCAAATATCCATACCTTTAGCAAAAAAGATCGTTAACCATAAAATGTAGCAGATCATGAAAAAAGCACAATTCAAGACCAATATTAATTGCAATAATTGTATCCGCAGCGTCACAGGGTTCATCAATGATGTGGAAGGCATCGACAAGTGGGAAGTCGATATTGAAAATCCGGACAAGATACTCACCGTGGAAGGTGATTTTGAGGTAGAGGCCCTTATCGAGGCCGTTGAGGATGCCGGATACGATGCCACTGAAGTAGTCCTTTAAATGATCCTTTACTTTTTCTCTACCAAATAAATACAATATTAGCATGAAAATTAAAGACAGCTTAAAAATTTTGATGAGCGGATTGTTCATCCTGATCTCCGTCACGGTATTTTCTCAAAAAATTGAATATGCCAAAGACGTTACCCCGAGCCGGTTTGATTACGGTAAGATGTGGACTTTTGAATATGCTCCTCTCGATTATTTTGAAAAAACATATGACTTTCGCCCTGATGAAGCGTGGCTCGAACATGCCCGAATGTCAGCACTTAGGTTTTCTTCCTATTGCTCGGCTTCTTTCATTTCAGCCAATGGCCTGGTCATGACCAACCACCACTGTTCCCGAGGGGAAGTTGGTAGTGTGATGGGCGAAGGCGAAGATTTTGATAAAAATGGCTTTTATGCCACCTCTTTGGAAGAGGAGCGAAAAGTTGAAGGGTTATTTGTCAAACAACTGGTGCGCATCGCTGATGTCACCCAAACAGTCAAAGAAGCGGTGGCTAAAGCTGCCGATGAACAGGAAGCGGCCAGAATACAGGAAGAAACCCTGAATGAGCTCATCGCTCAATACGGTGAAAAAGCAGGTTGGGAAGGGCTGGAAGTTGAACCGGTTGATTATTACAGCGGCGGACGTTTTTCCCTTTATGGTTATAAGCGTTACGATGATGTGCGTCTCGTGCTGATCCCTGAATTGCAACTCGCATTTTTCGGAGGCGACGATGATAACTTCACTTACCCGAGATACAACCTCGATTGTACCTTATGGCGCATTTATGAAAACGGAAAACCATTAAACACCAAAGATTTTTATTTTAAAGTCAATGTTGATGGGGTGAAAGACGGGGAACCCGTTTTTGTGGTAGGCAACCCGGCCAGTACCGAGCGGTACAGGACCATGGCCCAGCTTGAATTTGACCGTGATTACCGCTATAAGATACTGCTCGAATGGTTGTCCAACAGAAAGGCCATCATGGAGACACAGCTGGCGGATAATTATTCCCATGACATCCAGGAAATGATCTTCAATTTTGCCAACAGCATCAAAGCCATTGACGGTATTGTAAAAGGAATGTACGATCCCTACCTGATGGGCAAGAAGCAGGCGATGGAAGATTTGATGAGAGGAAAGTCAAAAACAGTGGCCGGAGGCAATGATTACTGGCAACAACTGGCTGATACTTACAAACCCCTGGAAGGATATTCTTCCGAGTTGAGGTTCATAGGCAATTCACCCTTTGGCGGTGCTGCCTTGCAGTTGGCTCATGCTACCTATGGTTATATTGAAGCGCTCGACAATGAAACCACCACGGAAGCGGATCTCAAAGCCATGAAAGAACAAATCCTTGCCCTGGGTCAGGAATTGGAAGGACCTTATGAAAAGACTTATTTGACTACTCTTTTGACTGAATTGCAAAAATATGCACGAAGCGACGATGCTTACATGAAGGAGCTTCTTGGCGGGAATACTCCGGAACGTGCTGCTGCTGATATGCTGAAAGAGACGGCTTTCTCCTCTGCTGAAGGCATCGAAAAAATGCTGGATAAAAAGGCGAAAAAGCTTAAAAATTCCAAAGATCCCATCATCAGGATGGGCCAGTTGCTGGTTCCTGAATACAATAAAGCCATTGCTGCTTTTAGCGCGTCTGCTGTGATGAGAAACGATTTGGCCAGTAAAATATCCAACGAAGTATTTTCTCATTACGGGCTTGACATTCCGCCGGATGCTACTTTCACCCTTCGACTGGCAGATGGTGTGGTACAATCCTATAATTACAACGGAACCAAAGCACCTCTCAAAACTACTTATTATGGACTCTACGATCGCAACCGTAGTTTCGACAATAAATTTCCATGGGCTCTTCCCGAAAGATGGAACAATGCTCCCCGTGAATTAATGGAAGCTCCTTTGAATTTTGTTTCCACCAACGATATCATCGGAGGCAATTCCGGCAGCCCGATCATCAACAAAAAAGGAGAAGTTGTCGGCCTGATTTTTGATGGCAATATAGAATCCCTTCCCGGAAATTTCATCTACGATGAAAAAGTCAACCGGGCCGTTTCCTTACATGCGGGAGGGATGATCGCAGCCCTCAAATATATCTATCGCGCGGATAGGTTGTTGAAGGAGTTGGGAGTGGAGTAAGTGTTGGCCGGTAAAAAGATAGCGCCGGAACCAAAATAAAGAAGTAAAATTAATGCATTTTCAGTGCTCCGTCCCTTTATCAGGGCGGAGCACTGTTTTTTTTAATATGGAGAGGGCTTATTCTATTAAAAAACCCTTATTCAAAAAATATAATGAATCTTGTGTTACGCAGCAATTAAGTATGATGTGATTGCAGTGCATGGACCTTTGGTATGTGAAATTTATAGCTACTCCAACTCATTAAAAGAAACTTCTCTTACGTTAAAAGTACCTTCCCCTTCCCCCTAAATGTTATACTTTCGTTAAGAAAGGAGGCTAATCTTTATGGGGGGCAAATTCCTCGTAGCTTTATGACGTTTGAAGGGACAGTAACGCAAAACAATCTATGAGTCCAAAAAAAAAGATCGGCTGGATCAGTGCCTCAGCTATTGTTGTAGCCAATATGGTTGGTATCGGTGTGTTTACGACGCTGGGCCTTCAGTTGGATATGCTGGGCAATACCTGGACGATTCTTTCTTTGTGGATCATCGGCGGAATTATTGCCCTGCTGGGTGCTTTTAGTTATGCCGAACTCGGTACTAAATTTCCACATTCAGGCGGGGAATATCATTTTCTTTCAAAAATATATCATCCGTTTTTAGGATACCTCTCCGGATGGGTTTCCCTGACGGTAGGATTTGCCACCTCTATCGCCCTTTCTGCCATGGCGATGGGAGCCTATCTCAATAACATGCTTCCCTTTTCAAGCTTGTGGATCGCTTTGTTGTCGATCATCTTGTTGTCCTTGATTCACTCCTTCAATATCCGCCAGAGCAGTTTCTTCCAGAACATTTTTACGTTGCTCAAAATACTGTTCATCGCCTTTTTGATTTTTAGTGGATTCTTCCTTACTTCTGATGCCAATGCATTTGATTTTAGTTCAACATGGAAAGGAGAGATATTCACTCCCGCATATGCCGTCGCTCTCGTATATGTGATGCATGCTTTTTCAGGATGGAATGCTGCTGCTTATATCGTGGATGAAATTGACCGGCCCAGGCGTAATTTGCCGCTGGCCCTGATTGGCGGCACCCTTCTGGTAGGTGTTTTATTCATCTTTTTACAGATGGCGTTTTTGAATCAGGTCAAATTTTCGGGCCTTGCGGGAAAGATTGAAATCGGACAGATCGTAGCCGAAAAGATGTTTGGTAACGGTGGCGGAAGTATTGTGGGCGGACTCATCGCCCTGATGCTGGTAGCCAATATCAGCGCCATGATCTGGGTGGGCCCGCGGGTGACCCGGGCCATGGCCGATAAATATGACATCTGGCAATATTTTGCTAAAGACAATCGGGCTGGGATTCCCGTAAGAGCCATCTGGTTGCAGGCATTCATTAGTATTTTGATGGTGGTGACGAGTTCTTTCGAACAAATTCTCACCTATAGCGGATTCATCCTCCAATTATTTACTACGCTGACCGTGGCCGGCGTCATCGTTGTCCGGGTTAAAAAAATGGGAGGAGAAGGGTATAAAAGTCCGGCTTATCCATGGTTGCAGATCATTTTTCTTCTTTTCAGTGTATGGACCCTTGCCTATTTGCTCTATGCCAAACCATATGAAAGTATGCTTGGCCTGGTAAACCTGCTTGCAGGTGCTCTCTCCTACGCTTTGAATCTCCACCAGAAAAAGGCATTGAAAAAAAACAAGGAAAAACAAAAATCACCTGCTGAGGTGGATGCGTCTTAGCGTTTTGATAAAATCAATAGACCTGTTTACCGCTGCTTCACCCTGTCCTTAAAGAGGAGTCTTCCTCAATGTTACTTTTTGGCATTCCCTTTTTTGCCACCTAAAATACGGCTCAAAATTTTAGTGGTGATCAAATAGGTTGGCTTGACCCCATCAACACCCAGCCCCCCGGAGGCCAGTGTACCTCCCGTAATCAGCGGATTATCAGAGGCATAATAGGCATACCTTAACACGATTTTGTCGTTGACGACCTTTCGAATCTTCGAGGCCGCCTGGATGGCCTTCTGGTAATGCGCACCTTCCATTTCAAGACCAATGCTGTTCCATGAAGATTTAAAGAAATACCTAAGGATATCTTTATTTTGGAGTGAAGTGCCGAGTACGGTAATCATCGGACCTTCATATACGGGAAGGCCGTGGTTTTCAAAATCTTCTTTACAAAAATCATTTTCAAAAGGATAATTATCAGCTGTTCCTTCAAAAATGTGGGCTGTCGGTACCATAATGTCTCCCTTGTCGCCAGCCAGGATGCCCGCTTTCCCCATAATTGAAATGGATTCCACATTGATGGGATAACGTTCCTCTCCCAGTTTATAGGGTTTTAATAATTCGTCCATGGTTTCGTACGCCTGTTCTCCAAAGGCATAATCCATTACTACCAGGATCGGTTTTTGTGATTCAATCAATTCCTTGTCGGCGATTACCTCCCTGGGAAGAATATCCGGGTTTATTTTTGCGGTATCAAAAATCTGAACCGTGATGTTTGTGCCACTGGTATTGTCGATAACCGACATGCCGTTATTGAGGGCATAGGTCTGAATCTTTTTCCGCAATTTGTTGTTTTTTCCCTGGCTGATCTCTCTCGCCAGAAACTCTACCTCTTCTTCGTTATATTTTTTTCCGAGTGCCGCTTTTCCGTAAATGGTATTCATTACACTGTGCAGGTTGGCACTGATGATATGAATAGGGCGATCAAACAAGTTATTTTCAAACAGAAATTTTTTAATATTCGTGGCCCAGCGTTCTCCGTATTCGTGATGTCCGATACGTTCCCGAAGCATGGGGGAAAAACTGATATCCCGGTCCGTTTTGTCATGAAATTCCTGGAAGGAAAGATTGCCCAGCCAATAGGTAATATGAAACAGGCTATTGACTTCCTCGTCTTCCTCAAATCTTTCATAAGCCGATTTTACTTCGCTATAGGTTCGGCCGAGTAAAGTGGTCATGTAGGTAAAAGCCACCTCCTTGTCGAATTCCTCCCCGCTTTTTTCGCGGGCTACAATGTCTTCGAGTTTTTCCCATTCCCGCTTTTTTTCGCCTTTGTGGGTCTGGCTGTTTTGCCGGATTTTTTCGGCTTCGATGTACATGAAGGTGAGGTGAGTGAGAATGTCATATATGTCGCTCCTACCGCGGGTAAGTTCTATGTACATTTCCTTATTGTCAATGCGGTAGGCATTTCTTCTTCTTTTTGACGGGACGAAGCAGGGCAGGCCGGAATGCTGTAAACCTTCCCGGGAAATCATACGGATGAACCGGCATTCTTCGATGCCTTTTGGCAATCGTTGAAAAATGTAAAGTAATCCATCGAGTTCGATCCGCTCAGGATCGTTGATGGATCCGTATATTTCAGGATTCAATGTTTTCAGGGAATTGATCATTGCCTCGCCTGAAATGCCAAGCGGTTTATAAGTACCACGGATAAAGAGGTGTCGCATGGCAATGTAAAGCTTTTCAATGGCAGCCCTAGATTCCTGGGCACGGCTACGTTGTGAGGTGGTTAGTGACATGAGTATTCTTGTTGCTGGTTATCTTGTTACTGGTTATTTGTTGCTGGTTTGGTAGAGTTCGATTTCTACTCTTCGGTTTTGCCGGCGACCTTCAGCTGTTTGGTTACTGGCGACTGGTTTTTGTTCACCATATCCATTATAGGACATTCTTGAAGGACTAATTCCTTGTCTTTCAAGATAGTAATAACAATTTTTGGCGCGCTTGCGCGAGATATATTTATTTTGATCTTTGCTCCCTCCGCTATCGCTATACCCGTTTAACCGGATGCTATAGGATGGGTTTTCCTGTAAAAAAACGGCCACCTGATCCAGGATTTCATAAGAATCGGGATCGTATTTTCCGGTGTCAAAATGGATATGTTGTTGATTGAGTTCGCTGGCTTGTTCTTCGGCAATGACTATTGCCGGACAACCATTGTTTTCATACAAGCCAAATGCTTCGGGACAGTGGTCCTTAGCATCCTCAACGCCGTCTCCGTCCGTATCGGGGCACCCTTTAAAAATGTCAATGCCGTAAGCATTTGGGCATTTATCGTCTTCATCAAGTATACCGTCCCCGTCAGTGTCGATTTCTGGGCATCCTTTCCGGGGTGCTGTCCCGGCGATGTACGGGCAATCATCGTCCAGGTCATCTATGCCATCCCCGTCAGCGTCTTTGTAGGGGCATCCAAAGTGAATGGCAGGGCCGGCCTCAAAGGGGCATCGGTCGATCTTATCCGCAATGCCATCGGCATCGGCATCCGGGCAGCCGAACAAATCAGGGACACCCGGATCGAAGGGACAATCATCAATAAGGTCCTCCAAACCGTCTTCATCCGTATCCGGGCAACCGGAAAATTGTTCTTTCCCCGGCACTTCGGGGCATTTGTCTTTGGTATTGGGAATGCCGTCCCCGTCGTCGTCAGCTTTACGAAAACGGTAACTTACGGAAAGCGTTCCTACTCCGTACCAATCATTTTGTTCGGGATTCCCTGCCTGACTGATACCGTCGAGATAATCGGTAAAAGGCACACGCAAACCAGCATCAGCCTCCAGGTAAAAACTGGCGCCGAGGTAAACATTAACGCCAATACCTCCTGAAAATCCAAAAAAAACATTGGGGTAATCCTTTGCCAGGTCGGAAATGATACCTTCTTTGTTGCCATCGATTTTATTTCTGTCAAAATTGGCATCAGGCTCAATAAAAAAAAGCGCCGGCCCGAAAAATACCGAAGGTGAAATTCTTTGAAGATCCGTTTTTCGGAAAGGCTCCCACTCAGGGGTAAAGGCGATTTCGGTAACAGAAGTATTGAAAAAAAAACCGCGGCTGAGTCGTTCGGGTTGTTCAGTGAAAAGATAATCATCCCCGGAAAGGCGTGTCGTCAGAAAACTGGATTTAAGACTAAAAAAATGGGTCAGTTCTTTTTTGATAAAAAATCCGTAGGCTCCCTTTGAAGTGCCTATGTTTAGGCCGGTTTTTGGGGCGATATCACCAAAATAGGTAGAAATGCCACCAATAGCCCCAATTTCCCATGCTCCGTTTTGAGCTATGGACAAAGCGGGAAGCAAAGAAAGCAGCAGAATGAAGACTCCTTTTTTGAAGAGGTAATATGTTATAGTTTTTGGCCCCACAAGTAGCTTTGCTTTGGTAATTTCATGGACAAAACTAATCCATCTTAAGCTAATTTGTATAAAAAGCCCTCAAATAATAATTCGTTGGAGGGCCGGGCCGTGGGGAATCTTTTTTAAAAGAATGGGAATTCAATTTATTGAAAACAATTTCCATCAACCCCAAGAAGTAAATAAATGGAGTAATTACCTCACATTTCATAGCCATTTTGTCAGCTTTCCTTCCCAATTAATGGCTTCGATCCGTATTTTTTGCAAAAGAAAATGAATATTTACGCAAAGGCTTATTTTTTCTTGAGCAACTCAATTTCCCGTTCTCTGTTTTTGAGCAGCCGGTTCAGTCTTTCATTTTCTGACTCTAGTTCGTCGATCCTTTTATTGAGTCTGGCTACTTCGGTGTCGTTACTCTTGTTTTCAGTGGTTTTCTTTTCTTCCTTTTGGGGCTGAAAATCGGTGGTGTCGTGAGTATCTTCCGCCAGATCAATACCAATCATTTTTTTTAGTTTAGCCACGCCATCCTCCCCATTGTAATAGGAAGCCCCGAAATAGGCAAGAGGAACAATAATAGCCATTGCAAAAAAGAAACGTGCAAATCCGGTAAGTTTAAATTTAGAAGCCATGAATTATTTATTTATTACAAAGATAATCACTGAGCATTATTTTATCTTCAAAATTCTACCTGCTTGCTGATTTTTAGGATGAAACATGCCCTGGAAAGGTTTTAAAAATAAATTGACATAATTTTGAGGGAAACTCCTCTTGAGGGACGGGGTGAAAGACTTAAAGACAAGGTTTCCTTTCCTTTAGGCTGAAAGTCTGATCAGGTTTATAGAAGACCTCTTGGGGAAAAATACCCGTTTTTAAACAGCAAGTTGTATCTTGTTTTAGTTTTAAAAGCGAATTAGGGTGTTTTTTTAAATCGATCCAATAAAAATCGGACTGGTTGGTTTTAGGAACACTCATTTTTTGTACACAAAAATTATTTAAAAATGAAGCAATTATTAGGATTGTGTTTGACACTCTTTTTGACAACCTCCCTTTTCAGTCAGCTGGAATTACCACAAAAAAGCCCAAAAGCATCCACTTCTTATGTCATTGGTTTGACGAAAGTTTCCATCAACTACAGCAGCCCGGCGGTAAATGGCAGGGTAATTTGGGGCGGTTTGGTCCCTTTTGACCAGGTATGGAGGGCGGGGGCCAACGAAGCGACCACTGTTGAGTTCAGTACTGATGTAATGGTTGAAGACAAATTTTTGAAAAAGGGGAAATATTCTCTTTTCTTCATTCCTAAACAAGACGGCAAGTGGATCGCCATATTCAATAAAATTGCGGATCAATGGGGTGCCTATTCCTACAATGAACAGCAGGATGCCTTGCGTGTAGAGGTACAGACCAAAGATACGGATTCTATGGAGGAGCGACTTAATTTCAGTATAGTGGATCTGGCTGATGAGAGGGGTTATATTCGTTTTGGATGGGAAAAGAAGCGCGTGTATATTCTTTTCCGGGAGGATTTGATGGCCCAGGTTTTGGAAAATATTAAAGTAGCTTCTGAAAGTGCAGCTCCTGATGACAAATGGCTGATCCATGCACAGGCAGCTGATTGGTATTTAGAGAATGGCCATCCCGCAAAAGCAGAGGCTCAGATAAATATTTCTACGGCACTGGCACGGCATTCCCGAAATTGCTGGATTGAGGCCAAAATAAAAGCCGAAAAGAAGGATTACAAAGGAGCGGTAGAAAGTGCAAAATTAGCCATGGACCTGGGAGAAAAAGCCAATAGTAAATTTTATATTTCTTCAAAAGACCGTATGGCAGAGGCCGTAAAAGAGTGGTCCGGAAAAATGTAGGATCTGCGGAAGTACGGGGCCGATGCGCCGGCTTGCCATGGATGAATGCCAAAGGAGTGACCCATCAATTGAATACTTGTTCATTTGCGTTGCTCCTTTGGCATTTTCAGGAATTTAGCCCTTTTTCATGGCATTGCCTATTTCCCTGAAAACCCTTAGCTTTGCAGGGAATTAGCGGAGTTTTTATTTAAAAGTTTAAAAAGCCAATTGAGCCTTTAGGCTCCCGGCGAAAGATATAAGGGGTTCTTCCCTAAAAGATGAAGTTGGATTTTCTCGAGCAGCCCGATAGTGAGTTTTCTCATTATTGGGCTTGTTCTTTTTAGGGGGACCATTTGAAATGCCTAACACTTTCCTACCGAGCAGTAGGGAAGGTGGAGATACTCCTCCTTAATCAGTTAATAAGTAAAGTGATGAGGAGTCACTTCAATATTTTTTTGCGTGTATACTTTATTGATCATACTCTTCCGGATGCCAGAAATGTTTTTCAAGATCAACGATTTTATTTTTTTCCACTTTCACGCCTTCCTTTTCCAGCTTTTCCTGCATCAGTTCAGGATGTGCAAAATGATTACGGCCACTGAGTTCTCCTTTTCTGTTGACCACCCGGTGTGCAGGGATGTCCATGCCCATGGAATTATTTAGCGCCCATCCGACCATCCTGGCAGAGCCAAGGCTCAAATAATCGGCAATTGCTCCATAAGTGCTCACCCTTCCCGACGGAATACGCCTAGTAAGTTCAAAAACTAATTCGTAGTAGTTATCTTTGCTCTTCATAATATTCAGATCATGTTGAGAACCAAAGTTAAGGCAAGTTCCATTACCAATTTAACGGATGCCCGTTATTTTGCTGCCATGGGAGTGGAGTGGCTGGGATTCAATCTAAATCCACAGAACGGATCCGTCATTTCAGCGGCAAGTATCCGTGAAATTGAAGGATGGGTAGAAGGCGTTCAGATTGTTGCCGAGTATGGGAGGGAGCACTGGGATAAAATCCGGGAAAGCGTGTTGGAGGTCATTCCCAATGTTATCCAGGTGGGCGAAAATTGTGGGATACAGGAAATGCTCGAGTTGCCTCCTTCCGTTCAGGTGATAAGGGAATTCATTATAGATAAAGAAACCTCTGCCGAACAATTGATTGAGGAAATGGAAAACCTGGACGGTCATGTGATGGCTTTTGCTTTTAATTTTATGGGCAATAGCCTTACCTGGGATCATCTGGTTAAGGGCATACCCTTTTCCGTCAGTACCCTCGAAGAAATTACCGCCCGGTTTCCTGTGATCCTTGAAGTGGATCTGGACGTTCCCGGACTGAAAGCATGCCTTTCATTATCTTCTTTGGAAGGGATTACCCTCAAAGGAGGAGAAGAAGAAAAAACAGGATTTAAATCCTTTGAGGAGCTGGATGAGTTGTTTGATGTACTGATGGATTGATTCTTAATTTGTCATTTTTCTAAAAAGATTGATGTATCTTTGATTTTCACAAAAAATAATGCTTTCATGAAGCGCGTATTTATTTTCATTCCAGTCCTGTTGTTAATAGTAGGTAACCTGAAAGGTCAAAATATACGTACCAACGAGGAGCCTCTCATCACTTCAATGATGGATAAATTCGTCGAAGTCAACCGGGCTACCCAATTTGTTGAAGGATGGCGCATACAGATACTTGCTACAACCAACAGGGAGCAACTCGAAAGTGCCCGCCAGCGGTTTCAGTATCGTTATCCCAATGTGCCGGTCAGTTGGGTGCATTCCAGCCCACACTATAAATTACGAGCAGGAGCTTTTTCCACCAAGCTGGAAGCACTGAGGCTTAAATATATTCTTGAGCGCGATTATTCAGGGCTTTACCTCGTTAAAGATGATCAAATACGCCTTGAGGAATTATTGAGTTCGTTTTAGTATTCTCTGATTTTCCATAAAGTGCAACCTGGATCATTTGGTCCTGATTTAAAAAATACAAATTTGACGAGTGTAACCCAGACTTTGAGGAAGCGACCGGATTTTGTCACCTTTGGGATATTCCTGGGCTTGGTGGCTATCGGTTGGCTGATGATTTTTACGGTAGGGTATGAGGATGGATATACCATGGCTAATTTTCTTGGCACACCCGTAGGAAAACAGACTATTTGGATCGGCATCAGTTTTTTTGCTTTTTTTATGATGCAGCTGGTGAGCTGGAAATTTTGGCAATCCTTTGCTTATCCCATTTATATCTTCACCTTATTTTTGTTGATTGCTGTTTTATTTTTTGGTGCCAATATTAAAGGAGCTATGTCCTGGTTCAGGTTCGGGGGATTTACCATACAGCCTTCGGAGTTGGCCAAGGTGGGGACTTGCCTGGCTATGGCTGCTTTCCTGGGAAACTACAATACCGACCTTAAACAATTGCGGTGGCAATTGATAGGGGTGTCCATTATGGCTGCTCCTATTCTGCTGATCCTGTTGCAGCCGGATGCCGGATCGGCCCTTGTTTTTACTTCTTTTTTGATCGTTTTTTACCGCGCCGGATTTCCGGCCAGTTATTACGTAATCGGCTTTTACAGTGTGGCTGTTTTGATATTGGGCCTGGTCTCAGCACCTTTTGATCTTATTCAATGGCTCATTCTTTTGGCGATGGTTATCATGTCAACAAATTTCCGTCCCAAAATTTACGGATTATTAACTGCTGTCGTTTTTGCTGCCGGGGTCATTTTTTTACACCGGAATCTGCCTGAATATGATTGGTATATCTTTGGCGGTACCCTCCTCGCGGCGGTGGTTTTGTCGGTAGTGCTGTGGCAGCGAAGAAAGCAAAAAGAAGTGAGTCTCCTGATCGGAGCGGTGTTATTAGGCAGCGTGTTGGCTTTGGGGGCTAATTTCGGATTTAACAAATTGCTGCCTCACCAACAGGACAGGATCAACGTTTGGCTGCGCCCGCACCTGACCAATGACAAAGAGGCCGGATACAACCTGGCCAATTCCAAAATGGCCATTGGGGCGGGAGGGCTTGAAGGGAAAGGTTTCCTGAATGGTACCCTTACGAGGGGCGGGTATGTTCCCGAGCAAATGACGGATTTTATTTTTTGTACCATTGGTGAGGAACAAGGATTTGTAGGCAGCATGGCCGTGATTATTTTATTTTTACTGCTGCTCTACCGCCTTACCATTATTGCCGAACGACAACGAACGGATTTTGTGCGGTATTATGCCTATGGGGTGGCCGGCATTATTTTCGTTCACTTCTTTATAAACATAGCGATGACGATGGGGCTGATGCCTATTATTGGTATCCCTCTTCCTTTTATCAGTAAGGGAGGATCTTCCCTGCTCGGCTTTTCCATTATGCTCGCCATTATTCTGAAAATGGATAGTACCGGAAGGTAATGGACTTATGATTGAAAATGGATCAATCGTCAATCAACAGATTCAATCCCCCATCACAGTTGCCACGAGTTTCCTATTACCACCATGGTTTCTGAATTCACAAAGATATATTCCCTGCCAGGTGCCCAGGTTGAGCTGCCCGTTGGTGATCGGAATAAAAAGAGAGGTGTCGGTAAGAGCTGTTTTAATATGAGCCGGCATATCGTCGGGGCCTTCCAGGGTATGTTGCAGGAAGGACATATTTTCAGGAACAAGCCTGTTGAAGATATTTTCAAAATCCGTCCTTACCGAAGCGTCCGCATTCTCGTTTATAGTCAATCCGGCAGAAGTATGCTTGATGAAAAGATGAAGCAGGCCTGTTTGTGGCAATTCAGGCAGATGGTTCAGCACTTCGCGGGTAATCAGATGGAATCCCCTCGGGAAAGCAGGCAGGCTGAAGCTCGTTTGTTGGATCATCGGCGTATTATTTTCATACAAACATACATCAATTTTTTACCTGATGCCGGCAAAATGATGATATTTTAGGCTTGAAGTGGGCATATAAATACTATGAAAATTCATTTATGGGCTCTAAATATAACTTTCCCGGAGTCAATGTGTTTTTTATAATGATATAGGGGCATTTTTGCCGCGGTCAGTGGTAAAAAGTGTTTTGAATTACTTAATTTTGCTGCCCTTATCCGAACAGGCTTTTTTAATTAATAAACTGACAAACCTATGGCATTCGACATTGAAATGATAAGGGCGCATTACGCCCGTTTCGCCAACAGAGTAAATGAAGCAAAAAAGGTGTTGGGTTCCCCACTCACACTTGCTGAAAAAATTCTTTATGCTCACCTCCACGAGGATTCACCATTAGAAAAATATGAAAGAGGGAAAAGTTATGTTTTTTTCGCCCCCGATCGTGTAGCCATGCAGGATGCAACAGCCCAAATGGCTCTTTTGCAATTTATGATGGCTGGCCGAGATAAAGTAGCGGTTCCTTCAACGGTTCATTGCGACCACCTCATTCAGGCAAAGGTGAATTCCAAAATTGACCTGAAAGTAGCAGAAGACATTAACTCTGAGGTTTATGCCTTTCTTCAGTCGGTTTCGAATAAATACGGTATTGGTTTCTGGAAACCGGGCTCCGGCATCATACACCAGGTAGTTCTGGAAAATTATGCTTTCCCCGGGGGAATGATGATCGGAACAGATTCCCATACCGTAAATGCAGGTGGATTAGGCATGGTTGCCATTGGTGTTGGAGGGGCTGATGCCGTGGATGTGATGGCAGGAATGGCCTGGGAACTTAAAATGCCAAAGCTCATCGGCGTAAAACTGACAGGAAAACTAAGTGGTTGGACCGCGCCAAAAGATGTAATCCTTAAAGTGGCCGGCATTCTTACCGTGAAAGGAGGAACCGGTGCCATTGTTGAATATTTCGGAGAAGGAGCCCAAAGTATTTCCTGTACCGGTAAAGGTACCATCTGTAATATGGGTGCAGAGATCGGAGCGACGACCTCTACTTTCGGGTATGATGATTCTATGGAGCGTTACCTTAGGGCTACCGAGCGTAGTGAGGTCGCTGATATGGCCAATCAGGTCAGAGAACACCTCACGGGTGACCCCGAAGTATATGCCAATCCTGAAAAATATTTTGACCAGGTGATCGAGATCGATCTTTCTGAACTCGAACCTCACCTGAACGGTCCTTTTACTCCTGACCTGGCAACGCCTGTTTCGAAAATGAAGGAAGTGCTGGCAACCGTCGACTGGCCCAGGAAAATAGAGGTAGGGTTGATTGGCTCATGTACAAACTCCTCTTACGAGGATCTTACCCGTGCCGCTTCCATCGCAAAACAGGTAAAAGACAAACATCTGGTCATGAAATCAGAACTGGATATTAACCCTGGTTCAGAACAGGTCAGGTATACGGCGGAAAGGGATGGATTACTGGAGCTTTTTACCGATATCGGGGCCAACCTCTTCACCAATGCATGTGGCCCGTGTATCGGGCAATGGGATCGTGCAGGCGCCGAGAAAAAAGAAAAAAATACTATCGTTCATTCTTTTAACCGAAATTTCTCCAAACGGGCTGACGGGAACCCCAATACTCACGCTTTCGTAGGTTCCCCGGAGTTGGTGGCTGCCCTGGCTATCGCCGGAGATTTAGGGTTTAATCCCATGACCGATACGCTTACCAATGACAAAGGAGAGCAGGTGAAACTCGATCCTCCTTTTGGGGAAGAATTGCCTTCAAAAGGTTTTGATGTTGAAGATGCGGGCTACAATGCCCCGGCTAAGGACGGTAGCGGGGTTCAGGTTGTCGTGGATCCCGCATCAGATCGTTTGCAGCTGCTTACGCCATTTGAGCCATTGACACAAGATGGTATGAAAGGCATGCGCCTGTTGATCAAAGCAAAAGGAAAGTGTACTACGGATCATATCTCCATGGCAGGCCCCTGGTTGACCTACAGAGGACACCTCGAAAATATTTCGAACAACTGCTTTATTGGAGCCATTAATTACTTCAACAACGAAGCCAACAAGGTGCTGAATCTCGAAACGGGCCAGTATATGGCTGTTCCTGACTCGGCAAGAGCTTATAAAAATGCAGGGATAGGCACGGTTGTTTTCGGAGAAGAAAATTACGGTGAAGGTTCATCCCGCGAACACGCTGCGATGGAGCCACGTTTCCTCGGAGTGAAGGCAGTTATTGTGAAGTCCTTTGCCCGTATTCATGAAACCAACCTGAAAAAACAGGGCATGCTCGGTCTTACCTTTGTGAATCCTGCCGATTATGAAAAGATTCGCCAGGATGATAAAATCGACCTTTTAGGGTTTGATGAAATGGCTCCGGGTAAGAACATTAAAGTGGTGCTGCACCATTCAGATGGTACTGAGGATACTTTCGAAGTGGCGCATACTTACAATAAAGCCCAGATCGATTGGGTTCGTGCAGGTTCTGCATTAAATAAAATCAGGGAAGAACTGGGGTAATATTTTATTCTTCCTGGGTTAATAATACAAAGCCCTTCTGCCTGTTTGGTGGAAGGGCTTTGTTGTTTTTAAACACGTTCAGGTTGATTTCATAGCAGATAACTTCACAATTTCTTTACCTCCACTTAATCACCTGCTCACAGTCTGATTCTACCTTTGTGGGATTAAATGGAACAACCGGCGATGGTGCTATGGTTGCTCCATGATACTCATGATCTGACAATGAAAAAACATCAAAAACGAAAAATCGATGTGCTCGTGATCTCGGATGTGCACCTTGGAACCTTTGGTTGCAGGGCAAAGGAATTGTTGAATTATCTGAATACAGTGAATCCGCAAACCCTGGTCTTAAACGGAGACATCATAGACATTTGGCAATTCAATAAGCATTTTTTTCCCAGCTCACACATGAAGGTGATTAAACATCTGACTTCTTTATTGGCGAAGGGCACAAAAGTATATTATGTCACGGGAAATCACGACGAAATGCTCCGAAAATTCAAGGGACTCAGACTGGGGTCTTTTGAGATCGTCAATAAGATCGTGCTCGAAATTGACGGGCGCAAAGCGTGGATTTTCCATGGTGACGTTTTTGATGTAAGTATGAAACATTCCAAATGGCTGGCAAAACTTGGAGGTTTGGGGTATGACCTGCTTATTATGATCAATACCCTTTTTAATTTCGTGAGTCAAAAAATACTGGGAAGAGGGCGAATCTCACTTTCCAAAAGAATAAAGAATGGGGTAAAAAGTGCCTTAAATCATATAAATAATTTCGAAGAAACTGCTGCGGATATAGCCATCTCCAACGGGTATGATTTTGTCATCTGCGGGCATATTCATCAGCCCAAAATGCGGGAAATTATCAACCAGGAAGGAGGACGGGTTATGTATATGAATTCGGGCGATTGGATCGAAAACCTTTCTGCTCTTGAATATGCCAAGGGTGAATGGACTATATATGATTATTTTAATGATCCGGTGGTTCAGCAAATCAACCAGAAAGAACAATCCAAACAACCACAAGAAGTTATGCAAATAGATTACTCCAGTAAGCAGCTATTGTTTGAGCTGGTGGAAGAGTTTAAGGTTAGCGGTTTCCGGGTTTAGTAATAGGACAGGTTCGAAATGTTATGAAATTAACCATTTCTTCCGGTCCTCTTACTTTAATAATTTTATCAATCCTAATCCTAAAAAAAAAGCAGAGCATACCGGTTAATGACCGGTATGCTCTGCTTTTTTGCGCTCAGAAAGGCTGAAAAGGATCAATGAGATTTATCACCTGCCCAGTTCAGTCCGATATGGGTGCCGTCCGGGATGACGGTTCCTTTAGGGATGACAACGACGCCGTCCCTGATATAATGGGTTTTCTCCTTCGCATCGTCAAGTGCAACACTTCCATGGATGTGGACATTATTTCCAATGCGACAGTTTTTATCGACGATAACATTTCTTAGAAAACAATTTTTACCGATTCCCAGGCTAATGGTTGATTCGTCCAGGATTTGGTCAATGGTTTCGTAATAATCGTTACCCATGATGATGGAGTTGGATATGTCGGTATTTTCTCCAATTCTCGATCTGATCCCAATGACGGAACGTTCCACTTTTTTTGCATGGATAAAGCAACCTTCAGCTACAATGGCCTGGTTAAACCAGGTGCCAAAAATTTTTGATGGTGCCAGAAGACGTGCCCGGGTGTAAATGGGTTTTTCCCGGTCAAAAAGGTTAAACTTCGGAATATCGTCCGTCAGGGCAATATTGGCTTCGTAAAAAGAACCAATGGTTCCGATATCTGTCCAGTATCCGTCAAAAGAATAACTGGCCACTTTATGGCCGTTTTCGATGGCAAAAGGAATGATATTTTTGCCAAAGTCCATGGCCTTGTCGTTCTGATCGAGGAAAAATTTGAGGCTTTTTTTATTAAAAATGTAAATACCCATTGAGGCCAGGAAATGTTTTCCGGCAGCTTCATGCTGTTCGGTTACCGGGGATTTCCAGTCGTCAAGTACTTCGGCGGTCGGTTTTTCAATAAACCTTTCGATGTACCCCTTTTCATTGACTTTCATAATACCAAAACCCGGTGCATCTTTTGCGTTGACGGGGATAGTGGCTATGGTCAGCTCAGCTTTTTGCTTAATATGATATTGAGCCAGTTTTTCGAAATCCATCTGGTAGAGCTGATCCCCTGAAAGGATGAGGATATAATCGTAATCGTGCTTTGTCAGGTGTTTCATGGATTGGCGTACCGCGTCGGCGGTTCCCTGGAACCAGTTTTCGCTGGTAGGTGTTTGTTCCGCCGCCAGAATGTCTACAAAACCATGACTGAAATTGTCGAAATTGTAGGAATTTTTAATATGTTGATTTAAAGAGGCCGAGTTGTATTGTGTGACCACAAACATTCTCCTCACATTTGAATTCAGACAATTGGAGATCGGAATGTCAATAAGTCGGTATTTTCCACCGATGGGTACGGCAGGTTTAGAGCGTTTGCTGGTCAAAGGATATAGTCGTGATCCGGCTCCGCCGCCTAAAATAAGTGAGATCATTTTTATCATAGCTCGTCGTTTTTTGTGTTTTCAAACAAAAGGAGGTATTATTGTTAAATTAATCCGAGTAATTCATCATATACATTTTTATAGGCCTTTGCAGAGGCTTCCCATGAGAAATCGAGGGCCATAATTTTTTCCCTCACTTCATTTAGTGCCTTGGTATCCTTATAAAGTTGAGTGGCCCGGTAAATGGAGGTATGGGCATCATGAATAGTGAAATTGTTGAAACGGAATCCACAGCCGCTTCCGTCAGGCTCACCCATATCGATTACCGTATCTTTTAATCCGCCGACGGAACGAACGATTGGTACCGTGCCATAAGCCATGGCATACATCTGGTTGAGTCCGCATGGCTCCACCCTTGAAGGCATCAACAAGAAATCCGATCCGGCGTATAACTGATGAGCTAATCCTTCATTGTATTCCAGCCGGGCATGGAAACGACCGGGGTAAAGGTGGTTCAGGTAAGCCAGGCTACCGTGAAGATCAGGGTCTCCCGTTCCCAGAATCGCAATGGCAACATCAAGACCGCTGTGCATAATGCTATGCACGAGGTCAGGGATCATGTCGGCTCCTTTTTCCTTGGCCAGCCTTCCGATAAAAGTTACCAGGGGCAGGGCCATGTTGAGCGGAAAACTGGACTTTAAAGTTTCTTTGTTTTTTTTCTTAAAGGCCGAAACACTCCTTTTTAAAGTGTCTGAAATATAGGGGTCTGTTTTCGGGTCCCACACGGCCGCATCAATGCCATTGATGATGCCTATAGATTTATGTTGTTCATGGATGAGCAATGGTTCAAGCCCTCCTGAACTGCTTTTTAGTTCTTCCAGGTAACTTGGAGAAACCGTAGTAATGCGCCAGGAAGATTTTATGGCTGCCGCTAAAGGGGTAATGGCATTTTTCCAATCCAGCACGCCGCGGGCAAAGTTTTCGAAATGAGGCAATAAATACATTTTGTCCCAGCCAAAGGTACCATGATATTCTCCATTGTGAATGGTAAAAACGGTAGGCGTATTGCCCAGGGCCCAATTGTATTCGGGGCAGTATTTCATCATAAAAGGAATGATGCCTACCTGGTGATCATGGCAATGGATGATCTGCGGTTTTCCGGGGCTTTGAATGATCCACTGAAGGGCTGCCTGCTGAAAAGACATGAATCGGCGAATTTCGTCGCCATAACTATAACCTGCAGGATCATTGTAAATACCGGGCCGGTCAAAATAGTCAGGAATATTGGCCACAAAAAGAGGAAATCCAAGGTCTGTGGATTCCAGCTTTTCAATTCTGAACCAGACATTATGATTGTGGAGCCAGGTACTGCCCTGATAAACAGGAGAGAAAGTCTGGCTCTCGATCCACTTTGTTTTGTATTTCGGAATAAGCACTCCCGTAGATACGCCCAGGGCATTAAGGTATTTGGGTAAGGCACCAACAACATCGCCTAAACCGCCCACCTTAGCAGCTGGATAACATTCGGCGCTGATGTGAAGGATTTGCATACTTAAAGATGATTTTTCTCTTGCACTAAAGATATATTTTTTATTTTTAAAATGATAGTACTGATGACGAATTTTGAAAAGAAAACCGCTATAGGCAATTATTTTCCAACAAAAAGTACACCTGGATGAATCTTAGTTCAAGAGACAAAACGGGGTTATCGTACCGTTAAAAAAGCCTCGGCGAGCGCCAACCCTTTTACCTGTGTTTCTACGTAGTCATGGAGCGTTTGGTAATCTCCCTGCGCATATTTCAAAAAAGCCGATGCCTGACCGTAAATGGCAGAGGCATTGATTTTATGCGTCAGATAGTATCCGTCAAGGAAGTCTTTTACGCCCCCCGAAATGATTACCTGCTTGCAAAGAATTTTATCTTTCCCTCCGGAAAGGATGTCATTGATAAAACCGACCATTTCTTCAGCGGTATGCCCCACCCTGGCGATCCCTTCAAAAATTTCGATCTTGTTTTCATCCCTCAGCATTTCCAGCATGGCAAAGTTTGTGCCCCCTGCTGCACCAAATTCGATGGCAGCTAAAGGCAGTTCAAGCAGTGCTTCGAGACTTTTGGGGCCGAATCCCTGCCCGACTTCCTTGACGATGACAGACAAGCCTGGCATTTCGTCCAGGAGGCGTTTAAGGTTGTCAAGTGGTGGTTTAATGAAACGGTCGCCTTCCGGTTGAAGCCATTCCTGTAAGGGATTGATATGGAGGATGAGACCGTCGGCATTCAGGCGGTCGATCAACATTTTTATTTTATAAGATTCGCCTTGCTGGAACAGTTGTTCCACCTGGGCCACGCCGAGGTTGGCATAAAAAGGAAGTTCGTCGCCGATAATTTTCCTGAAATCAAAATCTTTCAAACGAACATCTCCGGATAATAGAGAACGGCATGATCCCAGGCCCATACCCATGCCAAATTCACGGCACGCCCTTGCGAGATTACTGTTTATGGTAAAAGCTTTTTCCGTTCCGCCGGTCATACTTGAAACCCAGATGGGGACCTGCATTTTTTTGCCAAGGAAGTTGAAATCTCCCCCGGTCTTATTATCCGGGTGGGCAGATAACATGGGTTCATAATAAAACCGGTTATCTAAACGAGCCGCTTCAACACGGGATTTAAAAGCGAGATCTATATGGTCCCGTTTTCGGTTTTCGGCATTAGGATCATTTTCGTCTGAACCAATATTTTTTTGTTCTTTTGTCACAGATCAAAGAGGTTTTCGTGTATATTTCGTAAAATTAAGCAATTAAATTCACCAAAGGGTAAAGTATTCACCATGGACACCATGGGATTTAAATTTTGAAGCAATCCGACAATATGAAAAAACTGACCGCACCACCAACATTAGCTCAAATTGAAGAGACTCATGAAGCCATTAAACCGTTTATTCATAAAACGCCGGTGCTCACCTGTCAACAATTAGATAACATCAGTGGAGCCCACTTGTTTTTTAAATGTGAAAATTTTCAAAAAATCGGTGCCTTCAAAATGCGCGGAGCTACCAGTGCCGCACTTCGTTTGACCGACGAAGAAAAGCGCGCAGGACTGGCAACCCATTCCTCCGGTAATCATGCCCAGGCCGTAGCACTAAGTGCTAAATTGATGAATATCCCGGCTCATATTGTCATGCCGGATGTATCCCCGGGAATCAAAGTGAATGCTACCCGGGGATATGGTGCACAGATTTATTTTTGTGACAATAACCAGCAGGCCCGCGAGGATGCCCTGGATAAAGTATTACAGGAAACGGGCGCCGCCTTTATTCACCCTTACGACGATTATAATGTTATTGCCGGACAGGCTACGGCCTCAAAAGAGCTGCTCGAAGCGGTTCCTGAACTGGATATTGTACTAGCCCCCATCGGCGGTGGCGGTCTGATGAGCGGAACCGCCCTGTTGACAAAATACCTGTCAGGAAATACCAAAGTATATGGAGCGGAACCTCAAAATGTGGACGACGCCTGGCGTTCCTTTACTTCCGGCAAACTCCAAAAAAACACCACAGTCAATACTGTTGCAGACGGGCTGCGGACCAATTTGAGTGAAAGAACATTTGGCATCATTCAAAAGTATGTGGATGATATTTTTACCGTTTCGGAAGATGCTATCCTGGAAGCAATGATGTTGATTTACGAACGAATGAAAATCGTCATTGAGCCTTCTTCCGCCGTTCCCTTTGCAGTGGTGCTCGCCCATCCTGAAATTTTCAAAAATAAAAGAACCGGTATTATTTTGAGCGGAGGAAATGTTGATTTGAAACAAATTTTTTCCTGAAACTTGTCTAAAATAATACATACACTATCGAAAAATGAAACGTTTTTAGCCCCATTTTTCCCAAATTCGGCCCTGCCTGGTCAGACCTGAGTTTAACCTGGCGAACTCGCCTTTTATAGAATTTTTTAAATTATCAAAACTACGATCGAACATGAAAAAAATCGCCTTGCTCTTATTGGCTGTAATAATGATCCTCCCCGATGCCCGGGCCCAGAAAAAAACACTTTCGGGAAGTTCCCTGTTCGGAGACCTTCGTGCGCGTCAGATCGGTCCGGCCTCCATGAGTGGCCGGGTGACTTCCATCGCCGGCGTTCCGGGGAAATCTGAAGTGATCTATATAGGCACGGCCGGCGGCGGCGTCTGGAAAACGGTTTCCGGCGGTCCCGTACTCAGGCCTGTATTTGATGAGCATATTATGTCAATAGGCAAAATTGCCATCGACCCTAACCATACCGAAACGGTTTGGGTGGGTACCGGGGAAACCTGGGTGAGAAACAGTGTATCCGTAGGCAAAGGGTTGTATAAGTCCACCAATGGCGGTTCAACCTGGGAGCTCATGGGTTTTGAAAATTCGGAACGCATTGCGGATATCATCGTTCATCCCCAAAATTCCGATATTGTTTACGTAGCTGTTTTAGGGCATCTTTGGGATGGCAATGAAGAACGCGGCGTTTATAAAACAACGGATGGCGGCACTACCTGGACCAAAATTCTTTTCGTCGATCAGGATACCGGGGCTACTGACCTGGATATCGATCCCGAAAACCCGGACATTCTTTATGCGGCGATGTGGAGTTTCCGCCGGTTGCCCTGGACCTTTGATTCAGGGTTTACAGGAGGGAGTGGCTTGTTTAAAACAACAAACGGAGGAACTACCTGGAATAATATTCACAATGGTTTGCCGGAAGGTAAGTTGGGAAGACTGGCCATCGCTGTTGCTCCGTCCAACGGGAATTTAATCTATCTGTCCGTTGAATGTGAGGATGCCACAAAAAAGGGCCTTTACCTTTCAACCGACCAGGGCGATTCCTGGAAAAGGGTGAGTACCGAATTCAACACGACAGTTCGGCCGTTTTATTTTGCCAATATGGTGGTGGATCCGGCCAATGACAGTATTGTCATGAAGTGTGGATTGCAGGCGATCATCAGCGAAGACAGAGGGGCTCGTTTTCGCTCCGTTGACCAAAGTGTGCATTCGGATATTCACGATATCTGGATCGATCCTGCTAATACCAAACATGTGCTGGTGGGAACGGATGGGGGCGTTTATGAGTCGCTGGACAGGGGGCATACCTTCAAGATGTGGATGAACCTGCCGGTTTCCCAATTTTACCACGTAAGTGTGGATAATGACATTCCTTATAATGTTTATGGCGGCTTGCAGGACAATGGTTCCTGGTTCGGGCCTTCCCAGAAAGCAGGAGGCATCACCAATGCAGATTGGGAATCGACCTTTGGCGGGGATGGTTTTTATTCTTTCCGCCATCCTAATGATAATAATATCATTTTCAGTGAATACCAGGGAGGCAACCTCGTTCGCTACAGCAAAAAATCAGGACAGGCCAAAAACATCCGGCCTTTTCCAAAGCAAGGAGAAGAAAAGTACCGTTTCAACTGGAACGCGCCCATCCATCAAAGTCCCAACAATCCGGACCGAATGTATTTTGGCTCGCAGTATTTGTTTATTACGGAAGATATGGGAGATTCCTGGAAAAGCATCTCTCCGGATCTGACCACAAATGATCCCGAAAAACAAAAACAGCATTTGTCCGGCGGATTGAGTGTTGATAATTCAACTGCCGAGAATCATTGCACCATTTATGCGATCGCAGAATCCAAAGTGGATGAAAAAATCATTTGGGTGGGAACGGATGACGGCAATTTACAGGTTACTTCCGACGGCGGCAGCCTTTGGAAAAAGACCAATGTTAATATTCCTGACCTGCCACAAAATGCCTGGGTAACCGGTATAGAAACGAGTCATTTCGATGCAAAAACCGCCTATGTAACCTTTGATGACCACCGTAGAGGAAACCAGCAACCTTATATTTACAAAACAACAGACCTGGGCGAAACATGGACTTCCCTCGTTACGGAGGAAATTGAAGGTTATGCCCTTTCCGTTCGGGAGGATACTAAAAAATCCAATTTACTTTTCCTGGGAACGGAATTCGGGTTGTTCATTTCCATCGATGGAGGCAAAAGCTGGGCGCATTTTGATAATAATATGCCCAAGGCAGGCGTACGGGATATGGTTATCCACCCACGCGATAATGCCCTGGTGATGGCAACTCATGGTCGCGGGGTGATCATTCTGGACGATATTACTCCTTTACGTCAGTTAGCGGAAGAAATGCTTTCCTCTTCTTTTCAATTTTTAAAGACGGCTCCCACCGTATTGCGTGATCCCGGATCAGGAGGCGCCTGGTTTGGAGGTTCAGGTAATTTTGTAGGAGACAATCCCAGCACCGCCGCCCAGATCGTTTACTATATGAATCGCCGGCATACCTTTGGTAAAATGTATATAGAAATCTGGAAGGACGGAGCATTGCTGCGCACGCTGCCAGCCGGTAAAAGCGCCGGCATCAATGTAGTTGACCTGCCAACGGCCCTGAAAAAACCCAAAGCGGCCCCGACAAAAAACAGGTCGGCTCTCGGCGGCTCTCTCTTCGGGCCCAATCTGGCCGCTGGGGAATATGAAGCACGCGTCATTAAAGGAAAAGAAACATTCACAACCACTTTTTCACTGGTCTATGACCCTTATTCGGAATACACGACAGAGGATCGGAAGGTGCAGCGGGAATACACCATGAAGTTGTATGATATGACGGAGGAACTGGCTTATATCTATCAAACCCTGAATGATATTGAAAGCAAAGCCAATGCTCTTGCAGAAGCCAACCCAAAGCAGGCAAAAAAGATCAAACCGCTGGCAGAGACGGCTAAAAAAGAAAAAGACAAACTCGTAGCCCTCGGCGGTGATTTCTACGTGGACGAAGGCGAGGAGATCAGGGAACGGATTTCCAACCTCTACGGCATGGTCAGTTCCTATCCCGGACGACCTTCTGACTCCCAGATGGAAGAAACGGATAAACTCCGTACCGAAATGGATGCGGTTGATGCGACCTTCAAGGATGTGCTTACCATGGTAAACAAAACCAATGAATTGTTAAATAAGAAAGGGCTTGGATCGATTGAAATTCAGTCCAAAGAATCATACCTAGAAGGGGAGTCTGAAGGAAGCGATACCGGGGGCCAGTTTTTTCAAAAAAGCAACGGCATGTATAAGGAACTGAAACGCCTGGGGTTCGATTTTAGACTTTTTTAGGACTTAAACGGGACGGCATTCGGGGCTCCTGGGGGATAAATATCAGGATGCCCGAACGTCGTCCCGTTTTGTATAGTTGAAAAGTATTACTTTTGTCAGAGTTTAAAATGACAAATAAAGGAATAAATGGAAGCTGCTGACTTATTAAAAGCCTACCAGGACTGCGATCGTTCGGCCCTCAGAAAACTCTTGCTTGCTGAGGTGCCCAAAGAAGATTTTTACCTTCCCCTACAGACATATTTACAAGAACAGGTCGAAGACCTCCGAAATCGCTTAAAAGCCGTGGTCCTTAACCCCGACGGGGAAGCCGCGCAACCATTTAAAGGGCTGGTGTATTTGCAACAACATTTCAGTCAAAAATGCCTGAATGTTTTGCCATCGGAATTTGACAAAATCCGTGATGAAATCGCTTTTGTGATCGCTGAGGCCGGCAGGGATTTACCGGAAGGCTACAAAGGGATGGCCATCGCCCTGTTGCGTTATGCCTGCAAAATCAACATCAGTAATGAAAAATTCAAAGCACAGGCGGAATTGTTGCTGAGGCGCAAAGAAGATGCCCGACTTTGGGAAACTACCCTGAATAACGAATCTGTACGCCGGAAGACCATCAGGAATTACTTCATCGCCGGTGGGTTGATCATCGGGATGCTTATTTTAGGCGTATGGGGCGTGAACCGGTATCAGGAATGGAAAAGTAAAGACCTTCCGGTTCAGGAAGACAGTGAGATTACCCGAAATGATCAACCCCGGAAACGGGTGGAAGATACCAACGAAGAATGGTTTGAGAATGAACGGTTGCTGGCCGCCTCTTTCACTATGGGGAATGAATATACCAAAGCCCTTAAAGAGCGCGGCAATGTGGAGGCAGAACTTAAGGAGCAGGGATTCCTTTTTGGCAATGACCCTATGCAGTGTTACCGAAGTTCGGCTTTTGATTGTAAGCGGCCCGCAAAATCGATCACCGTCCACGGGGATAAAAAACACGATGCTATTTTGTTTCTCCTTTGGAATAACCGTGTAGGCCGCCAGGTTTACATCAAAAAGAATACTTCTTTTTACGTTTGGCTCAATACCCATGAGGATGTATATGCGGCGGTCATCTTTGGCAAGAATTGGGACGACAACCTCGACAATCCCTGCGGCGGTAAAGGCTTCTTCAGCGAAGATATCATCTACGCACCACCCACTTCCAATGCGACCATCCCCAAAAATTTCCGTTCCGAGGATCCCAAACTCGATATCCGCCTGCGCCACGAAAAATTATTGCCCCAGCAGAAGGTGGACCAGGAACGGTTCATGTATTTGATGACGGATTATAAGTAAGGGGAGATGGACGGAAGACGGTTTACGGTTTAGGGAGATCAAGCAGGGGGGGGGAATTGTGAACTTACCGTTATGTTATACGGCATTAAAACCCAAAGAATAGAACTTAAATTGATATCAAAAATTTGCTTTCATGACTCTTGAAGTTTGAAAAGACAAGAAAATGGTTTTTACTAATTTTCGATATAATTTTAAAGTCCAGCTTTTAAAAATGAAAAATATGGAAAAAATAATATTTCTATTGCTTATAATAGTATTTAGCATAACATCAAAATCACAAACTCTTGACTGGATAAAAACAGTTGGAGGGATATGTGAGGATGTAGGGAATTCAATAGCAATAAATGAAGAAGGAGATGTTTTTACAATAGGATACTTTTGTGAAACGGTAGATTTTGATCCTAATAATAATATGACTAATCTTACTAGTGATGGATTTTTTGATATTTTCATACAAAAGCTGGATTCAGAAGGAAATTTGATTTTTGTTAAAAGCATGGGAGGAATTAGTGATCAAAAAGGAAACTCAATAGCTGTAGATAAATCAAATAATATTTATTCTACTGGTGTTTATACTGGAACTTCAAATTTTGATCCCAATGATGGTATCAGTTACTTGATGGGAAGTGAGAATATTTATATACAGAAACTTGATGAATCTGGAAATTTGATATGGGCTAAAGGTGCTGGAGGACTTAGCCATGATACAGGTATGTCGATTACAGTTGATAATGTTGGTAATGTTTATAGTACCGGTTTTTTTTCAATAACTGCAGCCTTTGATTTTAATGATGATACTTACAATTTGACAAGTTCCGGATCGAGAGATATTTTTATCCAAAAACTAGATTCAAATGGTAATTTAATTTGGGTAAGAGGGATGGGAGGTCCTAACTCAGATATAGGGAATTCTATTGCTGTTGATAATTTAGGTAATGTTTATAGTACTGGATATTTTTCTTCAATTTCAGATTTTGATCCTAATGAAGAGAATAGTAATTTCTTAATCTCAAATGGTAGTTGGGATATTTTTATACAAAAGCTAGATTCAGAAGGAAATTTGGTCTGGGCTAAGGGAATTGGAGGAACTAGTGATGATGTTGGAAATTCAATAGCAATAGATAATTACGGTAATATATATACTACTGGTAGATTTAGCGGGGCAGTTGATTTTGACCCCAATGATGGCACCTATTATTTAGAAGGCGAAGGTGAAGATATTTTTATCCAAAAATTAGATTTAGAAGGAAACTTAATTTGGGCAAAAAGGGTCGGAGGAAGTAACAATGATATTGGATATTCTATAACAACAGACGATGAAAATAATATATATATTACAGGACATTTTTCAGGGGCAGTTGATTTTGACCCCAATGATGGCACCTATTATTTAGAAGGCGAAGGTGAAGATATTTTTATCCAAAAATTAGATTCAGAAGGAAACTTAATTTGGGCAAAAAGGGTCGGAGGAACGGGAACTGGAGATGGACTTTCTATAAAGGTAGATGAAATGAAAAATATTTATATTACTGGTTATTTTTCAGGAACTATAGATTTCGATCCAGATGAAAATATTTTTAATTCCATTTCTGCAGAAGGTGGACCTAATGATATATTTATATTGAAACTAACTGGAGAATTGAATGTAGGATTAAATTACATACAACAATCAAAAGTCAAACTATACCCCAATCCAAATAGTGGTCAATTTAATATAGAAATATCTGAAGAAGTAGAAAATGCCCGATTCGAAGTAGTAAATAACCTGGGTAAGAAAGTTTATAAGGGTTTTCTAAATAAAACAGCTAGCACGATTAACCTACCAGGATTATCATCTGGAATTTATCATATTACAATAATACTAGATACAGGAAGAAAATTCTATACAAAATGTATTTTGGTAGATTAACTTTGAAACGCCGTACAACATTGGGCTGTCAATGCCTCCTAAACGTCGGCACTGCTTTTGCGCGATCCAACTTAGTTATGTGCCATTGATGATAAAATATGAACGAACCAAGAAAACACCATTTTGTACCGGAAGTTTATTTGCAAAGATTTGCAATAAATCACATACTTTTTTGCAGCAGACCCAGCACAAAAAAGCAAGTCGAATTACACCAACAGAAGTAGGTGAATTAACTTCTTATATAATATCATTAAAAGATACAAATCCTGAAAAGGCTAAATTCCCCCAGGGTAAAAAACAATAACTACAGCTCCACCAGACCATAAAAATCAAAATTATGGATGAATTCATATCAAACTGGAAAGCCGATTCCGTCAAAAATGAGGATGAGAATTTCGATTTTTTGACCGCTTTAAAAATGAAAAATGCGCGAAGGGTAGATGCCCTGGCCGCTGAAATTCATGCTGAAGCATTTCAAAAGATCAATTGCCTGGATTGCGCAAATTGTTGTAAGACCTTAGGCACTTTGGTCACTAAAGCAGACGCGATCAGAATCTCTGATTTTTTGGAAATATCGACTCAGGAATTTCATGAGATTTATTTGGAAAAAGATGAAGAGGGCGATCTGATTATAAAAACCTTACCATGTTCGTTTTTGGCGGAAGATAATACGTGTAAAATCTATTCGGTTCGACCGAAAGAGTGTAAGGAATATCCTCATACCCATAAAAAGGGATTTGCCAGCAGAAGATTTATGCATAGCCAAAATACCCTTACCTGCCCTGCGGTATTCTACATTGTAGAGAAGATGAAAAACATATACAGATACTGAACAAAAGCCTTAAAATATAACCACTAGTGCCAAAATCACAATACCACAACATACAATCGACAAGCGTTTACGTGCAGGTCGTGCTGCCGCTGGCACTGCCCAAACCCTATACGTATTTCGTGCCGGAAGAACTGGTCGACAAGATACAGTTTGGCGTTCGGGTGGAGGTGCAGTTCGGGCAAAACCGGTTGTACACCGCCATTGTGGTCAAAATACTGGATGAACAGCCGGAAGGGTTAAAGCCCAAGGCCATTCTCTCGGTGGTGGATTCCACGCCCATTGTCAATAAAATTCAACTGAAACTGTGGTTGTGGATGGCCGATTATTACGCCTGTACCATCGGGGAGGTGATGAATGCGGCCCTGCCGGCCAACCTAAAGCTTTCCAGCGAGACGCGATTGGTACTCAGCCCGGTGTTCGTGCCCGATGAGATCCTGCTCAACGACCAGGAATTTCTCATCACCGAAGCCCTCTCCCTCCAGGAAGAGATCAGCATAAAGGATGTGAGGGATATTCTCAATAAAGAAACCGTTTATCCCCTGATCAAGAGCATGTTGGAAAAACACCTGATCTACCTGAAGGAAGACCTGGTAGAAAAGTATAAACCCAAACAGGTAGCCTGTGTTCGTTTGTGTGAGCCATACGTTTCCCAACCGGGACGATTGGGCGAGGCTTTTGAAAAGCTGAGCCGATCCGATCGACAGGCAGAAGCGCTGATGGCTTATATCCAGCTATCCAAAAAACAGGATTTTGTGCGCAGGCAGGATATTTACAAACTGGCGAATGTAGATACTTCGGTGATCAATGCCATCATAAAAAAAGAAGTTTTCGAAAGCTACGATCGCGAGGTCAGCCGCATGGGCGCCTATGAAGAAGATACCGTAGATGCTGCCGAACTTTCGGACCAGCAAAACGGAGCCCTCGAAGCCATAGACAAGGCATTCCAAAACCAAAGGACGGTACTGCTGCACGGGGTTACCGGCAGCGGAAAAACACGGGTGTACGTGGAGTACATCAAAAAAGTCATGGCGGAAGGAAAACAGGCTCTTTACCTGCTGCCGGAGATTGCCCTGACGACACAGATCGTGCAAAGGCTTCAGCGTATTTTCGGGAACGACATCGTTGTTTATCACAGTCGTATGAGCAACGACGAAAGGGTGGAGATCTGGAATGCCGTCCTGAATGGAAAACCCGTGGTGCTTGGGGCACGTTCGGCCCTGTTTTTGCCTTACCAAAACCTGGACCTCATCGTTGTGGACGAAGAGCACGATGCTTCCTTCAAACAACACGATCCGGCTCCCCGGTACAATGGGCGCGATGCGGCGGTTTACCTGGCGCACCTGACCGGGGCAAAAACCATTCTCGGTACAGCCACTCCTTCCCTGGAATCTTACCAGAATGCCAAAAAGGGCAAATACGTTTTGGTCGAAATGCCGGAACGGTTTGGCGGTATTCAAATGCCTAAAATCGTCATTGCCGACGCCAAGAAAGAACTGAAGGAAGGGAAGATGATGTCGCATTTTACGACGCTTTTGCTCGACACATTAAAAGCAACGCTCGAAAACGGGGAGCAGGCCATTCTGTTCCAGAATCGCAGGGGGTATTCGCCCACTTACCGTTGCGGAACCTGTGGCTGGCATTCGGAATGCATCAATTGTGATGTGAGTCTTACCTACCATAAGTTCAAGGAGCACCTGGAATGCCATTATTGCGGGTATCATACGAAATTACCGAAAGCCTGCCCGGCCTGCGGCAGCAACGACCTCACTCTCCAGGGATTCGGAACGGAAAAGATTGAAGACGAACTCAAGATCTACCTGCCGGGGGCTAAGGTCGCCCGTATGGACCTGGATACGGTCCGTTCCAAAAATGCCCTGGTGCGACTGATCAATGATTTTGAGGAAAAGCGTATCGATATTCTCGTGGGAACGCAGATGGTGACCAAGGGGTTTGATTTTGAAAGCGTAGGTGTCGTGGGCGTTTTAAGTGCCGATCAGTTGCTGCAGTTTCCCGATTTTCGTTCGGCAGAACGGGCTTTCCAGATTATGGTGCAGGTCAGTGGCCGGGCAGGCAGGAAGAACAAACAAGGTAAGGTGATCATCCAGGCCTTTAACGTGGCTCATCCTGTGTTGAGGGAGGTGATCGACAATGATTTCAATAGCTTTTTTGCCAGGGAAATTCAGGAACGACAAACCTTCAATTATCCCCCTTTTTACAAACTCATTAAGATTACCCTTCGCCATAAAAAACCACAGGTGGTCAATGACGGGATGCGTGTCTATGCCTCTTTTCTAAAGAAAAAACTGGGCAGTTGGGTGATCGGCCCTGCCGTACCTTACGTTTCGCGTGTCCGTGGGTATTATATCCTCGACCTTATGGTGAAAATGGAACCCCATCCGAACAAGATGAAATTCGCCAAAGAATCCATCGCCGAAGCGGCCATCTACCTGAGCCAGGGGCAGGGATTTTCGACCATTCGGGTGAATGTGGACGTGGATCCGATGTAGAGGGAGGGTTCAAGTGGTTCAAGTGGAGCGCAGCGACATCCCGCACCTTAGGTCGGGAGAGTTCAAAGGGCAGGCGGCGACATCCCTGTACTGTATATCGGGAGAGTTTCAAATTGTTTCAAAAACTGAATTCAGGCGAGGTGCCGATGGAAGGTAAAGTTTGGCTTTTTTTTTAAAACTGTACGAACAATGGGCTTTTCCTGGTGCTGCAGGCTTGTCATTGAAAATAAGCCTATTGCCACATTTTATCTATTTTATCGGCCACGGATCCTCGTTCACTAAGCCTGATTATTCCCAGAATTGTATTTACGGTCCAACCCGGGGAAATAATAAGTTTCACCTTTCCGGATACCTTTTCATCTCTTTTTTTGATTTCGGCCTCCCAAAGGTCTTCGGGAGTATCGGCCAGTGTTTTGGCGAATTTCCAGGCACCGTCCCTCGCTTTTTTCATGCTGAAGTCAGCCAGGAAATTATCTGCATTTCGGGCCAGTTTGAGGATCCATTTTAAAGTGGGCCAGACTTTTGCAAGGTCATTTTCCACCTCTTCAACAAGAGAAGAAAGAATCTCATTGATCTGGTGAAAATCTTCATTCAGGTCTTCGATATTTTTGCCTTTTGAAATTTCGGCGGCGGCAATGCCCAGGTCGAGGTTGATGTGTGCATTCATTCCTAACAACAAGTGTTGGAGCACTATGGGCCAAAAACGGGTGGATAGTTCAAAGGTGTGGCCCCAGGAGGTTGTGATCTTTTTATTTTTTTGGTAATCAAAATAGGCATCCAGGTACCTTTGGGCAAAAATGACGTCCAGCTTTTCCATCCTTAAATTATCATTGAACAGGCCCTGGTAGATGCCTTCTTTAACCTTTTTTGTCACTTTTAGATACAATACGGCAAAGTACCCCAGAGGGTTCTGGTTTGTTTTTGAATCAATGATGATTTGTTCTAAGGTGTCAATTACCTCGTCAATGGACTGCATAGGCTGTAATGATTTGGAGGAACGCCGTTAAGAACAAATATCGGGTTTTTTCTAATAGAATTTTAGATTACAGTGTATTGAAAGTTATAACAAAATTAATGGTCAAAAATTTACCCTAGAAAAAATTGCTACTCAACAGGAATGGGAGAATGACCAATATTAAGCTGATGCCAAAACCCCAAAACGAAATGCGGTATTGGAAATCTTTTTCTTCATGGTTTTTATGGCTGAGCACCGTGAAGACAATCCCCGTTCCCAAAAGCACCTTTGAAATAATAGAAATCGTTTCTGAAATTTTTGCCAGCACGGAAGGGTCAAAAGAATCCAAATCGAAACCAATAAAAAGGAAGAAAATCCCCCAGGTTGAGAAAAGATAAGCGATAAAAAAACGGAAGGCAGTTTTTTTGTAATTGCTTTCCATTTTGGTAATGAAGTTGAATTTGCTATTTGATTTTTGCATTTTATACGGGTTGTGGATCTTTGGAGGAGTAAGTTAGGTTAAATTATCCGGATAACGGTTGTTTTTATGAAGTGTACCGGCTAGTAATACGCAATGATGGAAACCGCCAGTAAGATAAAGCCTATAATGTATCCCCACATCGAAACCCTGTACTGGTAGTCATGGACTTCCCTGTTCCGGTAACTCATGATAGCGAAAATCAGTCCAATGAAAAACACTCCCCATGAAATGTAGAGTAAATATTTTAAAAGACTGCTGTAGGCCACAGGGTCTTCAACCGCTTCGGGAATCCTGCCCGATACAAAAACGATAGCCCAGTTCAAAACCAGGTAACCCACAAAAAGCCAAAAGGCCCATTTTTTGTGATTGGTTTGTGGTTCAGGCAGTTGAGGTTGCTGTGGATTATTGACCACATTGAGTGGGATGAAAGTATTATTCATAATCTTATAAATTACTGAAAATCAGTAAATTTAAAATTTAAATTTATCATTTTAAATTTTCCTAATGTTCTCATAGCCTTATCTTCTCTTGGATATTTCATTGTAGCTGATCTGCTTTTGGCGGGAGCATTTAAAACGATTGATTTCCGGGTTGCGCTTGTTCAGGTGTTTCTGACTTACGCCGCTGTGGACACGCTTGCGCCATAATTTAAAGCTCTTGATTTTCATGGTTTTGCGCATCATCTGAATGACATCCTTTTCACTCAATCCAAACTGAAATTCGATAGCCTCGAAGGGGGTACGGTCTTCCCAGGCCATTTCGATAATCCGGTCCAGCGCTCTGTCTGTTAGATTGGCTTGCATACAATTGTTTTGTCTTCTTACTTAAATACTGTTTGGATACGCTATCAACAACGCGTTTTCAGGAAATTGGTTGACGCTCACGAAGGATTTTTGGGACAAACCCCGAGGAGGAAATGGGATAACTGTTATTTGTTTTTTTTGGGGTTAAGTAAAATGAAAAAGAATTTATTTAAAAAAAAAATTACCTAATGTTTGTTTTAATTAAAAATAAAAGGCTTATGTTTGGAATGTTGTGAATCAAATCGTTTGTCAAATAGTTTAGAAAAAAAAGGGTATGATCAGTAATTATTAAAGGTTCCTCCTTTAATCCCGATTGTTTGTACAAGATCACTAATAAAAGTATTAAGACCATACCACTAAACACTAACAAGTTACATTACTTCTCAATAATCAGCTTTCAAAGCCGAGCTCCCTTGCCTTTTGGGTAAGCGGGGATAGTGTTCTTTATTTTTTCACCCAAAGATTCCGCACAGGATGGTTGTGTCCACCTGGAATCTGTTTAAAATATTTTGCAATGAATCATACCTTCTATCTTGTCAGTGCTGACGCTGGAATAGATTATGACCTTCCATCAGCTAATACGATACGGGAATGGATACAGGCCTTGAATGAGCAGGACGGTCAGACTGGAAATAATGTCCTATTTGAAAGTGCCACCGGCGGTCAATTTCCTATTCCTGGGATCCCAGCTCCAAGACCTGCCATGTATGTCTCTGTCGAAACAAGTTTTAAAAAAAATGATTTGAGAGATCAGTTGTTATCGTTAATAGATGCAGATGAATCTTCCGAGTATGCAGACAAGTTTATGATCGTTTTCGACAATGACTAGAGCTTTGGCTGAAACGGATAAATTTTCAACAGGAAAGCACCCGATAAAAAACGAGCTTTAAGGCTCTTCAGGCCCGGGGCAGGCCTAATTATTGAAGAATTTTTTTATTAATAAATACCTACACGAATTAAATTATTCATCTATAAACCTTATAAAATTTTAGATCATGGCATCAGAAACTGTAACGTATACAAATTTCAAAATAACATTAGATAAAAACTCTGCGAAAGAAATTTCAGTAGCGCCTCAATCGGTAACACCTGTGGAAGACTCAAGTGATCTCAAAATTGATTTGAGCCCCGCGCCTGATGATGCCTTTAAACAAGGGGATAACTTTGTAACTGTGACCTATACATCGGACACGGGTACTGTTGTAACTAGGAAGGCCAAATTAACCCTAGACGATACCAGAAATAACGCTGTACTGAGCCCAAGTAAGTCTTCTGTGACTTTAAATTTCAGGGGGCAAATGGCTATTGGACCGGACCCGCTAAACCCCGCGGTAGAGCTTGCCGTCCGTTTTGGCAATATGAATAAAAATAAAGACTGGATCATAGACTTTAGTGATAAAGTTGGGGACGAAAAAATCCCCGGCACAAAAATAAATGTAGGCGCGTTGGTCAATTGGCTGAATACAAAGAATGAGGAAGTAGCAGCAAATGAAACGGCACAAGTTGGAACAGGTTCGACTGTTGAAAAACTGGAGTTGCAAAAACCGGAATTGCTAACTGATGGCCAATTTAAGGATATTATGGACTACAATATTGTATTCAAGGAATTCCATTTCAACATTACCCAAAAAACCTTTAAAATCGAGATTGAGAGTGAAGGTGGTCAAGAATTGACTATTGGGGCCTTTACCCTTAAAAATATAGGTTTTTTGGTAACGAATGAAGAACTGACCGAAGAGGAAGTCTTAAAGCTTGCTTAGAAAGAGATATAATTATTTTGAACCAGCCGATTAGCCTGTGCCTGAACAATCCTTAAACAGGCATAGGCAAAATAGCTTTCCGGAGGGCGACCGTTTAAGGGCCTTCGATGCAGTTAGGATAGTCAGTTGGCCGTGCTGTTTTGGGCCTTTAATTACCGGAATACTACTTCAGGATAACTTTCCTTTCCAATGCAGGGGCAGGGAAGTTTAGGAAATGTACGGACATAATCAAAGGCCGTTGCCGGAAGATTTAGGATCAAACAACCCTCTATTGAATCACGAAAGTATTTATGAGCGATACATCTGCAAAAACGGATCAGGAAAATTCATCAAACGAGGATGATCGGAAAAACCCCTGGCGTTTGGGTCTCTACGGCACCTTTCTGTATGGTGGTCTTGAATTTTCCGGGCGAACGGGGGTATCGATGGGTAAGGAAAAAAGTATTTATTTTTTCCTGGAAAAGGTAGGCAAACCGCTCGGTGTGGGCGATTTAATTCGTGCATTTGACGATAGGTTCAAAGATGCAGATCTGCCTGATGTACTGGGTAAACTACCTGCAGTTAAGTCTATCTTTATAAAGTATGGTTCCACAGTAGATGAAAGCAAATTTGAAATTGGATTAAAGACCCAAATAGAGATAAACGATAAAACGCCGCCTCTTGATATTACGCTCCTTTACCGATACGATAAAACCAAAGAGAGCAGCTCCAACTCCTTTGGGGGTATTTTAGAAATAGGCGATCATCATTTTAGTGTTGAGTTTTCCAGTCAAAAAATTACTGGAGGTGCTGGGAATGGAGAAAGCTCCAGTTCCTTTTTACTCGCCCGGTACGATTATTCAGGCGCCTTAAACCTCAAAACCCTTTTTGAGCCTCTTTTTAAAGGAGCCCCTAATTTTATTCCCGATATTACCATTCAGAATTTCAAGGCCTTCCTGTTGTATAGCAAGGAGAATAAGCAGGTTGGCGGTGACCCAGGGAAAACAAGTTCCTCCCGATTTTTATTGGGCATAGGAGCCGGTTTAGGGGAAACCTTTTCTTTGGAAAACCTGCCCCTGGCCGGAAAAATACTGCAGGGAGATAAATCCTTTAAGATCGATGAGATACTGGTCATGGTATCCTGGGGCAGTTTTACCAAGGAAGAATTCAAAGCCCTTAACGGTGGCAAAGAAGAGGCCTTAAAATTGCCGGAGCCGGATGCTAACATTGGCAAGCAAGGTGGTTTTGCCTTCCATCTGTCTGTCAAAATGACCATTGGCAAGGAGCGTAAGGCTTATTTCTTTTCTCCGGGTCAGAAACAATTGGAGGCAGATGCTAAAGAAGAACAAGCGGCAGTAAAAAAGGGGGAAGATAAGAACCTTCCAGCTGCAAAAGATACCAATGTTACCAACATCCCGGGCACCGTTTCTTCCAGTGCCAAATGGGTGAAAATCGGTAAGAAACTGGGACCGGTAGAGCTGCAACGCGTTGGCTTCGGTTTTTACAAGGGTAATATCATCATTTTGCTGGATACCTCCCTGACCATTGCGGCTTTGGGCGTCCAGCTGAAAGGTTTTGGCCTCGGTTTTGAAGCCAAATGGCCGCCGAAGGTGACAGAGTTTTACCTCGACGGGCTGGGCATTTCCTTCAAAAAGGACCCTATAGAGGTGAGTGGGGCGTTTATGCGGGGTACCCAGGAGGTGGATGGCCAGATGGTAAACGTGTATACAGGTGCTGCGGTTTTAAAGCTCAGTAAGTTTAAGATTTCAGCCCTTGGGTCTTTTGCTAAAGTTGTTGTTACAGTCGATAAAATAGACCCCCAAACACAACTGGTATTATTAGATGAAAATGGGGTGCCCGTAAAAGAGGATAATTCCTATACCTCCATGTTCATTTATGGGGCCTACGATGGTCCCATCGGAGGACCGGCCTTCTTTTTTGTCAACGGTATTGCCGCCGGGTTTGGCATCAACCGAAAAGTAAATGTACCGGGTATTGATGAGGTCCAGGATTTTCCGCTGGTCTCCCTGGTCATGAACGCCAATGTCGCGAAGCCAAAGAGTTTGATGGATATTCTGTCGGACCTGCAAACGCCCCAAAAATCAGGGAAACTGCCCATTGAAATTTCCCGCGGCGATTACTGGCTGGCGGTGGGTATCAAGTTTACTTCCTTCAAGATCATTGATTCTTTTATTCTGCTGATCGTTTCCTTTGGCAACCGGCTAAGGTTTGATATCCTCGGATTATCTGTTTTGTCTTTGCCGCCCAAATTAGGGGAAATGGATCCGTTGGTATACGTGGAACTGGTCCTAAAGATCAGCTTCGGAACGGATAGTGATGTGATCACGGTGGAAGCCATGATTACCCGTAATTCCTACGTTTTTGGTAAGGATGCCAAATTGCGTGGTGGTTTTGCCCTTTACATCTGGATACGCGGTCGGCAAGAAGGCGATTTTGTCGTTACCCTTGGAGGGTATCACCCACGCTTCAAAAAACCCGTCCACTACCCGACGGTGGACCGCTTGTCGCTCAACTGGCAAATTCTTCCCGTGCTTTCCATGAAGGGAGAGCTGTATTTCGCCCTGACCCCTTCCCATATTATGGCGGGCGGTAAATGGGAGGTGGAGTTCAAGACTTCATTCTTAAGAGCTTATGTGATCATCTGGGTAGATATCCTCATTGGGTGGGCGCCCTTCCAGTATGATTTGTCGGCAGGTATCCGGATCGGCATTGAAGCCCATATTGCTTTTATTCATTTCAAACTGGAAATGAGCGCAGAACTTACCATCTGGGGCCCTCCTTTTGCCGGAGAGATACTGGTGACCTGGAATATATTTTCTTTCACCGTTCCATTTGGCGACTCCTCCAAAAAGGAACCCGATCCGCTTAGCTGGGACGAATTCAGGAGTTCTTTTTTACCTACAAAAAAGGAAGCCAATACAAACGAGGAGGTCGATACGGAAGAGGAAATCACTTTAGAAGAGGAAATCACCCAACCGCTTACCATTTTCATTGAAGACGGTATCATAGTAGACCATAAGGATCAAGAGGGGAACAGCCTTTATAAAATCGTTAACCCCCACAAGCTTGTATTGAAAATTGATTCGGATATTCCGATCACGTCGTTGACAGAGGCGGTCAATAACCGCTTAAAACTTCAGGGAGAAGCACCGATACAGGCCCCCGTAATATTAGGCATACGCCCGATGGGGATCTCCCAATTGACTTCCATCCTGGAAATTGATTTGAACTTGAAAGAAGCGTCTTTGCTGGAAAATGAGCAAAAGAAAGAAGACTTTACCTTCTCGATCCAGCCCTTTGTAAAAAGCGTTCCCGAGGCCCTGTGGAGTCCGGAGTCCTTGAATACAAAAGATAAAACGCCAAAGGAAGCGAAGGTGATAAGGAATACGCTGGCAGGTTTGATCATCCAACCAATTGAAAGGCCTATTCCCAAAGGTACGCCGGAATTTGACCTGAAGGGTAAGTTCAACCCTGTAACAAAGCAGCTCGAGTGGGAACGAAGTTTCTTAAAGACCGGGCCTGATAATAAAAAAACCACAAGAGATTCGATAAAAAAAGCTGATGATAAATCCTCGGTGGCCATTGATATTATGAAAGCATTTTACCTGCTGGAAGACGAAGCCATTGAACCCCAAACGATTAATCATCAAAAATGGGAAGCGTATGTAGATGAATTGCAGGATGATCCTGTGATATCAGGGATAGGCGAAATTCCTCAATACGAATAATAAAAATGACCAAAAAAATAATGACGATATAGATGGCGAATGATGCATCAAAAATAGAATGGAAAGAGGAGAAACTCGTTTTTATCCAACATAGCCTTCCAACCATGCTGGCAGGGAAATACCATTTTACTGCCGATGTCACGGGGATCGAGGATAAAAATGGTGCAGCCGTTGGTGGATTAGAAGGAAATTCACAAACCTTTCACGTTGATGCTCCACGGTTTACCCTGGATGTGGGAGGCATCTATGCAGTGTATCCTCCGGACGGGCATTATGGGCATGTAAAAACAAGCCTGCCCCATATCGTTTTTAACCGAAGGACTTTACCGTGGGAGCGAACCATTGATGGTCAATTGGCTAAGGATGCTGCCAACCCCATACCCTGGATGGCTTTGCTTTTGTTGTCTGAAAAAGAGATACTTGAAAATAAGGAAAAGCCCATTAAAATACAAACCGGTTCCCTGAGCGATTTGGAGGTAAAGCAGGACAACATAAAGCGCCCTGCATTAACACTAAATCCATGGGAAAAGGTAGACTTAAGCCAGCCTTGTCAATATATAGATATACCGGGAGCGTTATTTAAGAACATAGCCCCGCCCCTGGAAGACTTGCCTTTCCTGGCTCACGTAAAAAAGGTATCTGTCGACCAGAATAAAGAAGCGGCCAGTATCGATGATGACGGCTTTTTTTCTACCCTCATCTGTAATAGAATGCCTTCAGTCAATCAGGAGGATCCAGATTCAGGCTTACATCATACCGTTTTTCTGGTGTCCCTGGAAGGGCATCAGGACACGATAGAAAAAAAAGGTGAATTAACAAATGAAACGTCCGTTCGGGTAGTTACCTTTTATCAGTGGAGTTTTACCCAGGCTGCCGGCAAAAATTTTAAAGAACTGTGTGAAGATTTAGCCGTCAATCAACTTAAGTACCACCCTGATCTTCCTGATAAAGAAAATCCTGATTCACCAGCTTCAAAGGAAAAGCAAGCTTCCATGGCGGCTTTAGAGAAAAATAAGGCTTTGCAAAAAGCTTTTGAGTATGGTTATGTTCCGTTGCCGCAACATACCCGAAATGGCCTTGAAACGTACGCCTGGTACCGGGGACCTTTAAGCCCGAATTTTGTTCCTACTGACCCCCGGACCAGGATCTACCGAAGTGCAGACAAGGCCCTTAGGTATGATCAGGACACCGGCCTCTTCGATGCTTCCTATGCCGCTGCCTGGCAACTGGGCCGCATGCTTGCCCTGAAGGATAGTTTATTTAGTAAAGATTTATTTACCTGGAATAATCAATATAAAGCATTGGAAAATACTTCTTCCGCTTTAAATACGGTGATACATACCTTACCTGGCGTGGGCAAAGAACAATGGGAAAAGTTAATGCCCAAAATAGAAAAGCAGAAAGCATCCAGCGATTCCGAAGAGACGGAAGTATCCAATGATTCCGAAAAGCAGGAAGCCTTTATTTTCGAGGATCTTGTCCAGGCTTTTTTAACCGAAAAATTCAACCCGGGAGAGGAACAGGTCAAAGACAGCCCTGAAAAAAAAACCATCAAAAAACTGGATCCTGAACGTCCCCCTATTCCCCAAACCCTCAGGAATTGGCTGGAAGATAAATTGTTGCTCTTCGATGTTCCTTTCAACTACCTGGTGCCCAATGAAAAAATGCTGAAAGAAGAAACCCTCGCCAATTTTCACATGGATTATGGCTGGATCGAATGTTTGTTGGATGGTGCCCTGAGTATAGCATGGACAAGTGATTCTGAGAACCTGATGAACCAGGTTATGGAGAAAGGGCCTTGGTCCAGGATAAAGAACCAAGCGGATCAAATGGCTGCGGAGTTAAAAGAAATTAAGGACAAAGACAAGGTCATATCTCCTTCTTTGAACGGGTTTATTTCCGGCTTCATGTTGCGGTCCAAATTAATATCGGGCTGGATAGGGGTTAAAGTATTTGCTAAAGGAGTAGATGCGAGTTTAGAAGATGATCTTGATTGGCTGGTTCCTCTGCGACTGGAGCGTATTAAAGACGATATTCTGTTTTGTTTATTCGACCGAAAAGTCAGGCAAATAGTGATCATTCAGCCTCCGGAATCCATGCATTTTGGACTGGAAGAATCAAGTAAGGAGAAATTTTTAAAGCACCCTAGAGTTGCGGAAAAAGGAGATTTATTGGGAACAATTGATACGCAAAAAAAAGTAGAAAAGATTCCTTTTCGCAACAAGACATTAAAAGTTTTGGACATTAAAAAAATGGCCAAAAATATGCAACAAGTAACCGGTCAGAAAACATTCACCTCGGCCCAGTTTGCCTTTCACATGGTTGAAAGCCCGATACTTTTCACTTTGGAACTTAAGTATTAAATCAAAATTGATGAGCGAGAACGTACCATATTTTATCGTGCCGGTGGATTTAAAAGCCTTTATTTTCAATGGGGTTGCTCCATCTCCCCATGATCAATGGAAAGACCTGGGATTGGATTATGACAATATCGAAGGACTGGTGGGGAGTAAATTGGAAAAGGGAGGCTTATTTTCATCTATCAGGATTCCCAGCCAGGAAGTGGGTATTCACTTGCATTGGACCTTACCCTCTGCGCTTACTCATGGTATTGTTTATAAAGAAGAATTGAATTTCCCTGCTGTGCCGAATCGTTGGCTGGTATTGAGAATACATAGTGAACAAGACGACCTAAAACATAAAGCCTGGGTGATAGAAAGTGATTATACGGAGGATGACGACTGGTCACTCAATTGGCTGTCCATGGATGAGAAGGAGGGGTTTGTTTCCAAAAAAATTGGGAAGGTTATGTCCTTTGAGGACTGGACGGAGCCGGATGAAACAAGAGAAACACTAACGGCCATGGCTCCAGGCAATCCTGCTTTTTCGGCATTGTATAATAGCTGCCAGAATGTTTTTGGCTTTCATGATAAATTAGAGCATTTGGATAAGACGCAGAAATTAACTTTTACTTACTTAGTGGTGGGCTGGTATTCCGATGGACAACTGGACCCACTTAATCCTGCTGGCAAGACAGACAAAAAATTATGGGAGTTGCGCCTGGAAGAGCTTAAAAAAAGATGGGAGCACCCGGGCACATGGCCGGAAACAGGACAGGATACCATTTGTCACTCGGCACTTCATGAGGTCGTTTGGAGTAACAATGAAGACAAAACGGCCCCGGTAATAAAAACCGCTGTGAATACCGTATTGGGAAATACTGCGGTAGAAGGGCTTAGTGCCCGGTTATCCAAACAAACGAAAGCGGATGAAAAATTGCTCTCTGCCTTTCAATATGATTTATTAAAAGAGGTGAAAACACGGGGTGAAATTGAATCCCAAGTCCACGAGAGAGGGTTTGCGCCCATAGGAGGAGGAACGGTTTGGGAGATCGAACGCACCGATGAGGCCAAAGAAAAGGAGGAAGAAAAATTGCCGCCTTTTCCGGACCTCACTTTTTTCAGGGAGGCTGTTGTAAAAGAAACTAATGAGGCAAAAAAAACTGATGAACCCAAAGAAGTGGCTCTGGAAAAGAAGGCTCTGGAAAATTTAGCAAAATTGAAGACCTCATTCTATCAACTCAATAAGGATCAAAATTCATATGATGAAAAGATCCGAAGAAAAAATTCCCTGCAGGTTGAATTCAGAGCTGCCTGGGACCGGGAATTATTAGATAAGGTGGCGGTTGAAAAAATTAAGGAAAGTAAGGAGATCAAGGATGTTCAGGCTGAAATTGATTCGCTTATTAAGGAAATAGAAATCTTATCGGATAAACTCGGTTACGACCATAATGACGGGTACCGTTATGGTACTTCCCAAAAAGAGATACATGAATTATTGGGTTATACCCAGGAACCTGAAAAAAATGACAAAGGCAATCTTACCTTAAATGCCAAAGGCAAATACCGGCTGGCCCGAAAAAAAATGCCCAACTTTTGGCGACCACAAGATCCGGCTTTGTTGTTTTACGGGCCAGGTATCGATGACGCAGATAAATACCGCCAGGAAGATTCGAATGAAAAAGTGAAAGGCAGGTTGATGGAGGGGGTAATCGATAAGGTTTTATTGCGGACGGAAAAAATATCGAAGGAATGGGTTTCTGTTGAAGATGCCGGATTGCCCGCTTTTCCATTGGCCATTAAACCAGATATGCCCCTGGATGTGGTCGAAAGCCTGTATTTTGAAATGCTCCTGATGGATCAAATTGCTGCGATAAAAATGGCAGAAACCTTCTTTTCCACTAAAAGTGGTAGAGGAACGGATAATGATAACCACAAAAGTTTAGGTGAGGCTATTAAGAATTTCTTAAACCCCAAAAAACCTATTGAGGCGCAACTCCAAAATCAATTATTGGGATTCCAGTCAGCCGATGGAGGCAGTATTACTGCAAAAGATATTTTCGACATGGGGAGACAAAAATATTTCGCCTCCATTGGGCAAACCAGGTGGCAATCGCCCTGGACGCCTTTGTTTATGTTGTGGGAAATAGAATGGTACCCGGATTACAAAAAGCAGGCAGATAGCTGGGAATTTGATTTTTCCAACTGGGAATGGGATAAAACCCAATACAGCTGGAAAGGGGATGTCAATACTGAAAATAAAATGGTATTCGAGGGTAAAACTTTGTTGTCAAATGTGGCGGAGCAATTACTCAAAAGCAAATTGCAAGGCTTTGATAAGTTGAGTCAAATCAATCTTTTGTCGCAATCTTTGGACGGGCTGACCGATTGTTTGCTGATGCAAAAACAGGCCATCAGGCTTCCGTTAATGGAAAAAAATGAAGGGGACAAAAAGATTCGGCGTATTGAGAATTTAGATCAATACGAGTCGAAGAGTCATTATTTCCTCCCCATGTCAGATAGTATAAAGGAATCGGCACCCAATTTTTTTCCTTTGAGGGCCGGCCATATAAAAATCAGGCAACTCTGGATCGTTGATTCTTTTGGTCAGATTCAATATGTTGGAAAAAGAGATACTTTAAAGGAAACAACCAATTTTTCGGGTAGTTTGATCGCTGCCAGTGACAATCAATCTAAAGCGAAACACCTTTTTAGGTTGCCGCCCCGGCTTTGCCAGGCCGCCCGGTTGATGTTCAGATGGAAATCTGCGAAGCATGCCGATCAGGATTCCAATTCCGACCCTTCCACCAGTCCTGTATATGGATGGATTTTGTATCACCGGATAGACGAAAGTTTATGGATTTATGATCAGGAAGGCATGGCCCTGGGAGCCCTTTTTTATATTTCGGACAACCAGCCTTTTGGATGGCGAAACGCCCCGGTTAAGGGCAATGAAACGAAGGATCAAAACATGGAGGCTGTCGTGAAAGATGAAACTTTGCGCCTTTTTGTGCAAAGCTTGCAAGCTTCTGGAAAAACCTGGGGAGATCTGAAAAAAGTACTGGAAGACCTGGATGTTTCCTTCGGCAAAAAAGGCCAGCAGTATAGCAATAACCTGGCCCACCAGGTAAGTCAGCCTTTGGCCCTTGCCAGGGCTTCGGTTGGGTTGGAATCTTTTGGCCTTCCTGCTTATCCTCAAACGAATAATGCAACCTGGGATGAGAAAACTCAATTGGAGGCCCGGGGCCTTCAGAATATAAAATTTAACCTTAGCCTGGGAAACCGTGAGCATAGAAACGATGGTCTGGTAGGGTATTTTCTGAATGATGATTTTGAAAAGTTAAATCTGGCTCATGGTTTTGAGCCTTCCAAAAATGAGTATTTCGGAGCCGGGCAAATTCAACTTGGGTTGAATGCCCCAAGGCTCGACCTTACCTTGTTAATTGACCCAAGGGGAGGGGTGACTGCCAGAACGGGTATTCTCCCGGAGAAATTTATTGACCTGCCACAGGAATATATCCAGGAACCTTTGGAGAATATGGAATTATATATCCAGACGACACCGGTACTTAGCGCCCTGGATGAACTGAATCTTCCCCTTCAGCAACAATCCAGGAAGTGGTCCTGGTTTTTTCTCGATGAAAAGGGGAAATGGGGACATAAAGAAGCTCATCCCGGATCCGCCAATAATGATTTTAAATCCCTCGGCCTCCAGGAAGGATTTTTGAAATTGGAAAAAGAAGGGGTTATAATACAAACACAGGAAGAAGAAAAATAACTTTTAAATTAAAAAACGAACAGATGGATTACAAAATTGAACCGGAAAACAACTGCTTGAATAGCTTGGAAAAAAATACTGGCAAAAAGCTTAGTTATAAGCTTTCTGGGACTGAAAGTAATGATAAAATGGCTGCCATCCACCTTATCAAGGTAGAAGGCTTAAGTATAATTACTGACGGTAACCATGTGTATACGCCAGGTTATGTTTATGATGGAAATATTACTTATGATAGAACAAAAACAGGCGCGGATTTTAAAATGGGGCAAAAACTAAAAGATTCTTTTGTTTTTGAATTTGAAAATGTCTATTTAAATCCGAACCATAACCCGGAGATAAAGCAGGCCACGCTAAAAGTTACCTTATTCGGGAAGGATAAGGAAAAGGAATTGGCTCAACTCCCTGCGTTCGTTCGTATAGCCAAAAATGTAAATACCATTGAATACTTCCACATTAATCCTTCCTTTCTGTATAATTCAGGAGTAGTCAAACTTTCCTGGAAATGCCGCAATATAAGTGAATACAGTATCCATTATGCAGATGGTGGTGAAGTTGATATTGTAGGTTCTGAAGTTCTTCCTGAAATAGATGATAATGGCGTTTGCGAAGGAATAAACCTGCCAATAAAAATTGTTGACACTTCCGAAGAGGCAACACATATTTATTTGAAGACTTCCAAAGGGGAACAGGTCGCCAAAGAAATTAACAAAAGAAAAATCATTACTCCTAAAACTGGTTGGAATACCACTGCTTTGTCACAAATTGTGAAGAAAAAAAAGGAAATAAGCGAAATACTGCAATTGATAGGGAATGAATATGATTACAAAATCTGGACATTGGGGAGGTACAAAAAAGAAGGATCTATTCGACTTTGGCAATCAAATACAGGAGGCACGGACGATTGGGAACCAGTGGGCGAGGAAGCAGCAGCGATCGAAAAAGAAGAAGGAAAACCCATTCGACTTCGGCAATCTAATACAGAAGGCACGGGAAATTTGGAACCAGTGGGCGAGGGCGGATCTGCCATCATAATTGAGGAAGCGGATCTTCACCGGCCTTCGGTATTCTATGCCAGTGCAAAAAATGAGCCTGCCAGGCTTTATTTTATTGGGGGAAGTTTACTCGAGATCCGCAGTGAAAGCGCCTCCAACCAGTTATGTAGTTATGATGTGGATGTATCCAGAAAAATCAAGAATCGGAGACAAGAGCACGAGCCGATAAAAGGGGATCCCATCATGGGACATTCCTGTGTTGTTTTTCCTGATGCTAATGGAATCGACAATATTTGGGTGATAGGCGGACTGGATGAATTCGGAAACGGGCTCAATGAAGTCAAACGGTGGGACGGTAAACAATGGCACCAGGAAACGACCCCTGAAGGATTTCCCGCAAGGTGCCAGTTTTCGGCGACCGTTTTAAGGGATGCTTCAGCCCCGGAAGACATGGATAAAATGGAGATCTGGATCGGAGGAGGTTTTGAAGCCTTTGAAGGAAATCCGGTAAGGGATATATGGAAGTACAGTAAAACGAAGAATGGGTGGTCGTGGGGGCAGGTTTTCGATATTGAAAAAAGATCACCCATGACCATTTGTGAGCATTCTAAATGGCTCGTCGCTGCGGCCCTTATCTCCATGGAAGGGAAAATATTCCTTACGTATGTCACCAAAAATCAGGATGGCCGGGAAATTGCTCATTGCTGGATTGTCTTCGACAATGAATATAAAACCGGAGACATAACCAGAGAAGGTTACAGAAAGGGGGCACCTGGAGGTAGCCCATCTGTTGGATGGGATAATATCCTTTTAGGCGGGGGAAACTCCTATTGCCTCCAAACACTCGGGTTCAATGGTTGCGTATGGCTCATCGCCCAGCAAGATAGTAAACAGGATTATATTAACCTTTCAAAAATGTATTATTTAGTTCCGGAACAAACAAATAAAAATTCCTAACAAATAATAACTCACAATATGAAAATATTTAAAAAATCTGGTCAGATTCGTTCTTTTATCCTCCTTTTTTTGCTGCTCAGCCTTTCTACCTTAGAGGCTCAGGATGTGAAAGTGATGACCTTATTGTCAGATAAAGAGGTCACCGTGTCCAAGCCAGCACCGGACAAGGTATCTCAAAAAGATTACGATGGATTATTCATAAAAGGAGAAGAAAAGAATGGAAGTGTTAGTTATGAAAACCTGAGCTACCTGCAATTCAACCTGGGTAATATGCCGAACCATGCTCAAATCAAATCGTTAACGCTGCGGATTTATTTAAAGGAAGCAGTGGGTTCTAAAACCCAATCGGTTAAGGTTTATCCCCTTGATGCTCAGAAGGTTTGGAGTGACTTCAGTTGGGAAACACGGCCCGACAGTGGAGATAACATCCCTATAGGAAAAAGAAAGGCGATTGGGCTCAAGGACGTAAGCCCAAAGCAACGGGATTCAGGCACAGATTTTAAGTTCAATATCAAAGATCCGATTATCAATTCCAAAATGGCTGCCCGTGGTCTGATTTCACTGCTGCTGGCTGCAAGTAAGGAAGATTACGAATATTACGCTGCACGAACAGCGCAGGAAGATGGGTATGCCTATCAGCCCAAATTGATCATTGAATACTCCATAGACTCCCATTTGGCGCTGGGTAATTGGGCACAAATGAAACAAGACCCCCAGCACAGTGGCCAGCAAACCTGGGCATCTAATGTCACACCGGATTTGGTAAAAGCCAGGAAAATCATTGAAGGCACGAATCAATTTTCTTACACAAAGGTAAATCCTGTCATCTATGATGGTCAATTGATTTGTGCCGTTCAACAGACAGGTACTGGTAATGGTAATGTCGAAGGCAACTATTTGCATCGTTATGCTTTGACTTCAACCGGGGAACGCTTAAACCCTGAAAGCCCAAGATTGAGTGATATTGTAAAACACCAACCTGTGGTGGGTCCAAAGAAACAACTCTATTGTATTCTTGGTAAAGCGGCTACTACATTGGTCGAGTTGGATTTAGAAAACAACTTCGAAGAAAAAAAACGCTTTACCACAGAACCGGTCACTGCCACGCCGGTGGTGGGCATTGACGGCAGTTTATACTTGTCTACTAAAGGAGGGCTCTATGCCTACACCCCTGATTTTAAGATCAAATGGAAATATGCTCCACTTACAAATTTAAAAAATCATCATTTCGGAAGCCTGGCACTCAGTAAAGATGAGCAGAAGGCTTATGTTGTTTTTGGGGATGATAACAAACTTGTGGTGCTGGACACCAGGGATGGGACAGTCCTTAAAAGTTCAGAAGAAATATTTTCAATTAAGATTGAAGGTGACGAAACAAAAATCCCGGTTCCTGCTGTGGATGTAAAAACGGGAAAGGTCGTGGTGCTTGATGGGTTCAGAACAGGAAAGCAATTGACCGTTTTCAATATTGACGGTAATCTGGTGAAAACCTATGATGGTTGTGGTAAGTCAAGCGAATGTTTTTCTCAGCCGGTCATCACAAACGGAAACGCTTATTTTATCCAAAATGGAGCCCTGATGAAGCTTGATTTAGCAATAATGAACCTTGTTTCAGTAGGAGGCACTTCCCTGAACCCGGCCAGTACGCTTGCTGCGGATAAAAACGGAAATGTTTATGTACTCAATACAACCGGTAAAGCTGCTGATTTGACGATTTACAATAAGGGTGATGGCACAGTAAAAACAACTCCGTTGAATGAGCTGAATGATGCTAATTTAACTGGCAACCGCCTGTTATTGGCACCTGATGGCAACCTGGTCATTGGCAATGATAATTTCGTAGCCCTCGTTCAACCGGTATCATTTGTGGGGGATGTAACGACCTTGTCGATCACTTCTGTTCCTGAAGACCAAAAAGTGTATCGTACCATCAATGCCATTGAGGTCGGAGCAGTAGTTCATAAAAGCCCTAACAATACGATCCTTTATGCCGGAAAATCTATTTCCTTCAAACCCGGCTTCAGCGTTGAAAGCGGTGCTAAGCTGACGTGTAATATCGGGAATTGGAAGGTAAAGAAGAAATCGCTTTCAATTGGAGATTCATACGCAGGAGGCATTATAGTCCACTTAACCGGGGATGGACATGGTTTGGTAGCAGTCCCGGAAGTTTGGACTAAAACCAATTGGTTAGCTGGAATGGGCATTTGTAATACTTTGAATTATGATGGATACACCGATTGGCGAATGCCCTCTAAAGAGGAGCTGAACCTGATATATGAAAATTTATTTAAGGCCAACCTTGGAAATTTTGTTCCTGAAGAATATTGGAGCTCGGAGGTGTCTGGAGGACGTGTCATGAAACAAAATTTTGCAAATGGTGCTCAGGAGTATACTGATGATAAAGATAGGATCTCTCATCACGTTCGCCCGGTTAGGTCATTTTAAAAAATGCCTGGTGGTCAAATTTTAATAGAAAAATACTTTTTTAAAAGAATAAAAAATGAATACAATGAAAAATACTATTAAAAAAAATAACCTAAACACCTCTTTTGTTACATTCCTTTTCTTATTACTCTTTTTGGGAAGCAGCCAGTGGCTGCTAGCACAGCCATTACTTATTGACGAAAATAAAGTACAAATCAATTTCCCATTGGAAGTCAATAAAACTTCCACTTTTGATGGCCCTTTGATTGTAAACAAAAGTGCGACTTTTAAGGAAGACTTAACGGCATCAGGGAGTTCAACTTTCACTGGCAAATTAACGGCATCAGGGAGTACGACTTTCACTGGTGAATTAATTGCATCAGGGAGTTCGTCTTTCACTGGCAAATTAACGGCATCAGGGAGTACGACTTTCACTGGCAATGTAGGTATAGGGACGACTGACCCTGGGGGATACAAACTTAACGTCAATGGCCCTGTATTTGCCAGTGGATTTAACATGAGCAACAAGATTAAATTGGATATCCATAATGGTGATCCTATCATTACTTTTTCTCACGCAGGTATTGCAAGAATAGGAGGAGCAACTAGAGGTCTGGGAATCTGGGGTGGCGAAAAGGCCAGCAAAGACGATACACCAGCATTGTTTATTAATCCAGACAATCTTGTTAGTATCGGATTTACGGTATTTACCCCCCAGGAAGCACAATTGCATGTTGCCGGACCCGCGGCAGTTTATGGTAGTGAGTTAGCTGGTTTAATATTTAAAAATTCAGGGGGGGATATGTGGAAAAGGGTTTATGTTAAAAACAGAGAATACAGAAAAATAAGTATTTTAGCCGAAGGGGATATTATTACAAAAACGGGACTTTTTACGACCTCGGATATCCGAATAAAAAAGAACATCAGCCTAACCTCAACACTAAAAGACCTGCAAAGCCTGAAGGCCATAGAAATTGTCAATTACGAAATGATCGATGATATTGCCGACAACAGAAGCTATAAAAAAGTCATTGCCCAGCAGCTCGAAGAGGTCTATCCAATAGCAGTTCAACAGGCGACACAAGGTTTTATTCCCAGCGTATTTCAGCCATCCATTTCCTTCGATAAGATCACCACAGGTGAATACCAGTTGGTAGTGGCAAAAGAACATCATTTGGCTGTAAATGATAAGCTTGATTTGAAATGTTATCCTGGCAACAGCAGTGTAATAGCAGAAGTAATCAGGGTTATATCCCCCAAGGAGTTTGTAGTCCAATCCACTACCGAACTCGATAATATGGAATCCATTTTTGTCTATGGAAAACAAGTGGACGACCTTTTAAGTGTCGATTACGATGCCATTTCCATGCTCAACGTCTCCGCTACCCAGGAGCTGGCCAAACAAACGGAGCAGTTGCAAGCCGAAAACCAGGCACTCACGGCGCGTGTCGCGGAACTGGAAAAACAATTGGAAAGCATGGATGAGTTGAAAGCGAGTGTGGCGCAGTTGCAGGCGATGATGCAGGACAAGACGGCTGTGAATTCCAGTGCAATTTTTGGGAAAGAATAAGCCGTTTTGGCACAACGAAGAATTATATTTTTAATCTTATAAAATTATTATCATGGCAAAAGTAAGAGTTGAAACAAGTTTTACCTTACGACAATTAATAGATTCCCCTCAGTTAAATCTAACGGTTGATACCTACTCCCCAGGGCTAGCCATAGGTCAGATCATTAGCAGGCTTAACGAGGTATTTAATATTGGGTTTGAGTTCGATGGCAGTAATGTTTATTTAAACACAAATGAATTGGATGACAAATTCGTAATGATAACTGTTCTATTACCTGAAGAAAATGACCAAATTAACGGTGGGAATCTAAGGAGGGCTATACTTTAATCAGGTTTCTTAGTAGAGCAGGAGTCATCCGAATTTAGCCTTTTAGATGACTCCTGGTTGTTTACCCTCAATGTTTACTTAGGGATAAAACTATAGCTACTTTTTTCCTGGCTAAGGACTCCGGGGGGAACTTTTAGCTATTCACTCACTTTAAAAATAAAAATGATGACCGATTTAGAAAAATATTTAAAGGAACGATACACAGCTGAAACGATACAAATTTCGCAAAAAATTGCCATAGTTGGGACCGATAAAGAGGGCTTCTCTCCGCTTCTAACACTTTATGAAAAACTTTCAGATCAAAATCCAAATTGCTTGAGTGCATATCTTTTAAAAGAGAAAGAACCGAAATGGACTAAACCGTTGAATGACCTATGGTTAAAGCAAACCTTAGCCATAGAAATTTTAGATACCTTCTATATAGCTCATCCGGCAATTAATGATGCATTAAAAATTGCATCAGCAGAAGGCCAAGTGAAAGTTAATTTGAAAACTTTCTCTAAGAACTATAAGGGTTACAAAAACGATTCTTATGATGAAGTGTTGTCCTTGATTAATGCTGAATTCGTAAATTTTGAAGAATCCAAAATACCTATTGCCGGTAATGATTTTGCCGGGATTCTTACACGCAATAACTTTTAAAGGCTCATAAAAGGATAAGCAGTGCTATGAGATTTAATAACCGACCCTATGGAGGATTCTAATCCTGTGTTCTTTTTTCTGGATCTCTCCTCATGAACGGAATAAACCTGCTCGTCCGCTTTTTATAGGCTTCATAATCCGCATGGCCTTCGTATTTCTTTTCCATCATAGGTACCCCTGAAACGAAAAGAATGAGCAAGGTGATCATCAATGGACCCATGAGGCCAAAGGTACCCCATGGCGAATTCAGGGCGATCAACCCTATGCCCCACCACAACACCACTTCTCCAAAATAATTGGGATGGCGGGTGTATTGCCAAAGGCCGGATTGAATGATCTTTCCCTTGTTCAAAGGGTCTTTTTTAAACCGGACCAATTGGGCATCGCCGATGGCTTCGAAATAAAAACCGATAATCCACAACCCTATGCCGATATAGTCGAGCAGGTTTAATTCCGGTTGAGAATGCGTAGCCACAATCATTACCGGAGCCATGATCACCAGCAGCAGAAACCCCTGAAGCAGGTAAACCTGCAGGTAAGACCTAATGAAAAAAGATTTGCCCCAGTCTTTGCGCCATTGCAGGTATCGAAAATCTTCCGTTTTGCCTTTGTTTCTAATGAAAATATGGATGGCCAGCCTGACGCCCCAAAGGAATATCAGACTGTATAATAACAGTGCCCTGGAAGTAGGTTCTCGGGTGAAAAAATAAAAACCGCACAGCAGAATATACCCTAGTCCCCAGGCGATATCGGCCACATCATTCCTTTTGATGATAATGGAGATCACGAACCACAGGGTAGCGTAAATGAAGATCAGTAGAGCGGATTGTAACATTATTTCAACCATTTCAATGAACCATTTTTACGATGTAAAATCCCGCGACACTGACCACTGCAGTAAGCACGGCGCCCCAGGTAATATCGATAAAAACGATTTTGATCGGCCAGTCTTTCAGTGTGGCGAGATTGGTCAGATCATAAGTGGCATAGGTGAAAAAGCCAAACAAAGCGCCCAGCAAGATGGCCTGGCCGAGGGACTCTTTTTGCACCGCCGGGTAAATGGCAAAAATGGAAATACCGATGATGAACAACAGGTAGAAAATAATGGCGGCTGTCCAGTTGACTTTATCCGACAAAAAATTGCCCAAATGTTTTTGATACAAGTCTTTGGCGATGAGCCCCAACCAAAGCATATCTACAGCGAAGAATACGATGGCTGTTAGCAGGTAACTTAACATGATTTTGGTAATGTTTTCCATGGCAATGCTGAATTTTAAAAGAAAACTATGCGAAATCAAAGATTCTCGAACACCCGGTTTTTCATAATAGTTTGTGGGTAGAAGGAAGCGGTATCCCCCACCGTCCTGCGTCAGGATACAGGGATGGTTTAAATTAATTAATCACCCCACGTGTAACCACGTTATTTCCTGGTCAAAGGTAGTTTATAATAAGCAATTTTTATATCAATCCCTGCGTCATCTCTGGCTTGTTTATCCTTGATGAAAGATAAGCCTGCAGGCCCTGCCAACCTGTTTGCCAGACACAAACAAATAGCATCCACGATGTCATCCTTTTTTACATCCTTCCTTTGGGTGTTCCCCAGGATATCATGGTAAAGGGGAGAAATTTCAGGATCGTATTTTTCCAGAATAGCCAATCGATCCTTTATGCCTTCGTTTTTTGATTTTTTAGTGAGCAAAACCTGTTGAGGTGGGTTTAAATATTTGAAACAAAGTTCGGGATGGCTTTCATAAATCTCCAATTGCCTGTTGCCTTTCAAAAGAAAGTCGTCGACCTCTTTTATTTTGCTGCTGATAAAAAAGGATTGAATGGATAGGCTCTTACCTTCTGTTTTTTGGTTTATTGATTTGGCAGACTCATAATCTGTAAATTTTAAAGCTTCCCGGCAAGGCGGATTAAAAACGGTTGATTGCCTTCCCGGCAACTCCTTCCGTAATGAACTTTCAACAGTCCTGATAAAATCATCAGAACTCAATCCGATGGGAATATCGATAAAGATTCTTTGGAGGTCGGAGTGAGCACCGATCAACCCGGTAAAATTTTCGTGGACGGCATAAGTATAACGATCATTATCGTATTTGATCATCAGCCAGCCTTTTTTGCATCCATCCACCCCTGCAATAGCCATTTTATTCTTTTATTGTTTAACGATTTTGAAGACTTTATCGTCCCCTTTACCTGTCAGGAAAAAAAATATTTCCGGAGGTAGTTAAGAAAGGTCAAAGGTAATTGACCGTCCATGAAACAAACTCTTTTCCTTGAGTATTTATGCGAATCAAGGGTTGAACCCACTTCGGGGTTCTTTTATATTTTATTGAAAATAAACTGATTATACCCGTGGTTATTCATATTTAATCCTTTCAGGATAAAATGTTCGATAGGACATTAAAGTAAATAACCCTCCCGACCGTTGGTACGTTATGTCATTGCATTCCATGTGTGAAACTCACGGGGGTGATGATCACCAGCAGCAGTAATGCCTGAAGCAGGTAAACCTGCAGATAAGACCGTATGAAAAAGGATTTGCCCCAGTCTTTGCGCCATTACAGGTATCGGAAATCCTCGGTTTTACCTTTATTCCTGATGAAAATATGTGTGGTCAACCGAAGACCCAAAGAAAAATCAGGCGTAACCTTCAGGCCTTTCAAATTGAAATTTTGAAGCATCCAGCTCCATTATTTTTCGGAAGGTGTCGCTGGTCCTGATGAAATATTCTATGTCAAAGAATTTTTTTCCTGTGGTTCGTTCCTCTATAAACCCGAACCAGTTTAAAAATCGTGAAAAGACTCTTGTATGGATACAATTTTGAGTATATTTTTCCGCCGAATGGTATAAGCTACGGGGTTCGATAGCCTCTAAAATAAAGGGGAACGCCAAAAGGTATTTTTCGACATAAAACTGCAAGTTTCTTTCTTCTTTGCCATATTGGAGTAACAGATAGAGCAGATACCCGAAAGTATTCTGAATATGCCCGTTGTCCTCGTATAAGTCGTGATATTCCCAATTAAATTTTTGATAGTAGGTCTGGAAAATGGCTCTAAAAAGCAAGTCCGGTTTGTCCAGTAATTTTTTGCCTTTGGCCGTCAGCGAAACCTTACCATGCCGCTTTTTTGTGATGCCGGCCAGGTCTGCGATGATGCGGACAGTTTGGAGCACTATACTGTCAGATTCTTTGTTCAATTTTACAGTACCTTTTTCGATATGGCCTTCATTAATAATGCCTAATGCGTAGAGGTCCTTGCATGTTTTTACCTGTAAATTGCCTTTAGGAGTCAGCTTCATCTGCCCGGCTTCCTCAACCATTTTCAAGTAGGCGGTTATCAGTTTAAAAAAGGGCACTTCCTGGGTAAAAACGTTTTTGTCGACAGGCACTTTCCATTGGATGGGAGAAACATCCTCGAAAGGCTGGTATAAAATGTGGTGCATGTCCTGGGGCGAAAGATTGTCAATTTCAGGCATGGGTTGACGATTTTCAAACGCCATGAATGCCTCTAATTCTTCCTGGAAAAAATCAAGTTCTTCGTCCGTTGGTATTTCCGATTCCTCGGGATCAATGTGAGCATGAGCTTTTATTTTTTCATCCACAGGCAGCTGTGAAATAACGCCATTTTGAGCAACAATCCTGTTGAAATCATGCATGATTGATTCTTTCATTCCAGGACCAATGAGGATAGGATAGGAAGAAATTATTCCGTCGTATATAATTTTGTCCTTAAAAGGCAGCAATACAGCTTCCACCATTACCGGTAAATTATTTCCCCAAAACATTTCAAACGGATCACTCAAGGCCAAAACCTCATAGGCAAACTGGTCATCCATAAAAATGGCATGTTCAGAAGTCAATTTTACGACGACAAAAGTTCCTTTGGTAAAATGCTTGAACTGCTGAATGAGTTCAATATCTTCCTTTGAGAGCTCCTTTGAAAATTCATGGATAAATTCATCCAGCAAATGAAGGTTTTCGTATAATGCCTCTCTAATGGGGTATTTTTTTTCCACTGACCACCCAAGGAATTTTTCAAGAGTGGTATTTTTTGGAAAAAGAGCCAGTTTTTTGCCGGCGAAATAAATTAATTTTGGGTGAATGCGAATGTATTGGTTGTATTCCTGTTCATTTAATCTCATGATTCCTGGTTTGTATTGCCAACGGTGAAACTAAACTGTAAAATACTCTTTCAGCAACAAATATTCCTGTTATTGACGATATTATTGATTATTTTTTGTGGAGCTCGTAAATGTTCATCGCCATTTCTAAACGAAATATTTCGAGCCATTATACCTATATTTGTTTTTATTCAACAACCTGTATATCAATGACAACCCGTATCACAACATCACTTTCCATTTTTTTCCTTTTCCTGTTTTTGACACCACATGCTTTCAGCCAATGTGATTTCAATGAAGTGACCATTACTTCCACAACCGGGGAGTATGCCGATGAAATGAGCTGGCAACTACATGATAGTAATGGTTTGTTGATTACTCAATTCCAGGGAGAACAGAATGCCACTACTACTCAGGAAGTGGTTTGCCTGATGGATGGTTGTTATGTGTTTACCGCCAGCGACAGTTACGGCGATGGCTGGAACGGAGGTTCTGTCCATTTGGAATGGGAGAACTCGTCAGAAAATTTTGGCCTTGATATTGGAACCGGTCAGGTATTTTATTTTGGGATCAATGCAACCGACTGTATCCCTGAAATTTTGGGATGTACGGATCCCAATGCTTTCAATTACGATCCTTTGGCAACCGTAGATGACGGTTCTTGTATAACGCTGGAGGGTATTGTCGATGTTCAATCGTTTGATACCTTATTGTACTCGGGCCCCAAAGACAACCGGATCAACTTTGTAATCCAAAATCGTACGTCTGCCAATCCAAACGACAATTTTACCAATGCCCAGGAATTACGCAGTCGGTTGGAGCTGAATTTTCTTCCTTCTTTTGATTTCAATGATCCGGGGGCAAAGATGCCTTACGCACAGTATAAAAACTTTTTCAACCTTTATGCCGCCTGGTGGCCCGATGCGCCGGGCGATCATACCTGGTGGAGTTTCAACATCATCCAGCAACTTAGGAATGAAATATTTCTCCCTTGGGCCAATGATGAAACGGGTTGGGTCACCTGGTTTTCTACTTCAAAATATGGAGGAGGTGGTGGTGCCGGCCTGAACCGGGAGGCAAGAGTGGGTGATGGAAAAATGTACGGAACCGATTATGAAACCTTGCTGCATGAATTCGGCCATACCATGCCGGGTTTGTTGGATGAATATACTTCCAGTGGAGAATGGTCCGGCAACCAGTGTTTTGAGACAGCCAATACGACCGGCTTTACCCTAAAAGATGAAATCCCCTGGCGAAAATGGATCGACGATGCGACGCCTTTACCGACGCCTTACAACGGAGCCTATGAAAATGTGATCGGGGCTTTTGAAGGAGGGCTCACCAACTATTTTGGTTGTCATCGCCCCACAGCCAAAGGCTGTTATATGGGCGCCGGCGGTTTTGGGGAAGGGTACGGACAGGATCTCTGTGCGCCATGTGTGCAAAGGGTGATCTGCTTTTTATACAAATATGTCAACGTCATAGAAAATCCGCAACCGTCTAATCCCGAACTGACCGTAACAGGAAACCAGACCATCACCTTTTCAGCAGACGTGGTAGCCCCGGAACCTAATACTCAAAAATACGAATGGTTCCTCAATGGAAAACGGATCGCCGAAGGCACCACCTCCATTGAGGTGACCTTTGGGCCATGCGCCGATTATAAACTCGTGTTTGCGGTAACTGACACCACTGATCTGGTGCGTTACGATGAAAAATTCGACGAGACCTACCCAAAACCTTACCGTGAGTTCGTGTGGACCATTGACCAGTCAGCTGTCAATGTTTACAATATGAATGCCACCGTTTCAGCCGTCAATGCTGATTGTACCGGAGAAGAGAATGGCCTTGCCGACTTTTCGGTTACTGGAGGGCTCGCGCCATATGAATTCTGGCTGGACGGCGTCCAGGTGTCCAATCCCGCCACAGGACTTGCCCCGGGCACCAGTGATTTTACCATCGTGGATGCCAATGGTTGTTCCATTGAACGGAAAGTCCAGCTGGAACAGGATGAAGTGCTGGACCTGAAAGTCTGTTCCGTGCATGACGGCGGTTGGGAAGTGTCGCTAGAATCCGTTCATTACGATCCCGGAGAACTGGATATTCAATGGTCCACAGGAGCCACCGGGCTTACCCTTACCAGTGTGCCTGACGGAGATTATTCCGTTACGGCAACCGTTAACGGCTGTTCGGTCACCAAATCCTTTAGCCTGGTATCCGCTGCTGAAAATATGACCGTTTCCCATCAATATTTTCCTTCCGAACTGGAACGGAATACCGGAACCATTTATGTTCAGGTCGAAGGCGGGACACCGGCATACCTGATCAAGTGGTTCGATCGGCTGACGGGAGATCGTACCGATGATCATCCGGACAATATCATCGCCAGCGGAACTACCTGGGGACATCTGCCCGAAAATGCTTTTGACGATAACCTGGGGACCAAATGGCTCCATGCCGTAAGCAACGATGCCTGGGTGGGATACGAATTTCCAGAACCGACTACTATTGTACATTACGCCATTACATCGGCCGATGATGTGCCCGAGCGTGACCCTAAAGACTGGCGCCTGGAGGGCTCTGATGATGGAAATACCTGGTCCGTACTGGATACACGGACCAATGAAGATTTTCCCAATCGTTTTCAACGCAGGGTGTTTACCATCGGGACACCCCTGGCTTATAAATTTTGTCGGCTTTTTGTGATGTCGAGTGCCGGGGAAAACCAGATACAGCTGCAGGAACTTGAATTCATTGGCACCGATCCTTCTGGACCTTTTGACTATAAACCCGAATTTGACGGTCATTTCACTCGTACCGATCTTGCCCCCGGAGATTACCGTTATGAGGTGGCCGATGCCTCCTCTGCCTGTAAAGATGCAGAGGTCGGTATGGCGGCCTTTGAAAGTTTTACTGCAAGTGGACTTACGGTCGTGCCAGACGGTCAATGTGGTGTGAGGATAGAAAATCCGGATATGGAAATGGATTATTTTTGGTTGTCTGATGAAACAGGAACTGCTTTGTTGGGAATGGGAGGTTCGTTTACGCCGCCTTCGGAAGGCAACTATTACGTGACGACCGCTCCTGCCGGCACCGGTCAATGGAGCAGCAACCGGAGAGGATTTGCGGTAACCATGCCGGAAATACCAGTAGTGCAAGGTCCGGAAGAGGGTATTTATTCCATCGTGGATCCATTGCCCGATGCGGAGTATTTATGGTATGATGCAGATAATTGCGGAACGCCCGTTCAAACAGGAACTACTTTTGAGCCGGGTATGGAAGCGGGCGAGTATTACGTGGCAGCCAGAAGTGCGGTTCAGTATCCCGATCCGGTAGATCCGGCAACTGTTCCCGGTTTGTTGCTGAGGATGGATGCTGCTGATCTTAATGGCGACGGCATGATCGATGATCCGGCTCCGGGTACCAGTTCCATTCTCGACTGGTATTTCCCAACGGGCAATAACTGGGCTCCGGACAACTGGTTTGCTTATCGCTCCAATCATCAAAATGGATTGGGTATTGCCGATTGGGCGACCTTGTGGCTACAGCGTCTCCAAAACGCCCAGAATAATTACCAGACGGTGTTGATGGCCTATGAAGAAAATGCCTTGTCATGGGGCGGCACTGCGCCCATGGAGGGCCTTTCCGTCAATATTCCACGACATGCCGATGCCTCTCAACTTTTTTCCAACAACGCTCCTGCCACTACACTGAACGGAACCACCTATCTGAACGGGAAAGTGGTGAACCCGCTGACAACCGCCAACCCCATGAAATTTTGCGTATTGGGTTCCGTATTTACCACGCCTTCATTTGCGGATATTTTTTATACCGATACGCACTGGGAAGGCAAGGTCGGCGAAATGCTGTTTTACGATCATGCGCTCACCGATGAAGAGATGAAAGGTATTTCAGCCTTTTTGAGACAGAAATGGATCAGTACCGCCGAACTGGAAAGCCCAAGGGTTCATATTTCCTGGCCGGGCATTACCGCTTTGGAAGAGGAAGAATTTGTGGTTGAAAAAGTGAGTATTTATCCTAACCCGGTAGGCGACAGATTAATCATCGAAAGTGGGTTGGATGGGAATTTTCGCCTCAAACTTTTTAATGTGCATGGAGCGTTATTAGAGGATCGGATCGTTGACACCCGTAAGGAGGAAATTGATGTGTCCGGGCTCACTGCCGGATTGTATTATATTGAGATAATAGAAAGCGATGGAAAGCGACAAGTGGGTAGGTTTGTCAAAATGTAATGGGTTCCATTTGCAATGCATCTTGTTAATGGTGAATAGTGAATGAATGTTGGGATAAAGGGTAAGGTTTAAATGCAAAGTCCGCCAGGGTTACGCAAGGAACACAACGGATTCAATGGTAACGGAATACGATTGATGAAAACGGGATGAGAAAAATCTCTCCCTTTTTTCATTCCTCCTGGCGCACTTTGCGAACCCCCTTGCGCGCCTTGCGTTTAAAAAAGCTTAGTCAAACCGGGGATTACCTGAGAAAACAGAGGCAAGGATCCTGATTCATAAGTTACGACAAATGGTCGATCACCCGCTTTAACTTTTGCTGAATTTCATAAGCTATGTCCCCCAAATTTTCATTTTCAACGGATATCATCGATGCGATAGGATCCACTGCGGAAACTTCGATAGCGCCGTTTTTATTTTCCTGCACAATCACATTGCAGGGGAGAAATACGCCGATCTTATCCTCACCTTGTATGGCTTTATAGGCGTATTGAGGATTGCAGGCTCCCAGAATTTTATATTTTTTGATATCGACGTCAATTTTCTTTTTCAAAGTGGCCTGGAGATCGATTTCGTTCAGGACGCCAAAACCTTCTTTTTTTAATTCCGCGGTTACTTGTTCGATAGCGTCATCGAAATGATTGCTGGTAAGAATTTTGCTGAAATAATAAGCCATAATGTTGTGTTTACTTGTTAATGAATGGTATAAAATAGAACAATCATTAACCTTGAAGGTTTTACTTTTTGGGAAGTATCCTTAGTAAATTTTTACGCTTCTTATGCTCCATTTTTTATCACTAAACACCAACCATCCTTTCCCTGTCAAAATCAATGCCCTCCCGGACAAATACATATCCCAATTGATTGGACAACATTTCAGTGCCATCAATTTTAAAAGGGGGTTTATTCCTATGACTGTGACCATAAATCCAATAATCAACCTGGCTTTTGGCAATTTCATCTGTCAAATCAACGCAGAAACCTTCATTGAGCAGACTTCCCATGAATTCCGGAACATTACATTGGAGGCTTGGAAGGTGATGGGTTGCTACAATTGTTTTTAATCCATCGGAAGTGGAAATTTCTTTTTGCAGCCATTGCCAGGAAGTTTGGAAAAGCTCATTATAACTTTCAATGGTCAATCGTCTGTTTTTGAATTGGATTAGTTTAAAATCATTCATGCCGGCTAAAATAGCATGGACTTCTTTCTCAATTTTTGACCACAAAGTAGTGAAGATCAATTTGGTGTCATGGAGGATTCGGGTGGTATTGTTGACCAAAAAAACATTTGATTTGACTTGATATTCATAGTCCGTTTCTAAGCAAATTTCAGCATCAAAGCCACCATAAAATTCATGATTCCCGGGGATCAGGAAAACCTGGTCAAAGTCTTTTGAAACCTGCTCAAAAAAAGGATGGTCCTTAAAATGTCGCCCCAGATGAAAGGTGTCTCCGGCGATGATCAAAATATCTCCTTTCGGAATCAGCGGATTTCTTTTTAACCAATTCCAGTTTTGGGGAAATTCAAGATGCAGATCAGAACAATACTGTATTTTCATAAGCTAAAGATACTCGTTATAATTTTTTGTCAAATACGATGGAGCACCCTTTTTACGAATCAAACCAATTTGTACTGAATTTTTGTAAAGAAAAAAATCCGTTTCTATTCGTCCAATCCGTTTTATCCGCGTTCCACCATCCCTTTTTCCTCAAAAAAATCCGTTCACAACCGTCCAATCCGTTTTATCCGCGTTCCACCATTCCTTTTTCCTCAAAAAAATCCGTTTCTATTCGCCCAATCCGTTTTATCCGCGTTCCACCATCCCTTTTTCCTCAAAAAAATCCGTTCACAACCGTCCAATCCGTTTTATCCGCGTTCCATCCTCCTTTCCCAAAAAAATCCGTTCTCATTCGCCCAATCCGTTTTATCCGCGTTCCACCATCCCTTTTTCCTCAAAAAAATCCGTTCACAACCGTCCAATCCGTTTTATCCGCGTTCCACCATTCCTTTTTCCTCAAAAAAATCCGTTTCTATTCGTCCAATCCGTTTTATCCGCGTTCCATTCTCCTTTTCCCAAAAAAATATCCCGTTCCCCAAAAATCTTCCCTAAATTCGCAACGAACATCTGCAAGACCTCAATCTATGTACAAAAAAGAAACACAAAAGGCGCTCTACGAATTGTCAAAGGCCTACCTGGATGAAAAAAGTGCCGAGCGGCAAAAGCCTTTACAGGATCAGTTGCCGGATCTTCGTGAGTTGATCACTTACCACGAATGGCGTTATTATATCCTCAATGATCCTGTCGTTAGTGATTTTGAATACGATACGATTTTCAAACAGCTGGAGGCCATAGAGGAAGCACATCCCGATTGGATTACGCCCGATTCTCCGACCCAGCGGGTGTCAGCTGACCTGACGTCGGATTTTCCTTCCGTGGAACACCTCACGCCCATGTTGTCCCTGGGCAATTCCTATAATGCCGAGGATCTTATCGATTTCGATCAGCAGATCAAACGACTGCTCAATATGTCTGAGGAGGAGGATATTGAATACGCTGTAGAACCCAAATTTGATGGAGGATCTATTGCCCTGGTGTATGAAAATGATGTATTGGTCAGGGCGGCTACCCGCGGAAACGGCGCCGTAGGAGATGACATTACCAACAATGGGAAAGCGATCTTCTCCATTCCACTCCGGGCTGATTTTTCCAGCGTTGGAATCTCCAGGGTGGAGGTGCGTGGCGAGGTCCTTATCCGTAAGGATCGTTTTGAAGCCATGAACAAAGAACGGAGCGAAACTGACCAGATGATCTTTGCGAATGCGCGTAATGCAGCCACGGGAGGATTGCGGATGAAAGACCCCCGGGAGGTGGCGAAGCGAAATCTGGAAGCATTTATTTACACCCTAGGTTATGCGGTGGATAGTGCGGGCGTGGATCGGATGGAACATTTTGCGACCCATAATGAAAGTTTATCTTTCCTCTCTTCTATTGGTTTTAAAGTCCCGCAGGCCGAAAGGAAAGTATGTAAGAATATCCGTGAAGCTGTTGATTTTTGCCTGCACTGGCAGGAAAAACGCGATACCTACGAATACGAAATCGACGGCATGGTGGTAAAAGTAAATAGCAGGGAATTGCAGGAACGTGCCGGTTATACAAGTCACCATCCCCGGTGGGCTATTGCGTTCAAATTCCAGGCTAAACAGGCCACCACTAAACTGGAAAGTGTGGAATACCAGGTAGGTAAGATTGGTTCCATCACCCCCGTGGCCAAGGTGACCCCCGTTCCGCTGGCCGGCGTAACGATATCATCCATCTCCCTGCACAATGCCGATTTTATTGCCGAAAAAGACCTTCACCTCAACGATACTGTTCTCATCGAAAGGGCGGGAGATGTGATCCCATACATTGTCAAAGCCATGCCCGAATTGAGGGATGGCAGTGAAGAACCCATAGTGTTTCCAAAAGTTTGCCCCGTCAACACGACGGATACCCCGATCGAGCTGGTGCGAATGGAAGGCGAAGCCGCCTGGCGTTGTCCGAATTGTGTCTGTGGAGCCCAGGATTTGCAGCGGATCATCTTTCATGTCTCCAAACCGGCCATGAATATTGACGGCATGGGCAAATCCATTGTTGAGCGTTTTTATGAACTCGGATGGATACGGGATATTGCCGATGTGTACCAGCTGGACTATGAAAAAATTGGCCAGCTCGAAGGTTTCGGAGAAAAATCAGCCGAGAATCTGCGTGAGGCTATTGAAAAGGCCAAAAAAAGCCCGATCCACCGACTCCTGCACAGTCTGACCATTCACCACATGGGACAAAAAGTATCCAAACTACTGGCCCAGGAAATCAATTATGTATTGGATTTGCAACACTGGACTGAGGAGGATTATACCAATATCAAAGACGTAGGTCCCAAGGTAGCCGAAAATGTACGCCGTTTTTTTGCAGATGAGCATAACATTGCCGTGTTGAAAAAAATGGAGGCTTTGGGCGTGAATATGTACCAGACCGATGAAGATAGACCCCGTGAAATTTCCGGTGATGCGCCTCTCGCCGGCAAGACCATCCTTTTTACGGGCACACTGGAGCAAATGAGCCGAAAGGAAGCACAGATGAAAGCCGAAGCGGCCGGCGCTCGTAACATTAGTGCAGTAAGTTCAAAACTATCCATCCTCGTGGCGGGTGAAAAAGCAGGTTCCAAACTCAAGAAAGCCCAGGCGCTTGGTACGGTGCAGATCCTTACGGAACAGGAGTTTCTGGATTTGGTTGGTTAAAAATACCATTTTCCTAAAAATCAGTATTTTTAACCAACCAAATCCATTAAAATTATGAAAAACACCCTTTTAACCTTAAGCTTTCTTTTGCTGTACTGTTTCGCTTTTGCCCAGTTGGATTCTCCCAAACCCATTATCTTTATCACCGATGCCAGCGGTTCCATGTGGCAAAAAATCGGAGATGATTTTAAAATTACCGTGGCTCGCGAAGTCCTTGGGGATCTTACTGCCAACATGCCGGAAAACCAGCCCCTGGGACTGGTGGCCTACGGGCATCGTGAAAAGGGCGATTGCAACGATATTGAAGAATTGCTGCCCATGACCAACCTCGACAAAGCGGCATTCCAAAAGGCGATGAAGGGCCTCAATCCTTTGGGGAAAACTCCCCTGGCCCAATCAGCCCGGTTTGTCATCGAAAAATTAAAAATCAGCGGACAGTCGGCCACCATCATTCTCATTACTGACGGGATAGAAACCTGCGAAGGCGTTCTTTGTGATGTGGTAAAAGAAGCCAAAGCGGCCGGTATAGATTTTGTGATGCATGTGGTAGGATTTGACCTGGGCGATGCAGACAGGGCGCCATTGGAATGTGCTGCCCGGGAAGGTGGTGGACTGTATATCGACGCTTCCGATAAGGATCAACTATCGCAGGCCGTGAAGCAAACAACTGAAGTGACAGTGGATGTGCCCAAAGGAAGATTGTCCGTGCTGGTGAGACGTAATGGAGAACTTATTGACGGAGCCATTCGTGTCCTAAAACCAGGAACCGATATCGACATTACGGGTATCAGAAGTTATAAGGGACCGGAAACAAATCCTGCGCTGATCAATGTTCCGGCAGGAAAATACGATGTAGAAGTAAGTGTGGTGGGCCAACGCGGAATTCCTGTGATGAGAAAGGAAAGCATCCTTGTCGTTGACTCTAAGGTTTCTGAACAGGTTTTTGATTTCTCCACCGGATTTTTGTCGTTAACGGTAACCAATCAGGGAACCCTTCACGATGCTGCTGTGAAAATACGTTTGTATGGAGAAAGTGAAACGGTAGTTTCTAACCGCACCTACGAAAGCGCAGCAACCAACCCGATGAATAAAGAACTGGCGCCGGGCGTTTATGACGTCATTATCAATTCGGTAACCATTAAAGGAATCACCTCAAAAGCGATCATTGGCAGGGTACATATCAAGGCCAATGAAACGACTTCCCTTGTCCATGAATTTCAAAGCGCCGAATTATCGGTTGGAGCCTCTTTTAAAGGAGCCCTTTGTGATGCGGCTGTTGATATTTATTCTCTGGATACACGGCATTCGGTTGATGCGAGGAGAACTTATGCCAGTGCCTCCTCCAATCCCAAAAAATTTATTCTGAGTCCCGGAACTTACGAGGTAACCGTTAAAGGAATAAAAGTGGAAGGTGATCCGGAAGAGGTGTTTAAAATTACCATTAAGAATGGTGAAAAAGTGGAGCGATGGGTGAAGTGGTAGGGAGGTGCTCTATTTCTTTCCCTCTACCACAATCACGATTTCTCCTTTTACTTTAGCCTGGTCGCCGTAATGGGCTATGAGTTCTTCCAAAGTAGTGGTTTTCACATCTTCGAATAACTTGCTGATCTCCCTGCAAACAGCAGCTCGCCTGTCTGCCCCACAAAATTCAGCGAGTTGGGACAGGCATTTCACGAGCCGGTTGGGAGATTCATATAGTACAAAAGTATTTTCCAAAGATGCCAGGTGGATCAATCTCGTTTGTCTTCCTTTTTTATGGGGTAAAAAACCTTCGTAGTGAAAACGATCACAAGGAAGTCCGGAGGCGACGAGTGCGGGAACAAAGGCTGTTGGACCAGGCAGACACTCTACTTTGATGCCTTCATTGACACAGGCGCGAATCAACAAAAAACCAGGATCGGAAATACCGGGAGTACCGGCATCCGAAATCAAGGCAACGTTGGCGGCTTCAGACTTCAGCTGCTCGACGAGCCCCAGGGTAACCTTGTGTTCATTGTGGGCATGATAGGAACGAAGGGGAGTGTCTATATTGTAGTGGGACAATAGTTTTTTCGAAGTTCTTGTATCTTCTGCGAGAATGAAGTCTGCTTCTTTCAGCAGCCTTATAGCTCTGAGGGTAATGTCTTCGAGGTTTCCGATGGGAGTGGGTATTACGTGAAGCATATTATTCAGTGATGATACGGATTAAAAAATGGAAAGCAAAAATGCTCTTTGTTTCCTTGCAGTACCGGGTAAAATAATCAGGGCTTTAAATCCAAATTAAACATTAACAGTCTTTTTGTTCAAAAAATGCAGCACCAGGTTGATCAGGAGATAAAGCAATACATTAACACTGAAAGCGGCTCCCTTCAAAACAATAAGCAACACCAATGATACAACTATAAAGATAAACCGGATTTCGTTTCCTGCCCATTTTAATGATTTCAATTTGAAGCTGAACATGCTGATTTCTGCATTGAGTAACCAGCTGAATAAAGCAATGACAAGGTATAAAAACCACTGATTGGTTACCAGATCGCGCATGCCGAAATAATCAAAATGATAGATCAGCATAAGGCCCACCATGAACATGGTCACGTTGGGCGTCGCCATACCGATGAAATTTTCCGTTTGTCTTTCGTCAAGATTGAATTTGGCCAGCCGAAGCCCGGAGAAAACCGTCAGCAGGAAGGCCGGTGCAGCCAACCATGAAAAATGAATGTCTTCGGTACCTTCCAGTCCATAAAATAAGAGGACATAAAGGATAGCTCCGGGGACCAGGCCAAAGGAAACCATATCGGCCAGGGAATCCAGTTCTTTGCCAATAGATGAGCTCACCTTGAGCCATCTCGCCACCCCGCCATCCAGCCAGTCGGCCAAACCTGCAAAAAAAAGCAGGAAAAAGGTGGTTAGGAATTGGCCATCCAAAACAGCCACCACGGCACAACTGCCCAAAAACAGGTTGATCAGCGTGATGAAATTGGGAATATGTTTTTTTATCATAATCAATAATGCTTCAATATAAACCTCCAAATGGCCGTCAGGGCAATATTTGCGGAATACTGGATATTTTTTACCCGGTCTTTGGTAAGTTCCAGTTTACGGGTAAAAATGTGATTTTCATTGGAAACACAAATCCAAACCGTTCCAACCGGTTTTTCAGGGGTGCCTCCTCCCGGCCCTGCAATGCCTGAAATGGATACCGCAATGTCTGTCCCCAGTGATTCGCGGGCGCCTTTCGCCATTTCAATAACGGTTTCTTCACTGACCGCTCCGTGCTGTTCCAAAGTTTCCGGGTTGACGTTTAGTAAATTCATTTTCAATGCATTGCTGTAAGAAACAACCCCGCCTTCAAAGGCATCGGATGAACCGGGGATAGTCGTCAGCAGGTGGGAGACGTAACCTCCGGTACAGCTTTCTGCTGTGGATAATTTCAATCCTTTTGCCCGGCAGCATTCCAGTACCACTTCCTGCAAAGTCTGGTTTTCATACCCATAAACGAATTCGGAAAGCATTTCAACGATTTTGGCGGCTTCTTCGTCAATGGCTTTTTGGACATCCTCTCCATTTTCGGCCCTTGCACTCAGCCGTAATCGTACCTGCGCCAATCCGGGAAGATAAGCCAGTTTGATAAAACCGGGCAGGGCATCTTCGATAGAACTTATTTTATCCGCCAATACAGACTCCCCTATTCCGCTGGTCAAAATGGTGCGATGAATGATGGGGTAAACGTTAAACCTTTTTACCAGGCGCGGGATGACTTCATGTTCCATGAGGTATTTCATCTCGTAAGGAACTCCCGGCATGGATACGATGACCTGCTCTGGCAGATCGAACCACATGCCCGGGGCGGTGCCCATTTTATTTTCCAGCAAAAGAGCGCTCGAAGGCATGAAACATTGTGCTTTGTGGCCTTCCGTTTGTTGGATGCCCCATTTTTTTAGTAGTCCGGAAATACGGTCATAGGTGATCTGACTGAAAACCATCTCGTTTCCAAGCAGGTCAGCAATGGCTTTTTTGGTGATGTCATCTTTTGTTGGTCCCAGACCGCCGGTTATGAGTACAACGTCTGCCACCTCTTGTGCCTGTTGTATCCCCTGAATGATTTCGTCGTGCCCGTCACTTGTGGTGATGATCTTGACGACTTTGGCTCCCGCCAAATTCAGTTGTTGGGCCATCCAGGCTGAGTTGGTATCAACGATTTGTCCAATGAGAATCTCATCTCCGATGGTTACTATACTTACCTTCATAAGTTACCTTAGGTTACTATTTTATTTTTACTTCCAGTATGGCTAGTTCAAGAATCATATTTCTTCAATGATTGATTGACCTTTTGAATGATCTCCGGAAGTCCACTGCCATGTTTCATGGAGTCTTAATTTTCCGTTGGGCAGCTTCTCAACTTTAGAAAAACACCTGCCCGTATTTAATTCGCCAAGAAGATTGATTTGGTGGTAACGCATTTCAATATTCCCATTCGGGTCAACCTTGCCCAATAAATGTCCCTTTACAATATTGCCTCCGGAATATTCTGATGTGAGAATGTTTCCTTCCTGTTGGTACAAAAAAATAGTCTGGTCAGAAGTCTCTCCATTTGCCGTATTGGAGATCGGTCTGAATTTTTTATTGTGATAATTGATCATGTCCCGTGTAAATCCAAGCTAAAAAAAATCTAATCGCCGGCCTCTTTTAGCCCTCTTGGATTTAAAAAACGCCGTAAGGCTCAAGGAGGGCGGCGAGCGAAGCAAAGGTAACGGCTTTTATTTTATCAAATAACAGGAATGAAGTTTATTTCAATATTCGCTTAAACTCAATTTTGGGGATTCAGCGGTTCTTTAAAGGCGATTTTTCCTGAGGGTTCCTCAAATCTGTTTTGTTAAATATTGACAACATAGCGAATTTTCGCTAAAATATTTCGTTAACCCTTTACAAAGTCTAAAAAAATCCATATTTTCGTAGCGAATTTTCGCTATTTTTGGGAATTGTTTACGTAAATAAAATAAAATCATAGAGTTATGCCGGATACAATTGAAAAATCAGCCATCTTAAATGGAGGTGAATTTCTCATCAAAGACAGTAATGTAGAGGGAACATTTATCCCTGAGGACGCCAACGAAGAGCAGTTGATGATCAAGGAAATGACAAAAGATTTTCTTGAAAATGAAATTTGGCCTGTTGCCGATAAGATAGAAAAGCAGGTGGAAGGAGTCACTCCGGGGTTGATGGAAAAAATGGGGGAACTGGGTTTGCTGGGCGCGCATATGCCGGAAGAATACGGCGGAATGGCACTTGATGAGAACACCAATACTCTGATTGCGGACACTTTTGGGCCTGCAGGACCGTTTACCGTTTCTTTTGCAGCACATACGGGGATTGGTATGCTACCCATTTTGTATTTCGGAACAGAGGCCCAAAAGGAAAAATACCTGCCGCGTTTGATCTCTGGGGAGTTGAAAGCCTCCTACTGTTTGACGGAGCCGGGTTCCGGATCCGATGCCCTGGCAGCCAAGACAAGAGCAGACCTAACGGAAGACGGGAAGCACTATATCATTAACGGGCAAAAAATGTGGATCACCAATGCCGGATTTGCGGATGTATTCATTGTATTTGCTCAGGTGGACGGGGATAAATTTACAGGCTTTATCCTGGAAAAGGGTATGGAGGGTCTTACGCTTGGCGCCGAAGAAGAAAAGCTTGGCATCAAAGGATCGTCCACCCGCCAGGTATATTTCGAAAATGTAAAAGTACCGGCAGACAGCGTATTGGGTGAAATTGGCAAAGGACACCTCATTGCATTCAACGCCCTGAACATCGGTCGATTCAAACTGGCTGTACTCAGCCTTGGAGGAGCGAAAAAAAGTATAGAAACTGCTATTCAATACGCCAATGAGCGTTACCAGTTTAAAGTGCCTATCGCTTCCTTTGGAGCCATTAAATACAAACTGGCAGAGCAGGCCATCCGTTTGTTTGCCAGTGAAAGTGCCTTGTTCTGGACCTCCAATATGCTTACGGAAAAGAAAAAAGAATTTGAAAATGGAGGCATGACTTTCGGACAGGCCAAATTAAAAGCAGCGGAAGAATACGCCATTGAATGTGCCTTGTTGAAAGTCAGTGGCTCCGAAGCTCTCGATTATATCGTAGACGAAACCCTGCAGATCCATGGCGGAATGGGCTATTCAGAAGAAGGGACTTCCGCCCGGGCTTACAGGGATGCCAGGATCAACCGAATCTATGAAGGAACCAACGAGATCAACCGCCTGCTGTCAGTAGATATGTTGCTCAAACGCGCGATGAAAGGCAAGATCGATATCGTAGGGCCGGCCTGGGCTGTTCAGAAAGAACTGGCTTCCATGCCCGGTTTTGACCAGCCTGAAGGACCTTACGGACAGGAGATCAAAGCGTTGAAAGAATTCAAAAAAGCCATTCTGATGGTAGCAGGAGGAGCCGCCAAAATGCAGATGGACGGACAGCTCAACCTCAAGGAGGAACAGGAGATCATCATGAACGTTGCGGATATGATGATCGATGTCTTCGTCGCAGAAGGTTTGCTCCTGCGTGTGATGAAACTGGCTGAAAAACAAAGAAAGCATCCGCAGGAAATTTACGACAACATACTCAGGGTTTACTTCCATGATGCCAACAGCCGTATTGCCAAAAATGCTACGGATGCTTTGGCTTCCTTCGCAGAAGGCGACCTGTTGCGTACCTTCCTCATGGGGGTCAAACGTTTTACCAAGTACCCTCCGGTCAATGTAAAAAAAGCACGTCAAAAGATTGCCGATACAATGATCGCGGCAAACGAATATTGTTTCTAATTTAAAGGATATTACTCTTTTTGCAGCTGGATTCGTTTCAAGCGAATCCGGCTTTTTTACTTTTAAAAAATCTTAATGACCCGGTAAACATGGTCATCCCGAATTTTCAAAAACTGTCTGAACTGGAAATTTTTTGAAAATTCGGGATGAACTCATGTTTGAACCCTCCCTTAATGACTTTTTTTATTCAAATATTTTTCATTTTTCCAGTCCGGTAAGTTGAAAGACTTCCACGAATACCTTGAATGGTAATGCTTAAACCTTTCTTTTTTATTTTCCAGGTCTTGCAGGATACCCGCTCTATCGGCAGCCGACCCGGAGAGCAGTTTTTCCTTCTGCTCCAGTAAAAGATACAGATTGTGGTCGGGCATTAAATGGATGAGGAAGTAAGTGTCAATTCCGTTTTTCGCTCCTTTTGAAAGGTTGTATTTTGTAATAGCCACGTTCCAGTTGACTCCGGAAAAAGCCAGGAGAACAAAATAGAAAAACCAGGCATTTTTTTGAATCAGGTAAAAAAAGGTTTTTGGGCCCTGTACCTTTTCCCTCATAGTCCAAAGGCCGTAAAGGACCAGAACGAGAAAGAAAAACACCCCGATTCTTTTGTATGCAAGTCCGTAGGCATTGATATAGTGGATGTTGCGCATACCGACGGAAAGGGTGAGCAGGGCATTTTGAATGATCCACGCTTGGACCAGCTGGCGGATGAACCTGTTGTGGGGCAGGAAATTGAGATTGCCACGGAAAAACCAAAGGATGACAATCATGGCCATAACAATGCCCAGGATGAGCAAACTCGTTCCCTGGTGGACAAACTGACTCAATTCCTGCGCACCTCTTTTTTCAAAAGAGAACCAAACGTAAACGATATCAAGCAGGTTTGCAACAGCAAGTTGTAGATTCAGTAAAGCCAGGACCAGAACCCCTATTTTGTATTCCTTCTTTAGGCTCAGGGTATTCAAAGCTGAAAAATAATCCTTTACTTTTCTCCTTTTCCGGATCAGATCTTCTATCCGGCTCTCTTCTCTCCGCTTAAAAAAACCGTTTAAATGCGAAGTGAAAAATATCGCTCCGAACAGCATGGTCCCCAATAGAATATGCAAAAGTGTTTCCGGGTCTAAATTCAACATGGGGCCTTCATTGAATGACTTAATGATCCGATCGTAGAGTTGAGCGAATTTTGGATTGGCTGCATAATAAATAGAAAAAAACAGGGCCACCAGGCCCAAAGGAATGAGGAGCAGAGTGGCTATTTTCCAGAACGATTTCAGAATGGAAACTTTTTTTTCTTCGGTTGATCCTGAAAACAGCAGAAACGGAGATTCAAAGAAATTTGAACATCCCAAAATCCCGGCGTTTACAAATGATTTTATGGGTTTGGATTGGTTGAACCCCATCCATAACACCAGGGACAATACCCAGGCCGTTTTTGAATAGTCAGAATCATTCATTACGATCAGCGCCGATGAAAAAAGTGTTCCGAGGGCCACGATAAACACCGGTCCGGAAATGTTTGAAATACCATAATGTTTTCCAAAAAGGATCAGTAGGAAAGTCGAAAAGATAAAGGTATTGAGTCCCCATTTTTCTTCCCGGAACAAGAAGGCTAAAAGCAGACCGGCGACCAGGGCGGAAATTCTAAGCATATTTGTTTTATTCATGGTGTTTGATTAAAGTTTTAAACAATAAATATCCAAGCGACAACAGGCAGAAGAAAATGGCCGTGATGCCCAGGACCCTCAGGTTGTGAACAGGATTTAAAAAGATATCGAAAATGTCACGGATCAGGTTCGCCGGGTCAGTCAGAATGTCCCAGCTGTTCCAACGTTGGAACCTGCCGATATAAATGCCGAAACTGCACAGGAGGAGGGAGCAGAAAACAAATAATCCATCTGTCCTGGGATGGATGTACTTCGCCCAGAATTCCCCGGCGAAGACCAGGGAAAAAAAGCCCAGCAGGAGCCCGGTCCAGGCAAAGGAAAAAAGCAAAATCATATCATACCACAATGGAAGAGGTGGCCGGTATTTTAAATGAACAAGGTCGGTGACCAGGTAGGGCGCATTGGGTAAAAAAAGCAGCCAAACCAAAAGGAAGGCCCATATCACCATTTTCACCTGGAAAGCATTCCTGATGCGTTCCAGATGATAGGCGATGAGAAAAGGGATCCACGCCAGAAATAAATTCCAGGCCAGAAACATAAAAAACCATGGACTGTGGTTCATTTCTGAAGAATGCCAACCGGGCATATTGAAAAGGGCTTCGGTTCTGATCAACCGGAACAGCAGCAATAAACCGTTGAACCCACTGTTCAAAACGAGTAGGGAAAGGATCTGTTGTTTTTTGGAAAGATTTGCGAGGGATGATTTGAAGAATATTTTTATATCCATTTTGTGATTTTATATGAACAAGGGAACATTCTCGGAAGGAAAGCCGGACATGCAATTGCGCAGCAGGAAGACAGGCTCTCGTAGCAGGTATTCAAATTGCCACCGGTGAATGGGGGCCAGTTTTTTTCCTCTTTTGAAAGCATCCGTAAATAAATGCCAGCATTCAGGGAAAGCCAGCCAGCCTATGATGATTACCATGAAAAGGTAAGGCGTTCGCTTGCCGTTGCCCAACAGGCAAAATTGCATGCGCACCTCATCTACAATGTGGGTGCTGTATTCCAGCAAAACGTGCAGGGCGTCATGGGATTCGAATTTAGCCAGCATTTCAAAACCGTTCTTATCCAGAAAATGGAAAATTTCTTTTCCCAGGCTGCCTTGCGCGAAATGCCCCAGCTGCTGTGTCGTCCAGGGCCAGGCTTGCCTTTTTTGTTTGAATAAGCACCCGTAAACGGGATAGGAACAGTAGAAAAATTGCTCCATCAGCCATCCGCGTAATTTGAATGCAGGTAACCTGCGGGGTATTTCTAATACTTGAAGCATTTTTAAAAGTACTTTGTTTTTCAAAGTTTATTATCAAAAAAATAGAAACGAAAAATTCCGTTTCAATTCATCCTCCCACTGTCAGGATCAGGATTTATGGGATGCCAGGATTTACAGGATTGTATAATATTTTTCTAAATTTTCAAAACCAATTAGTACCGGGATCTCATCATCACTTTCTCATATTCAAAATTTGCTCCAGGGCATTCAGATGTTCGTTAAAAGCCTTCTTCCCCAAATCTGTCACGGCATAGGACGTATTCGGTTTTCGGCCGATGAATTGTTTGCTGACCTCGATATATTTTTCCTTTTCCAGGGCCTTTAAATGGCTTGCCAGGTTGCCGTCAGTCACCTCCAGTATTTCCTTCAGGCTGTTGAAATCCATGCGGTCGTTGACCATCAGGATGGACATGATGCCCAGCCTGATGCGATGATCGAAACTCTTTTGTAAACCTTGTATGATTTTCTCCATTAAACCCGCTCGTATTTCAAATACATAACCGTTCCGTAAATGATGTGCAAAATGCCGAAGCCTATAGCCCAGAATTCCAATCCAAAACCTATGTTGAATAAGGCGATGAGGCCCAGCATTATTTCACTGTATCCAAGATACCGAATATCGTTTAAAGTGTATTTACTGGCATTGACCAGTGATAACCCGTAAAAAACCAAAGTGGCCGGAGCGATGAAACCATTCACTCCATTGTACATCATTCCCAGACAAAAAACTCCGCCTGCGACCAAAGGTACTGCCAGGTTTAAAAGTAATCGCTTTGTCACCGAATCCCAAACCTGTTGTCCTTTTTTTCGCGCCTTTCTTATGGTGAAAAACATGCCAAAGGACAATGCTCCTGACAGAACAACAGCCCCGAGCAGTAAAAAAAAGGTGATGTAATCCATTCCCCATTTTGTCGTTTGGGCAGCAGCCTGGTAATAAAGCCTTTTTTGCTCAAACGGAGTCATATCGAGATAAAGATAAACCATGGCGACTCCGGCGAGTGCAAAGATGCCTGCCATCACGCCTGAAAGGCCACTGAGTGATATGAAACGGGAGGAGCGTTCCATCATATTGCGAATCTCCCCCAGGGTTTCCAAATGCTGTTGTTCAGTTGTTTTCATTAATTAAAGTACTTTGAAAAACAAAGTTAAAGAATAAAATCAAAAAAGCAAATTATTTTTTCTGTGAATCTTGCTCTTAATTCAATAAAGCCTATATTCATCCTCAATGTAATACATATGGCCAGGATCAATTTTTCAATGCTTTTATTGTTTTCAACGTTGTACGTTTCCATGTTCGCCCAACCTGCAGGTCCGGACACCATGCAGGTTGAGCTGAATCCGATCATGGTCAGCGCTACTCGATTGGGTTCCAGGTTTGAAAGCTCAGTGCTTCCGGTCACGGTGATCCAACCGCGACTGGTGGACAACACGGGGATCAGCTTACATTCCATGATCTGCGGTATGCCCGGCGTTTTTGTGATGAATGCCAACAATTACGCGCAGGATCTTCGTATTTCCATTCGCGGGTTTGGTGCCCGGAGTGCTTTTGGGATACGGGGCATCAGGATCGTAGTTGACGGCATACCGGAAACCACGCCTGACGGACAGGGGCAACTGGATAATCTCGACCTATATGCCATTGGTAAGGTTGAGATCGTTCGAGGGGCTGCATCCAGTTTATATGGGAATGCTTCAGGAGGGGTGATCTATATCTCTTCTATGCAGGACGTCGATTCAACTTTTGCCGAAGTCAATGCCGGTCTGGGATCTTTTGGCTTGCGGAAACTCGATGCGATTTTCGGGTATGTCGGTAAAAAAAATAAAGCCATTCTGCATGGCAGCCATGCCGGCGCGGAAGGATATCGGGAGCAAAGTGGTTTTGAGAACAATGTGTTCCAGATGAACTGGACCCGGTCTGGCAATAAAAATACCCGGTGGGCGGGCATTATCAACTACACCGATGCCCCCAGGGGAGATGATGCGGGAGGCCTTAACCAGGAGGAAGTAGCGGCAAACAGGCGTCAGGCGCGGGATGTTAATGTCATTTACCAGGCCGGAGAATCCATCCGACAACTGAAGGGCAGTCTTTCATTTGACAAGGATTTGGGAGGGGGGGCAGCCATCCGGTTGTATGGGTTTGGTAACGGCCGCTCTTTTGAGGGAAGGTTACCCCTGAAAGCGGGAGGCTGGGTCGGTCTTCAGCGGGTTTATTACGGACAGGGCGGGTATTATGCTCTCCAAAAGATCAGGGAGAACAGAGTTGAAAACTACCAGTTGGGGTATGATGTGCTTTTTCAGAAAGATGACCGCATACGTTTTGATAATCTGGAAGGAGTCAAAGGCGACCGGAACTTTGACCAGTCGGAACAATTCAACAACCAGGCTGTTTTTGCATTGGCCAAATGGACCTTTCCCCGTTGGTTTGCCGAACAAAGTCTGCGGGCGGACTTCAACCAGATGATCAACACCGATCACTTTTTGGAGGATGGTGATGATTCAGGAATGATCAATCTGTCGAATGTAAGTTTCAGCTCAGGGCTGGGATTTTTTGTCAATTCCCAGGTGACCCTGGTGGCGCGTTACGGCACCGCATTTGAAACACCGGCCCTGAGTGAGTTGTCGGCGAACCCGACAGGCGGTGGAGGGTTCAATGAAAGTTTGTTGCCCCAATCATCGGCAACCCTGGAATTTGGCCTCAAGGGCCATTGGCGGAGGCATTGGTTTGATCTGACCTGGTTTGACGTTCGGGTGAAGGACGAAATATTGTCTTATGAACTGGAGGCCTTTCCGGGCAGGACCTTTTATCGGAACAGTGGGATTACCCGACGTTCCGGAGTGGAACTTGCCCATTCACGTAGCTGGAATAAAAAATGGACAACAAGACTATCCTATACTTTTTCCGACTTAAAATTTGAGCGCTACCTTTTCGACGGAACAGACCTTGCAGGCCTTAAGCTGCCCGGCATTCCCCGGCATATGTTTTCCTGGCAGATTGATTTCATGCCAGCCTTCGTAAAAGTAAACCTTAAAGGCCAGCATTATAGCCAATTTTGGGCCGAAAACCTGAATACCGTCGAGGTAGAGCATTATGCTTTGATTGACCTTTCCCTGTACCGGACATTGAAAACGAATAAATTTGAGATAACGCCTTATTTGCATATTGAAAATGTATGGAATGCCGACTATTTTGACAACATCCGCATCAATGCTTTTGGCGGCCGGTATTATGAGCCGGGGCCAGGAAGGCAGTTTAGGATTGGAGTTAAGTTTAGGATTTGACCTTTAATGTTCATATCATTTTCGATTCCTTGTTTCGATCCAGATCAAGTATTATGGACGTTCCTGTCTTTAGCTGACAGTGCTTTACGGTGTCTTTTTGGGTTACTTTAACACCGGTCATTTTCTTCACATTTAATTAACCATGGTTAATCTTTCATTAAAGCCAGACTTTCTTTGTAGTACATGGTCTGCTTAAAACGTCTTAAGGGTGTATAACGAGGCACATAAAAAATGTCCTTTTTGTAAACCTTTAAAAATTAAGCTATGAAAAAAGTAATTTTCAGTTGGTTGGTATCCATGGTCCTTTTGACTACAGCCAGCGCCCAGTATGGTGGGACAGACAGAACAGGATACGATGGGGACTATTTTAGCCTGGAAGGTGCTATTGAATTGTTTAAACAGTCCCGCTCTCTCAGTGATTTTGAAAGAAAACTGAATACCGAAGATACCTGGGTCAATAACCTGGACCTTGACTGGGACGGAAGGATTGATTACATCCGCGTTGAACACAGAAGACAGGGTAATTTCCATGCCATTGTACTTCAGGTGGCACTAGGCAGGTATGATGTGCAGGATGTGGCTGTCATAGAAATTGAAAAAACAGGTCGCCGGGATGCTGTTCTTCAAATTGTAGGAGATGAAGATCTTTATGGACAAGAGGTTATTGTAGAACCTTATGAAGGATATGCTTACAACGGATCCAACTACAATTCGAATTACAACAGCAGTTACGTCAATGTTTACTATTGGCCGGCTGTACAGGATATTTTCGGATACAACTATCGTGTGTATGTTTCCCCTTACCGGTGGCAATATTACCCAACATGGTGGAGTCCCTGGCACCCATATGCCTGGAATGTGTATCGCCCAAGAATCGTCGTCTACCATCAACACTATCATGTGGCCCGTGTACACCGGGTAATCCATGTGCATAATTTTTACAAACCTCACAGGGTCTATAGCCACAATGTTCTGGATCGTACCAATAATGTTCGGGTAAAACAAGGTAAAGCACCGGTCAAACGTGCAGCTGTAGTGCAAAATAATAATCGTAATGACATTAAAAAGGAAAATAATGTCGTGAAGCAGCCCCGGGTTAATACTCCAAACCGCCAGGCGGATAATGGGAAAAAAGCCGAACCAAGGGTTCCTGAGACCAACCGTAACACGACTCCAAAGGTGACTAAAGAACAGGAAAGAAAAACAACCACCCGCCCGGAAACAAACCGCGCTACTGAACCGGCTAAACCTTCTGTGGATAACAGAAGTGCCACACCTGTCAGGAAAAATGATTCCGGGAAAAGTGCGACGGTAAGAAAGAGTACACCAGCTCCTGCTCCGCAAGCCAGGACACAATCAAAGCCAGCCGCAAGTAGCCCTGGGGTTGATCGTTCCGGTCAGAAAAGAACTCAAAAGCCTGCGGCTTCCGTTAAAAAACAGGCTCCGGCGACAAACAATAAAGCAGTTAAGAATACGCCTGTAAAAAGCAGTAGTGCTAAAAGTACGAGAGGACAATAAAACGTAAAATAGATTCAAGGTTTAGCTAACGAGTCCCTCCGGTCTTAATGATCGGAGGGACTATTTTATTTAAGAGCCATGTTTATTTAAAAATGTTATTTATCCGATTTTTGGATTTTCAGGGCTATCCCCTGAACTTCATCAAGCACCCTTAACAGGTTAGCTCCCCAAAGTTTTTCGATTTCTTTTTCCGTATAGCCGCGCCGGACCAGTTCTACGGTCACATTTAAGGTTTCCGAGGCATCGTTCCATCCTTCAATACCACCTCCACCATCAAAATCAGAACTGATCCCTACATGGTCGATGCCAATTTTCCTAACCAGGTAATCAATATGATCCACAAAATCGAAAACGTTCACCGGTGGGGCGATCTTTTTGACCTCGTCCATTCGGGGTTCAGCCAATTTAACGGTTGCCTTGTATTGTTCGAGATAAGCATCTCTGTCCTTTTCTTCCATTTTGCGCACCTCTTCCAGGGGTAAAGTTTTGAATCCTTTGTTTTTCCCGATCTCATCCAGCAGGGCATTATAGGCATCCTGATATTTTTCTCCTTTTTCGGTATTTAGATAAGTTTTGAATGCCACGGCCTGAACAACCCCACCGTTGGCTTTTATCCATTCCAATTGTTCATCGTCAAGGTTCCGGCTGTGATTGCATAGTGCCCTGGCAGAAGAGTGGGAGGCAATGATGGGTGCCTTTGAATATTTAATCATATCCCGCATGGAGGATTTGGCGGGATGGGAAACATCGACCATGATGCCCCATTTGTTCATCTCGGCGATGACCTGTTTGCCTAGTTCACTCACTCCGTTATGTAACCAGATATTGTCTTTTTCCCCTGTATTGGAATCACAAAGCTGGCTGTGTCCATTGTGAGAAAGCGATATGTAACGGGCGCCAAGATCATAAAATTCCTTGACTCTGCTGACATCCGTTCCGATGGGGTAACCGTTTTCGACGCCAATCATGGCTACTTTTTTTCCGGAATGGTAACTGGCTCTTGCTTCTGCCGAAGTAAGGGCCAGTCCGATTTGATCCGGAGCGATCTCCTCGGTCAGTTTGTGGATGGCTTTAAATTTATCTATAGCATTTTCATAGGCCTTTGCATAACCTTCTTCGTTCAGGTCATCCTGACTGGTAAATACAACAAACCAGGCGCAGTCAAGGCCCCCTTCATGCATTTTGGGAAGAGTGACCTGGTTGTCGAGTTCCTGGGTATAGTTGACCGTATCGGTAAAATTTTTGGTATTGATATCAATGTGGGTGTCCATTACGAGAACCTTTTCATGAATGGCTTTCGCCCTGGCCAGGAGATCAGTTGAAACGGTGTTGGAATCCATAGTATTTTTTGTTGTTTTGCAGCAAGTCATGATAATGAGTAAAATCAAGGGTATTTTACAGGATTCATAATAGTTCGGGTGTATTTTTTACATCAATATACAAAAAAATACTGCAGAAGTCCGAAATTTCAGATTTTCTTCAGAATTATGTACTTAATTTGTAAGTGTAAAACAGAGATTTATTAATGCCTTGGAAACCAAGTTTTATTAATAGTTTTAATTGGCAGGTTTCCGGATTTTTATTTTTATTTTGTTTTTGAGTGAGGTGTTTCGCAACGCTTTTATTTTTTTCGAATTTTTATCCTCACTCCGGTTTTATTTTTTTATATTTTATATTTAAATTTTTAACCTACCTTGCCGGGTGTTGAGCTATGCTCCACCCGGCAATTGTTTTTATAGGATAGTACTTTCCTGATCATGATTAAAGACAGAAAATCTTCTTTGGGGTCCACAATATTTTTCAAGGCTTGATTTGCGTAAATTGTCGATCCCTGATCAATATGCTGTCTCTAAATACAGTAATATTGAACAGGGATCAACGAATGCTGATTTTAGGTTTTTTTTAATTTCAAAATTCCTCGTTATCAATGGACCACCTGTTTTCTTCCTATTTTGCTGCGCCGATCTCCTTTCCCTGTAAATAAGGAATAAGCACATCATTCTTGTATTCATTGGTACCATCATAAGTCAGGGTGACCACCCGGATGCCGGTAATGCGTTTTATCTCATTGGTCATGGCTTCCGTGACAAGGGAAGGACAACAAAATGAAGGATTGGTTTGAACAAAAAGCGCAATATCAGGGTGGTTTTCGAGGATATAGAAAATTTTCAGGATGTTGCCGTAGGATTCTCCTGACAGGAAAGGACTAATATTGAATTTTGATAATTGTTTTTCCAGTTTTTTAGGATGGATAACCGTAGGCCGGCCCAGGTACCTTTCAAAATGCCGGTAATATTTTTCTTCAATCAGTTTCACAAATGCAGAAACCAGCCTGAACTGTGCCGCATTTAAATATTCGCCCCTGCTGATCATAAGGCGCATTACATTTTCTTCAGTTAGCTTGTGATAATCGGAATAGGGAATGGTGACCACTTCTCCCCCGGCTTGTTCAATAGCCCGGTGCAAGTCCTGGTTCATTACGTCATTATCGCAAACATAAACATCCCCAAAAATGGCAACCTTGGGCCTCCGAATCCCCTTTTCGTGGGGGACCTGGTCAAATAAAGTAACGGCATCTTCAACTGCCTTTTCCATATTTTTTTTGCCGAGAAATGCCTGTTCAAGCAGCATTACGCTTTCTTTTAAGGCTAGCTCCGTAGCTCCTTCAATCAATTCGTAGGGCCTTATTTTACAGGCTATCGCTCTCAGTAAACCACCTAACAGGTAAGCGAAGTAGGCATAATAACAAGCGCTGAGGGAAATTTCCAGGTGCGTCAATAATCCACCGTAAACGTTGGCCTTTTCAAAACCATTTCCGTGTTTTTCAAGGATATTTTTAATGTAATGGGGATACAGTCTTATGTTACAGGACGATTTGTTTTCAAACATCCAGAGCAGCGTTTTTTCGGGCGGCAGATCGTGTTCCCGGAGGTATTCTATATATTCCTGGGCGATAATATTGACGGGCAGACATTGCCCGGTATTATGGGCCATACTTTTAGTAATAATCATCGGACTGGAACGCATCAGGCGGGCATCAATGCCTAGCCTTTTTAAATTGGCTACCAACAAGGGCGACACGATGGAATCCCAATCGGGAAATAATAAAATTTTGCCGGCTATTTTATTTTCAATAACGGGCACAATAGGCTGGGCATCAACTTCAGGCTTTCCCTCCGCTCTGGAAGCATGATTGCTGAAAGATCGAATGGCCGCTTCGATTCGAGTTTCATACCCAACATTGGAGTCGTGTTCGTCTATTTGCAGAATGAGATATGGCTTATTGTAACGGGTGAGCATGTTTTTGAAATAGTCGATAATAAAAGCATCAGGGGAGCACTTAAAAGCAGTAATGAATACCGGGTAAAGGTTTGGAGTATTGGCCACCACTTTGGCGGTTTCGAGAATTTTGGAAGCAAAATACCAGGGAATTTTCTTTAGCATCAGATCCATTTCTCCAGGGGTTTGATCATCGGAAGGGATCATATCCTGATAGTAGGTTTTTACCCCTAGTCCGCTGAAAATATCAGGAATTCCTTTGTTTAAGACTTTTGAAAGTACAACGTAGGGCCTTCCCAATAAAACCACCGACAAGTTTTTATCTTTCGAAAAATGCGATTTGAATAAATCCACCATTTTTTCTTTTTGTCCGGCAAAAAAAGACAAGGCCTCATTCCATGCATCACGTACCGTAAAAAAATTGATATCTCCTTTCAATATCGGTTTTAAACAATTTAAAAGCTCATGAGCAACATACAAATTGCCTTTTGAAAAATTCAGAAATGGAGATAAGCATTTATCCTGGATGCCATTTGACTTCATGGTAAAAACAAGGGAAGCGCTAAACTGGGTGTAGTAGCAATACTGTCTTTCGGCATCTTTGGAATTTTGACGGTTTTGCAGGAACACCGGCAAAAAGATATAATCCGCTTTCTTGGCAAGATACATGGCATGCCCGTAATGAGAAGAGATGGGGGCACAGAATTCCGCCCCGGCAACACATTTTCCCGTTTTCAGAGGTTCCATATACGGCTCACTGGTTACCGTCCGGATGGATAAATTATTAAAAAAACGCTTCCAAAGGGACAACTCCTCAAATAAATGAAGAGAAGCGGGCAGCCCGATGGTAATGTCATGCTTAAATGGTTTTACGGGTTTTACAGCAGCTATTTTTTTCCTTTCTTTCAAAAGATCAAAACCCGCCTTGTTTTTAAAAACATGCTTTTTAGTGTCATAATCACGACCACACATAAAACCGTAAGCCACGGTATCATTCCTAATGTTTGCGAGACTTATGCTACAATGATTAGTACATAAATCACAGTGCTCGGTTCTAACGGGGATATGGTCATGATAAATTTCCAGCCCCCTGAAATGGGTGGTTGTATTTTGCTGTTCATGAAGCAACAAAGCCGATCCTAACGCCCCGGTTAAATGACAATATTCGGACACAAAAATGGGTTGCTGAAGCCGTTGTTCAAATGCGGCGATCAAAGATTTGTTTCGGGCTGTAGCGCCCTGGAAACAAACATTTTTCCCAATGGAAGCTTCGCTGGCCACTTTTTTCAAATAGTTTTCAGTCACCGAATGAAGTGCAGTTGCCAGGATTTCATTGGAATCATATCCTTTACTGAGCAATTGATTGATATCCCGCTCCATAAAAACCGTACAACGGTCGCTGGCCATCGGCGCATTGGCGCTGGACGCTTTGGAGGAATAATCTTCCAGGGAACAATCCAGTTTTTTGGCCTGTTCTTCAATAAAACTACCGGTACCTGCCGCGCAAACCGTGTTCATCTGTGAGAAAGTAACCCTTCCGTTTTGCATCAGTGTAAATTTGGCATCCTGTCCACCGATTTCAATAATGGTATCGGTTTCGGGTCTGAGCTCATAGGCTGCCCTGGCATGAGTAGTAATCTCATCCAGGATTAAATCGGCGCCTATTATTTTTCCGACAAAACTCCTTCCAGACCCGGTGGTGCCCACTCCTTTAATGTCGAAACGAATGTCATTTTCATTTTGTACATGCTCAATGGCCTCGAATATGGCCTTCACCGCAAAAAGGGGATTTCCTGCAGTATAAGTATAGAATCCGGCAAGAGGTTTTTTATCATTATCGAGTAAAATAGCTTTGGTACTGGTCGATCCGATGTCTATTCCAGCGGAGCATGAATGATTTTTCAAGGTGTGGAGATCGCGATAAAGATCAATTTCAATCTTCTCCGGATGGCAGGTGTGCAAGGAAGAAAACTTCCAGGATTTAAAGCTCGAAAAATCGGGGTAAGGGCTTAATTTTAAGATCAATGGTTCGTAGAAATATTCTTTAGCCGATTTTTCCTTTCCTAAAATTTCATCCAGCGACTTAATATTCAATGCAGCCCGTTGCGTTTCTTCTTTCAGAAGCATTAAACCCGCTCCTATTGCGCCAAATAGATGAGCATTATCGTGGCGTAAAAACGCGGCGTCCAGCAGTTGTTCAAGATGTTTGATCACCGCCGGGTTTTGGGATACCCCACCACTGATCAATATCGGCAATGCCGGAGGTTGCTTGCTGAAAACTGTATCTACAATGTTTGTGGCCAGTCCTTTGCACAGGCTTTCGCAAATAGCCTCGATGGAAAAACCCCGTTGTTGTGCATGGATGAGGTCTGTTTTCGCAAACACGGCGCAGCGGGATGCGATGTCAGGGATTTCATCCTGGTTGTTCATCGCTTTTTGACAAAGCACCTCAATACCCGGCAGATTCAACCGGCGGGCCTGTTGATCCAGGAAACTCCCCGTTCCTGCAGCACAGGAAGAATTTAACTTGGTAAATTCATAATTTCCCCCGCCATCAAACTGAATGAGCATAAATTTTTCGGCCCCGATATGCAGTACTGATAACGCCTTGTTGCACAAGTGTTTGGTGGCAGCGATAATGGCCACCTGCGTATTGTACTGTCGGACGAAATCCGTATTTAATTCGGTTGACGAAGAAACGAACCCGATCCCGTAAACGGGCCATGGGTTTAATGCTTTTTGAGCATTTAATAAGGCTTGTTGTAAATTTCCTTTGTGGAAGCAATAGAAGTGATCAAGAATCTTACCGCTAAAATCCATTTGTACTATGGATAAGGATACGGAACCCATATCAATTCCAAGGATGGATCCAGGGTTTTTCGGAGCATTTTTCATTATTATAGGTTTTAATTATCCAAATAAATTCCTACTGCTCCGGAAGAAGGAATCAAGCAACTGCAGAAACTTCCTGCGAGAGAGGTTCCCGCAAAACTTTTGTTAGTCAGGGTCAAGGTGGCTTTCAAAGGTTAGTTGATCCACTCCGCCCAAAGTCTGATAAATTTACGATAAAAAAGGGATGGAGTCAAGGGGGGCGAACGAGAATGAAAACGAATAATATCAAAAGTAATACGAATACTCATTTCTTTGCATAATCCTTGTCGTAACGGTAAACTATTCCCTTCAATGACCTTATCTTTGCGGGGAATTTTATCACTTCATCCAAAACCATACCATGCTCTCAGACGCATTTGAAGTTTACGGCGGTAATACCCTTTCCGGCAAGATCACTCCCCAGGGAGCTAAAAACGAAGCCCTTCAGGTTATTTGTGCCGTTTTACTCACCTCCGAAAAAGTAACCATCTCCAATATTCCTCAAATTTTCGATGTGCAGTTATTGATTGAACTGCTCGTCGGGTTGGGGGTCAAAGTAGAACAGCAAAGTAAACATTCAGCCGTTTTCCAGGCGGATGAGGTGGACCTCGATTACTGTTATTCGGAGGAATTTCTGCAAAAAGCGGCACGTATTCGTGGGTCAGTTATGTTGATCGGCCCCCTGTTGGCACGCTTTGGGAAGGCTACCCTGCCCAAACCCGGCGGCGACAAGATCGGGCGGCGCAGCCTGGATACTCATTTCCATAGTTTTATTAAACTGGGAGGGAAATTTACCTTTGATAAGAAGGAGAACATCTATTATGTCGAAGCCCCCAATTTGAAGGGCTGTTACATGCTCATGGATGAAATTTCCGTTACGGGAACAGCCAATACAGTCATGGCCGCTGTATTGGCAAAAGGGACGACACAAATTTACAATGCAGCCTGTGAGCCCTATCTGCAGCAGTTGTGTGCCATGCTCAACGGAATGGGGGCGAAAATATCCGGCGTTGGCTCCAATTTACTGACCATCGAAGGAGTTTCGGAACTTGGAGGCACTACGCATCGCATGTTGCCGGATATGATCGAAGTAGGAAGTTTTATTGGGCTGGCAGCCATGACGCAATCGGAGCTGACCATCCAAGGTATCGACCGCCTGGCCCTGGGCATCATTCCCCATACCTTCGAACGCCTCGGTATCGAACTCATCTTCAATGGGGAGGACCTGACTATTCCAGCCCAGGATAAATATAAAATAAAGACCAATATCGACGGATCTATTCCAGTCATTTATGATGCGCCCTGGCCGGGATTTACGCCTGACCTCTTGAGCATCATCCTTGTGGTGGCCATCCAGGCAAGAGGCAGTTTGCTGGTGCATCAGAAGATGTTCGAAAGCAGGTTGTTCTTTGTGGATAAACTCATTGATATGGGGGCCCAGATTATTCTTTGTGATCCACACCGGGCCACTGTGATCGGTTTGGGCAGAAAACATCCTTTGAGAGGTCTGCAAATGGCTTCACCGGATATCCGTGCCGGGGTGGCTTTGCTGATTGCGGCATTGTCAGCTACCGGTAAGAGCATTATCAACAATATTCACCAGATCGACCGGGGGTACGAACGCATTGATGAACGCCTGAATGCCTTGGGGGCTAAAATTATCAGGCATTGAGTGCTGGTTACTGGTTACTTGTTGCTCGGTACTGGTTGCTTGTTACTCCGAGGTGAAATCTTCGGGCGAGGCATAGTCGGAAAGCAAAAGGTGTCATCTCGGTGTTAAACTGGATGCTTGCTGGTTACTCGTTACTGGTTGCTTGTTACTGGTTACTACGAGGTGTCATCTCGGTGTCTGGAACATTTACAAAATTTACGCAAAATTGACTTAATCATGATCATTTACAACGTTACGGTTAAAGTAGATCTTGAAATCCATGACGATTGGATGGCCTGGATGAAGGACATTCACATCCCTGAAGTCATGGCAACCGGTTTTTTTACCGAAAAAAACTTTTGCAGGCTGTTATTACAGGACGAATCCGACGGGATTACGTACACAATTCAGTATTTTTGCAAAAACATGAGCGATTTGCAAAAATACCAGGGGGCTTACGCCCCGGCTTTGCAGGCAAAGGTTATAGAGCGTTACCAAGAAAAAGTCCTGGCATTCCGCACCCTAATGGAAACCATTGAATAAAACCAACAACAAGTAACTAAAATAAAACCATATAAAATGACTTTTGAATTTACGGAAGAACAACTCGCTGTACAGGAAGCGGCAAGAGAGTTTGCCCAGAAAGAACTCAAGCCCGGGGTGATTGAACGGGATTCCAAAATGCAATTCGCTACGGAACAGGTCAAAATGATGGCAGAACTCGGATTTCTTGGCATGATGGTGGACCCGAAGTATGGAGGCGGAGGAATGGATACCATCTCTTATGTTCTGGCCATGGAGGAGTTGTCAAAAGTAGATAATTCGTGTTCGGTGTTGATGTCTGTGAATAATTCTCTCGTATGCTGGGGACTCGAGGCATTCGGAACCGAGGACCAAAAACAAAAATACCTCACAAAACTGGCCACCGGGACGTGGCTGGGGGCTTTTTGCCTTTCGGAGCCCGAAGCAGGCAGCGATGCTACCCATCAACGCACGACAGCAGAGGATATGGGGGATCATTATATCATCAACGGAACCAAAAACTGGATCACTAACGGAGGGTCATCTGATATTCATCTGGTCATTGCCCAAACCCACCCGGAACTAGGACACAAAGGTATTAATGCCTTTATCGTGGAGACGGATTGGGAAGGTGTTGTGGTAGGCGCCAAGGAAGACAAACTGGGCATTCGCTCCTCAGATACCCATACCATCATGTACAATGATGTGAAAGTCCCCAAAGAAAACAGGATTGGAGAAGATGGTTTTGGATTCAAATTCGCCATGAAAACCCTTGCGGGCGGACGAATTGGTATCGCCGCACAGGCTCTTGGTATAGCAGGCGGAGCTTACGAACTGGCAGTAGCTTATTCCAAAGAACGGGAAGCTTTCGGCAAACCGATCAGCCATCATCAGGCTATTGCCTTCAAACTGGCTGATATGGCCACCGATATCGAAGCGGCTAAAATGCTCGTTTACCGCGCAGCATGGCTGAAAGACCAGGGCCTGGATTACAACAGCGCCAGCGCCATGGCCAAAGTTTTTGCGTCGGAAACCGCCATGAAACACACCGTCGAAGCGGTCCAGATTCACGGGGGATACGGATACGTGAAGGAATACCACGTCGAGCGACTGATGCGTGACGCCAAGATCACCCAGATCTATGAGGGAACTTCTGAGGTACAGCGCATCGTCATCTCCAGGAATATTCTGCAGGGACAACTTTATCTTCCTAACGGAAAGGCGGAGTAAGTATGGATCATTGAAAAGCAATCCCGGAAAATTATCTCCAGGAGATGCCTGTAAATAAAAATCATCATCCCGGATTTGTTGAAAAAACAAATTCGGGATTCTTTTTGTAAAAGGGGATTGAACATTCCATTCCCTGTATTTTAATATTTATACCTAAATTCACCCCGGTTTTCTGTTTTCTTAAAATGATTGTTGGTGTTTGAACGATTTTCCATTCCCAAATTATAATATAAACCTGAAACAATTTGACCATGAGATTTCTAACCTTTTTATGCCTGTTTGGCTTCGTTTTGCCCTTAAGCGCGCAGCTCCAGTCCCCTGATGAATTCCTGCCTCATAAACTGGGGGAACGATTTACACCGCATCACCTGTTGGTCGATTACGTGGAATACGTTGCCGCCAACAGCAATAAGGTGAAACTGGTCAAATATGGAAAGACCAACGAGGACAGACCGTTGATCCTCGCCATCATATCCAGTGAAGAAAATATGGCGAATCTGGAAAATATACGCCTGAATAATTTGCGGAAAACAGGTTTACTGGAAGGAACAACCGATGCTTCCCTGGACAGGGCCATCGTATGGTTGAGTTACAGCGTCCATGGCAATGAGGCCGGAGGTTCGGAAAGTTCCATGGCCGTGCTTTATGAATTGGCTGGCGGAAAAAATAAAGAAGTGGAGGAATGGTTAAAAAATACCATCGTCATTTTGGATCCTTCTTTGAATCCGGATGGTTACTCAAGGTATTCGCACTGGAACAGGAGTGTGTCCGACCTTATCCCCAACCCTACACGCGGCGTCAGGGAACACCGGGAACCCTGGCCGGGAGGTCGCGTCAACCACTACCTTTTCGATCTCAACCGCGACTGGGCCTGGCAAACGCAGGTAGAGACACAGCAACGTATGAAAGTCTATCGTCAATGGATGCCCCATGTGCATGCCGATCTGCATGAACAATATCCCGATAATTCTTATTATTTCGCGCCGGCGGCTCAGCCCTATCACCAATACCTGACCGACTGGCAGGCCCGTTTCCAGACGGAAATCGGGAAAAATCATACTAAGTATTTTGATAAAAACGGGTGGCTCTATTTCACCAAGGAAGTTTTTGACCTGTTTTATCCCAGTTATGGCGATACCTATCCGGCTTTTAACGGGGCTATCGGCATGACCTACGAGCAGGCAGGGCACGGCATTTCAGGTCGGGCCATTTTGATGGAAACCGGAGATACCCTCACCCTCAATGATCGGATCGAGCACCATAAAACTACTTCCCTTTCCACGATAGAAGTTTCTTCACTCAATGCTGACCGGATCATTAAAAATTTTGAGGCATACTTTAAAACGGCAAATAACGACCCTCCGGGACAGTTCAAGACCTATATCATCAAACATACCAATAATCCTGATAAAATGAAGGCGCTCTGCCGGCTGATGGATAATAACGGAATCCGCTATGGCAAAGCTACGGGAACGCAGGGCGTAAAAGCGTTTGATTACCAGGAAGGGAAAGAGATCACTCTAAAAGTGGAATCAAGTGACCTGCTCATATCTGCTTACCAGCCACAGGGCGTGTTGACCCAGGTGCTTTTTGATCCGGATGCCAAACTTGCCGACTCCATGACTTATGACATCACCGCCTGGTCGCTGCCTTATGCATACGGGCTGGAAACTTATGCCACCAAAGAACGGCTGACCCCCACAAAGGAGTATTTGTTTGAAAACTTTGACTTAAAACTTACAGAAGATACGAAACCCTACGCTTATTTCCTGCGTTGGGGTTCGATGGAAGATGCCCGATTTTTGGGTGCACTGCTGAAAAAAGGCATCAAAGTCCGTGCAGCACATACGCCTTTTTCAAATGCCGGGAATACCTATGCCTCAGGAACACTCGTCATCACCCGGGCAGACAATCGTAAAATAGCAGGTTTTGATGCCGTAGTCCGCGAGGCAGCTTCAGCATATAAGCGCAAATTATTTCTTGCTTCCACCGGTTTTTCCGATTTTGGAGGGGACCTTGGATCTGAGAATTTGCAGTTGCTGGAGCATCCGAACATTGCCCTGCTTTCCGGCCCGCAGACAGGAGCCAATAGTTTTGGTCAGTTGTGGTTCTTCTTTGAACAGGAACTAGAATATCCCGTTGATGTTTATAATGCCGAAAATATTGACCGAATCAACCTTGAAGATTATGAATTGCTGATCCTTCCGGAAGGTTATTACAATTTTTCTTTCAAAACCAGGGAAAAGATCGTCGATTGGGTGAGAGGCGGTGGCCGTGTCATTGCTTTAGGAAATGCCGTAAATGCTTTTGCGGGCCAGGAAGGATTTGCCCTCAAAGAATTCGCCACCGATGATGCCGAAAGTGAAGCCAAAAGGCAGCAGGAAAAATCTTCCATGGACAGACGGCTGGATTCCTATTCCGACCAGTCGAGACAATACCTGTGGGAGGCCAGCCCGGGGGCGATATTTAAACTAAAAATGGATAACACCCATCCACTGGGATATGGATTTGGCAAGACTTATTTTTCCTTAAAAACCAACAGCCTGGCTTTCCAGTATATCAAAGGGGCCTGGAATGTCGGAACGGTTGGGGAAAAGTCTGAAGTGATTGGTTTTGTGGGACAAAATGCATTAAAAAAACTGGCCAACACCACGACCTTCGCCGTGGAAGACCAAGGCCGGGGTGAATTCATTTACCTGGTGGACAACCCGCTTTTCCGAAGCTTTTGGGAGAACGGGAAGCTGTTGTTTTCTAATGCGGTGTTTATGAAGTGATTAGGATTTTTGTAATTCTTCCAAAAAAGTATCTGCATCAACGATTTCAACAGGAGGGAAATCAATTTCTTTTAATGCATTAAAATGCTTGTCATTTGAAACGATGTATTTGACTCCGGCAGAAATGGCGCAATCAACGAATTTGTTATCATCAGGATCTTTTTGGATTAAATTCCACCGAAAATATACATCAATTTTTTCAACGTTCTCAAGCTTAATTAATAATTCGGCGAGGTTTTGGGCGATTTCATTGTTAGTCTTTTGACCAATTATTTCAATGTATTCCTGTAGGATTTCATTACTTATGGCCAATTGAAATTTAGATTGGATTAAACCATCAAAAATCGGACGATATTTCGATATTTTAGGTAAGGACATCAATAATACATTCGTATCAATAACGACCTTCATTTTTAATTATATTTGGTTCTCATGTGTTCTTTTGCCCATTCTTCTATTTTTTCCGGGCCCCATTGTTTGTCTTCAAAATGTTCATCTATACCTTCGGTTACTTTTTTTGAAAAATATTCCACCAATAGATTTTTTATCTCCTTGATTTGTTTTTCACTGAGATCATATTTGAATACTTCCAGTAATTCAATTTGTAAATTGGTTAACTTTTTTGCTGCGTTCATATTTCATCAATATTTAAACCAAAAGTAAAAGTACATATAAAGTATTTTAAAGTCAATGTTTTAGTTTTCAGGGAGGTGGACAATTTTTAAAATTTATTTTAATCCGCTAAGATTCCTTTAGATCATTGACGGATGATTATTTTTTAATCAAACAAGATGCATACCGGGCTCGGGGCCTCAATCTGATCCACAAATTCGAGGTATCCGTTGTCTTTATCCCGTTTGAAGGAGACGATATTGTTGGAATGCTGATTGGCGACAAGCAGGAAATTCCCATCCGGGGATATTGAAAAGTTGCGGGGCCACTTTCCCTGAACATTTTCATGGCCCGCCCATTGTAAAAAACCGTCGGATTCATTAATGCTGAAAATTGCGATACTGTTATGTCCCCGGTTGGAGGCGTACAGGAATTTTCCGTCCGATGAAATATGAATGTCTGCACAGAAACTGGGTTCGGAATACCCCAAAGGCAGTGTGGGAAAAAAGGCAACCGCTTCGTACAGGCCGGTTTCGCCTTTCTGTACCAGGTCTATTGTATTGTCCAGCTCGTTGATCACATAAATCCAGTTTCCATTGGGATGAAAAGCTAAATGTCGCGGACCTGCACCTGGGCGCATGGCCAGTTTCTGGGGATCATTTGGCACTAATTTTTCCTGTTTAGAATCAATTTGGGAAAACCAAAGTTCGTTGGTGCCCAGGTCAACGGAAATGACATTGTTCCCATCGGCGGTAAACCAGGTGGAATGCGCATGGGGTCCTTCCTGTCTATCCGTGGTGCCGCTTCCGGTATGCTGTTCAACGTCAAGTAAATCGGTCAGGGAACCATTTTTATTCAATTTCAGCAACCCTACATTTCCCCCGGTGTAGTTGGCGGTGAGCACGTACCCGGATTCATTGATGGTCACAAAACAAGGGTCGGCTCCGCCCGAAGAACGCTGGTTGATCAAAAGCAGGGTATCGCCTTTGATCTTAAAAGATTCAACCATGCCGGCTCCCCCTTCCGGATGCGTTTCATTGACGGCCAACAAAAAACGTTTGTCCGGGCTCAGGGCCAGAAAGGACGGATTTTCAGCAGTTGCAGCCAGCCCTGTCTTTTTTAAATGGCCATCCTCTGAAAGTGAATATTTATAAATACCCTGGCTGTCCCCATCGGTATAGGTGCCGACGTAAAAGGTATGATCTTTGTTTTCCATGGCAGCGGTATCTTCATTATTCCGACAACCGGCCAGGAACAAGAGTGCAAAAATCGTGAGGTAAAATTTCATGGATTGTTTTTTTATTGCCTGATTACTTTCTTTGTAATCAATGTTCCGTCATTCAATTCAATGTGCAAGATAAACAAACCTGACGGGACCAAACTCAAATCCATTAAATTATCTGACATCCGGATTGGCTGTCTTTTGCCGGCGAGGTCGAGTAACTGAATGCCCCGAATGTCTGAATGGGAAGTTGGCCAATAAATGGTCAAAAAGGCCTTTGCAGGATTTGGGGAGAGGATTATTTCCTTTTGTGGAATAACCTGCTCCAGGCCGTTTGGCGAGATGGCGGTAGAAGCATTGAAAGGAATCCTGCAGTCGGAAAGGGAATTGTTTGAATTATCGAGAATGATCTCGCCCGGGAGCGAATCAAGTGAAAAATCAAAATTCTGAAATTGGTAATAAAGGTAAACCATGGAAGGGCCTCCGATCCCGAAAAGTTCGAAATTGTTGTCCAACAATAGAATATCTTCCTCCGTCGGGCAAATGCTGAAAACGGGAGCATATAAGGTGTGGTAGGTACTTTGAATGAAGAAATGGATTCGGTCTCCGTTTTCATTATGGGTAAAAAGGACGGAATCAATGCGGATGGAATCGCAAAGCGCATAGGCTGAGTCACATGAAATTTGTGCCGACACGACATTCATCTGGAAAACCGTCAGGCATATCAGGAAGCATTTCTTCATGGTTAATGTATTGGAATAGTCTGGTCAAAAAAATTGTAAATACCCGCTAAATTGAAATCAGGTTTAAGACCTTTAAAAGTCGTTTTTTATCCATTTCATCCGTGCCGGCAAAGGCAGGTTCTATACTTCCACGATGGAACACAGATAGAACGAATTTGACGAATATAAACGGATTTTTTTTTGCAGGATAATCCAATTAATTCGTTTCTCATTAATAAAATAAATTTGGCAATCCTTCCTGTCAAAGCTGACGGCAGACAGGCAGGGGCGAAAATCCATGATTTCCCTTCGCCTGAAGAAAAATCAAGGATTTTCACTCTTTCAACCTTTAATTGTCATTGCGGTGCCCCGTCATCCAGCCAGCACTGGATCTGCCCCAGTTGCTCACTGGTAAGGCTACCTCCCTGGGGCATGGTTCTGAAATCCAGAACGGTGCTCCTCAGTTGCCCATTATTGACGATCGTTTTGATGTTGTTGTAGCTCGTAAAGGTGCCGTTATAGGTGTTTCCGCCATGGCACCCCGACAGGTTACAGTTTTGCTCAAAAATTGGAAAAATGACGTTAGAGAAAGTCACGGTGCTACAGTCTACATTGGCGATTGGCGTTTCTTTGGTGCAGGAGGTTAAGGCCAACAGCGTGCCGAAAATTAAAAATGAGAGCTTTTGCATGTTAAAATTTTTATGATTAAATGAATGGGTGCTTTGCTCCTTCCTGGAAAAAGCAAAAAAAGTTATTATGGAAGACGGAAAGATTTGGATTTTAGTTGCGTGGGGAGGTGTAAAATGAAGAAAACCACGATTAAATGACAAAACTGTGAATTTTAAAACCCTACTTCCCCAAAGAAAGCACCTTGCCCCGGTGCAACACATGCCGCTCAACCTCCAGCCTCAGGATCTCCCGCTCTGCGGGGGAATCCGTTGCCAGCATCTTTTGGGTGTTTTCCCACACGTTCTGCCGCCAGCTGCTGATCAGGCGGGATAACAGGTATTCATCGAGGCGGCCGAAAGCCTGGTCGATCCAGGCCATGATGGGGTCATTCGGTTCGAGAATCTCATCCTGTACTTTGTCGATGGTAGCAGAGATGATGTCGTTGACGGTGCAGTGATCCTCGTAGCGGATTTTTTGGACTTCCGGAGAAAGGGTAGGCCATTCGTCGCACAGCACATCGTAAAGCGTGAGGACCAGGTCATAGTTTATGTGTGCATTCACCCCCATCATGAGTTTTTGGAGCCGATGCAGTTTTTTTTGCCGGGTGGCTTCATGCACCTGCTTCCAAACCTGGGGTACTTCTTCCCCGCAGTCGTAACAGGCCAGGGCTTCAAAATAATAATCGGCAAAATGATGCAGCAGGTTGTTGACCCATAACTTGTCGTGAAAACGGTTCTCTTCAACGGCCGTCAGCATATTGGCGGTCATCAAACGGTAGCAGCTCAAAAATACATGCCGTTGATCGCCCGTTTCCTGCCAGTCGATGATGTGTTGCTCCATGCGTTGGAGCACATTTTCCTGTGGTTTCATAAGATGACTTTTACAGTTTTTGTTTCAGAACGCGTCGATTTTGGATTGAAAAGGCCTAAAGGCCAGGTTTTTTGGTTTTATTCTTTTCGTCGCGCTAAAGCACGACGCAAATGTTTTTTAATTTTGCATGGCTTGATGAATCAAAAAACTACTGACCTTCCATCGTAATACGCCCGTTATTGATCTACTTCACCTCAAAGCCCACCACCACATATTTTCTATACGTTTTGAAATGCTCAAGCACATTGTCGGGTGTCAGTTTCACGGTTTTACCGTCGGTTTCGATATTCAGGTAAACCAGGCGTTCTTTCAGCGCGGCGGCGGCATAGTCGTTCTCCAAAGAGAAATTCATGTCCGATCCGATCCATAAGGCTTGTTTGGGTTTTAATTCACAGCGCACGATTTTGTTTTCGGGATCAAATTGAACACCGGAGTCATTTTTGATCTCCGAAATATCGGTTTTCTTTCCAAATCCGACGATCCTTGGGCTGGTGGCAAACACTTCGTATTCGGAAATTTCACGAGGTTGGTACTCAATGGTGATATTGTGGTCGGTGGAATTAAAAATGTAGAAATCCGTGATGTAGGAACAGCCGGATAAAGACAGTAATAGAATAAAAGCGAATATTTTTTGCATAAGTGGGTGCTTTTGACTCATAACCTCAGTATAGAAATAAGAGAAATTTAACCGCGATGGACGCGAGGGAGGTGCAACGGGCGCAAAGATTGCTTTGCGCCCGTTGCGAACTTAGCGGTTAAAAATATTAATTGCGTTTCGCCGGGGTAGAAAATGGCGGTGGAGTCACTTTTAGTTCCTTTTCTTTTTCGAGTTGTATTAAAACTTCTTTGACGGCTCTTTCCAGTTGGGGATCTTTGCCTTGTGACAACGATTTTGCATCCTGGAACACTTCAATGTCCGGTGCAACGCCATGGTTTTCTGCTACCCACTTATGGTTGATGGGGTCGAATACCGCATTGTCGGGGGCAGTGACCCGACCTCCGTCTACCAATCGATAATGTGTGGATGATTTCACCAGCCCTCCCCAGGTACGGGTGCCGATCAGGGCTCCTGCCTTTTGTTGACGGAAAACCCATGGGAAAAAATCTCCCCCGGATCCCGCCATTTCATTGATCAGCAAAACTTTTGGACCCAATATTCCGGCCGGCAATTTTATCGGCACCCCGTTGGGTACCTCATTGGTAAGGGCGGCCCTGAGGTTACGGGTCATCAGGTCAACCATGTAATCATCCAGCAATCCGCCACCGTTGAAGCGCTCGTCAATGACGGCACCTAATTTGTCCTGCTGCGCAAAGAAATAACGATTGAAAGACACAAAACCCGGTCCCCCGGTATTCGGGATCCAAACATACCCCAGTTTGCCACCGGATAGCTGATCCACCATTTTGCGATTGTTTTCCACCCAGGCTCTTTGCCGTAAACCATATTCGCTGGTTACCGGGACGACGATCTCTTTCCACGCTCCTTCAAAGGTGGGTTTGTCGTTGATATGTAAAACGGTCTGGCGGTTAGCGGTACCATCCAAAAACTGGTATGGATCATCGGTATCTCTAAGTTCTTCTCCATTAATTCCTACGATATAATAACCTTCTTGGACTTTCAGTTCAGGACGGTCCAGCGGGCTCGTCAGGTCCGGATTCCAGCTTTCTGTCGTATAGATCTGGCTGATTTTCCATCGGCCATTTTCGGCCACCAGGTCAGCGCCCAGTAATCCCACTACGGATTTATCCACCTCGGGATGATCCCCACCGGAAACGAAACTATGTCCAACGGAAAGTTCTCCATTCACCTGATCGAGAATATAGTTGAGGTCTGCCCGGTGTTTGACAAAAGGCACCAACGGGGCATAACGATCGTGGACTTTCTGCCAGTTGCGACCATGCATATTCGGATCGTAGAAATAGTCGCGCTCGTAACGCCAGGTTTCTTCAAACATCTGGGCCCATTCCTCCGTCCGATTTAATTTCATCTGAAGGTCAACCTGAAGCGATTTTCCGTCTTTCCCGTTGGGTTTGGCGGTATCCATGACCTTCCAGCCGCCGTTTATCCTGGCAAGCATTTTCTTACCGTCGGTGGATACGGAAACCTGGCGCACGCCGTCGATAAATTCTTTGGCTTCACGATCCTCAAGCGTAAATTTCTGGAGGGTAATGCCGTTACCGTTGGGTTTGTCTTCTCCTATAAAAACGGATCCTGCCGGAGCGGTTAAAGTGAATCGATAATTGCTCTCTGAAATAGGAAGGGCAATGATCCTGCGCTCAATACCTTCAAAATCGATCAGCACGGAATCTTTCTTTTCTGCGGGGGCTTCTTTGGCTTTTTCCCCGTCCTTTTTATCTGCCGGAGCTTCCTTGTCTTTGGCTTTATCCGCAGGTTCTTCTTTCTTTTCTTCCTTTACCGGTTCTTCATCGCTGCGCGGTTTAAAAGGAGAGGCTTCGTCTTTTCGCAAATTGATCACATAAGCGGCGTACTCAGGATCGGCCGTCATGGAACTGGTATTCGCCCATCCGGAACCGAGGGCGAGTTCGGTACTGGCCAGGAAGTATAAATGTTTGCCGTCCATATCCCATGAAGGAGAAAACGAATCGGCAAAAGCATTGGTGACGGCGCGGAAGTTTTGATCTTTTTGTGACCAGATCATGATCTGTCTGAAATTATTGCTTCCTGTTTTGGAATAGGCCAGCCATTCGGAATCTGAAGACCAGGTAAGACCCATATCTCCCCGTTCGAGGTTGGTCCCGCCGGTATCTGCTGTTTTGATCTCTTCTGTTTCCAGGTTGACAATCCTTACCCTGACATCGTCATCCACAAAGGCGATGAACTTCCCATCCGGGGACCAGGTGGGTTCCCAGGCCATTTTTGAAATGCCAATGGATATACTTCTGGGGGCCGACAATCCATCCTGGGCAGCTAACATTAACGCATAACCTTTGCCGCCGGCATCGGAGAACCAGGCGATGTCCTCTCCTTTGGGAGACCAGAGCGGCGCGCGGTCGGCAGCCCCCGAGCTTTGGGTAATGTTCCTGGTATCTCCATGCTCTACCGGAACGGAAAAGATCTCTCCGCGGGCTTCCATGACGGCCCGTTGTCCGGTGGGAGAAAGCGCTGCGGCACTGACATCCTTACTGAGGTCTTCCCATTTTGTTTCTGCCCAAGGGAAATCTCCTTTCACCAGGATATTTAATTGTTTGGTCTTTCCGGTCGCCGGGTCAAGGGTATGAAGATAACCGTCCCTTTCGATGACAAGGGTACTTCCATTTCCGTCCAGCCATTTTACATCTGAGCCGGTGAAAGAAGTTATTTGGTTAAGCTTCTTCGATTTAGGTTCATAAGACCAAACGTTGGAAATGCCGTCCCTGTCGGATAAAAAATAGATCATATTGCCCATCCAGAGCGGTTGAATTTCAAACGTTGATTCATACGGGATTTTTGTTTCCGAAAGATCAGCCAGGTTTAGGATGGTCAATGGAGTATTTTGCCCGCCTCGGTATCCGCGCCATTCCGAATCCCAGCGGCGTACCCGGTCGATAACGATCTGTTTGCCATCCGGGGAGTAGGAACCGTCATTTCCCCATTGTTGGGTGAGCATGGTTGATGGCCCTCCATCGACAGAGACGGTCCAGAGTCGATTAAAGTTTGTAGGGGCGGTTTCCCGGTTAGAGGCGTAAAGCACTCTTTTGCCGTCTACCGACCATCCGCGGGCAAGGGCCGAACTTGGGTGCCAGGTAAGTCGTTTGGGCGTTCCTCCTTCAATGGGAAGGGCATAAACGGCTTCATTTCCTGAACGGTTGGACGTAAAGGCGATCGTTTTACCGTCCGGTGAAAAATGAGGGTCGCTTTCCACCGCAGGCGTACTGGTGAGTCGGACGGCATCCGCATCACCAAGTGAGGTGATCCAAATGTCGCCGCCGTAGGCAAAGGCAATATGTGTAGCACTGATGGTGGGTTGCCGGAGCAATCGGGTTCCCTGTGCGAAAATTGAATGCCCGCAAAGAATGGTAAATACGATAACGGTAAAAAGTCTGGAAATGTGTTGTGTTTGTTTTTTTACTTCGGGAGATTTGTCTTTGATATCCATCATGTTTTTTTTGGATTGGTGTTTTAATTAAAACAAGATAAGTTTTTTTGGTAAAAAAGCGAAAATGGGATCAAAGACTATAATAATCCGTTTTTATCCATTTTACCTGTTCAATCCGTGTTCTATTCTTCCTTAAAAATAAAACGGAACCCGGTTTGAACGAATATAATTGAATTTTACTTTTGCGCTATGATCACCAGGTCGGTCACAGGAGCCCCGTCCGGTCCAGAATATTCTTTACGACTTAATTCCAGGATGGCAAACCCGTTAACCGTCAGGGCCTCTGTCAGGTATCCGGCTTCATGGTAATGAATAAACAACTGGTCAGGCTCCCCGGAACTTGGGCCTTTGAGCCCGGATTTGTCGTAATCATCTTCCATGGTACTTAAATAGAGTACGCCATCGGGGTTTAATGAAGCAAACGCATCCTGTATGAGTTTGATCGAGTCCTCCTTGGAGAGGTATGGTAAACAAAAGCCACCCATGATGCCATCGTACTTTTTACCTGTGCGGCGAAAATCTCTGCAGTCCATCAATTCAAATTCAGCGGCAGGGTTATTTATTTTGGCCAGGGTGATCATCCGTTTGGACAGGTCGGTTCCCAATAGTTTAATGCCCGGGCGTTTTTCGAGCAAATACCGGGTAATATTTCCGGGGCCGCAGCCCAATTCCAGGATTTCGGCATTTTCCTTTTTTATGGCGTCGCAAAACAGATCAAAGGTGTCGTGGTACAAACTCACATCCATGTATTTTTCCTGGTACCGATCGGCATATTTATCGAAAAGGTCGACGGCCATTTTTGTTTTATCCATTTTTAAAAGGGCATTTTTGGCCACCTTCAATGCCCGAAGGGAGCTTTTCTTTTTGGAAGAATGAGCCGCCATTTTCAGTGTGATGTCCTTCAATGTCCGGACGGCATCCACGATGAAAGGCCCTTTATTCAGCATCACACATTCTGCCTGAACGCTCATAGAGGCATCCGATACTTCGGCGCGGGTGGCGACCCCTGTTTTGGCGAGGTTCTCAAGCACCTGGGTGGCCCAGATGACCGGGACGTGGGCAGCTTCGCACAGCCAAAGAATCTCATTCTGCACCTCGGAGATGCGTTCGAACCCGATCTCAACCGCCAGATCTCCCCTTGCGATCATCACCCCGATTTTATTCCGTTTCATGGCCTCAAAAAGGATGAGGGGCAGATTTTCGAAAGCCTCCTGGTTTTCTATTTTTAAGACAACCCCGATGTCGTTGTTTTTATTTTTATCCAGCTCATTGTATAAATGGATGACATCCTCCGGCTTTCTGACAAATGAATACCCGACTATATCCGCATATTGGCAAACAAACGGGAGTAACTCAATATCCCGTTCTGTCAGGGAAGGCAGATTGAGCATGGTGTTGGGCAGGTTGATCCCTTTGTTGGAGGAGAGTTTTGATTTATAGGCTTTGATGATCTCCAGGATGGCGTCGTCCGGGTTTTTGTCAATGACGACGGCTTTAATCATGCCATCATCAAAATAAAGGGTGTCCCCTACTTTTATGTCATCAATGATCTGTGGGAGTAAAACGCCGATCTCGGCAGCATGGATTAAGTCGTTATTTTCATCATGAAGGGATTCCCGGCCCTTCGTATCCTTTTTGGTCAACACCAAATGATCCCCGACATTTAGTTTTACATACTCATTGATTTTCCCTTTTTTGGTATGGATCTGGATTGCGGAGGTCCTCATTTTAGGTCCGGACAGATCCATGAAAATCTTTACCCGTTTGTTTGTTTCTTTTTTTACCTGATTGATGTTGGCGATCATTTTTTTCCAAAGGTCAACATCTCCGTGGCTTAGGTTTATCCGGGCGATTTCCATGCCTTCCGCTACCAAATTCCTGATCAGAGTGATGTCATCTGCAGCCTCGTCGGGTAAAGTGACCATGATTTCAGTAAAGTGTTTTTTCCTGTTTCTCCCGAAAAGTTCGTTGGCGTGCTTTCGCAATAACTTCATGCTTCGTTTATACCCGATGGTTTCCACTTCGGGTTCGTCAATCCATGTTTTTCCCTGGAGTAATCGTAGGAGTTTAATGACATTGAAGAGGTTGGAATAGACATAACCTTCAGCCGTCCTGATGGAGGAAATGCCCAGGTCGGAAAGATTGTCGTGGAGTTTTCTCAGGTCAAAACTTCTGAGGATCATGTACCGGTACAGGTTTTTGGCACTCAGCCTGAACGTTTCATGGACTTCAGAAGAAATGCTTCTGGCTGCAGGATCCTGTTGAACTATTTTTTTGTAAATTTTTTTTAACTCCTTTTCTAATTTTTTGATTGTCATAGCTTTAGATTGATAAAGACCTTCTGCCGGATTTTTTATTTATTTTTTCTCAAATAAAGTTTAAATATAAGGTCTTTTGGTGCTGGAAGGCATAATATGGATGTAATTAAAGCTATCTACAAGGTCTAATTTTTTCCAGGTTTTTGACTCGCCGGAAAATAGGCAGAGATGAATCACTACCGCCTCAGGGTATAAGTCAATTTATAAGAAAGGTTGCTCTGTTGGTCGTAAGAGAACGTACTCCAGACTTGTTCATTTTTTTTATTTATCTCCACTGTGTAGGCGATGTCGCACTGAATGCAGTCGCCCCCCAGAATAATAACCCGTTTGGCCTGTTCGTCCACTTTTAGCACGCCGATTTGGTTGACGGCATTTCCATTTTCGGTATAGTTGAATTCGAAATCTTTTAAATTATCAAGTGTTAATCCATCAATTGTGGCTACTTTCATGGAAAGTGTTCCTACGTTTTTCTCATCGGTAAGCGTTATAGCAGAGCCATCGGGATGTATTTCATAGCGCTCTAACCGGTCAATGTTCCAGGTACCTTCCAGCCGGTCGAGAAACATATCCTCTTTCTTGCATGACCAGGAAGTGAGTAACAACAGGAATAGTGAAATTTGGATGAATCGTTGTTTCATTGATTCTCAGACTTATTTTTAATAAAAATATATTCAATGGAAAGGCCAATGCGAATCCCCCGGAATTCATCTGAATAAATGACGTTCTCCTGGTCTGCCCCGAAAGAATCATTGAGCCAAATGCCAAAATCACGGGGAAATGAATTGGAACGGTATCTGTTCACATCGAAATCCGTTAACTCCGTACCTTCACTGCCTAAGTTGCTGCCAGGAAAATTGAATGCCTTGGTTACCCGGCCGGACAGGATAAAATGACCCAGCCGAAAACCCAACCCCAACCCAGCCTCGTAACAAGGGGTAAAAGTGGTGTAAACGCCGTTGATGTCGAATACATAGTCCTGGCTGCGGGAGCCATCAGGGAAGACGGTGAGTACGTCGAGGGTGGTATTTCGGAAGCCAATGTTAAAGATGCCCTCCAGCAAGATATTTTTAGCCAGCACCGGCCCTCCGCTAAAAATAAAATTCAAATCCCTGAACTGCAAATGATGCTCCTGCCCGAAATTGCCGGCTACCCTGGAGTTAAAGGAATGGTTGCTCTTGCCGTAAGTGACGGTTGTGGCAAATGTCCATTGGGGTTTTAAAAAACGGTAACCCAATGAATATTGAAGGCCTTTCAAATCAAACGATCCCAATGCTTTTAATGGTTGGGTGGCGCTGCTGCCAAAATAGTCATTATACGAGCTGACGAAGGTGTTCATGCCCTCGGTGTCAAAGCCATCCAATTCGTACCCGACTCCAATGGTTAATTGTGCCCGCAGTGAAATGGAAAAGCACAAAACTGCTGTGACAAAATAAAAAATTCTCATGTTCATTGTTGTTATTCCTTATCCTGCTGATCTTCCATTTGCTTGCGGAGGCTCAATGGCCGCATATCCGTCCAGACCTCTTCTATGTACTTCAGACATTCATCTTTGGAGCCTGATTTGCCAGCGTCATTCCAGCCAAGCGGGTTTTCCCGGTCAGCGGGCCAGATGCTGTACTGTTCTTCGTGGTTGACCACTACTTTGTATATAGTCGTGTCATTTTCTTCTTCCCATGACATAATGAAATTGTTTAGAGGTAAAAAATCATTGCTTCAGTGCGCAAGGACGTTTATCAAATATACTTGAATTATTTTAAACAGTTTCTATGTTTTTTCTCTCTTGCTGCAGGCGGTTTACGAATTGTTGGTTACAAAATTCGGCCAATTATTCATGTATTCTATAAAATTTTCCCCCAGTCCTTCTTTACGAAGATATTCTTTTGACACCGGTGTTGGGGTGGGGATGAAATCTGGATTAGCCATCACCTTTTCCGGAAAATCATGATGAAGGATGGCCGAACGACCAATGGTAACAAAATCTACCCCGGCACTTAATATTTTATGTACATCATTTCCTGTACTGATTTTTCCGGCTACCGTCAGTAATACATCCTTAAAATCAAGGCCGGTGAAGTGCTCTAATAACGAATGGGTTTTAAATTTTTCTTCTTCCGGAAGTTTAAAACAATCCCACAAAGAGAGGTCGAGGAAGTCAATATTTCCCTGATCAATTAATCTTTGGCAAACCCATTTTATTTCAAGCAGATCCATGCCGAATTTTTCCGGAGAGAGTCTGGTGCCTATTATAAAATCTTTACCACAGGCATTTCTTATGCCATCAATTATTTCAAATAAGATACGAGCTCTGTTCTCCAGGCTTCCCCCGTATGCATCGGTTCTGTGGTTGATCTCGGCGCTCAAAAACTGGGTCAGTATGTAGCCATGTGCACCATGAACCTCCACGCCGTCATAACCGCTTTTTTTTGCTCTGACCGCCGCTTTTATAAAATCATCTCTGAGTTGCAGAACTTCTGCGAGCGAGAGTTCCCGGGCGCCAAATTTTTCGTTTGGGGACGGGCAGACAGGAGGTTGTTGATTTAATTCAGCGGGTGACCGCATACCGGCATGATGCAGTTGGATTAAAGCCAGGGAGCCATAGGCGTGAAGGCTTGTCGTTAATTTTTGATGTCCTGGAATATGTTGATCAGAGAAGATTCCTAATTGCCCTGGAAATCCTTTTCCAATGGCCTGGACATGAGAAGCGCAGGTCAAAACTATTCCAAATTGCCCTTTTGCTCTCATGGTCAACCAGTGCAATTCATCATCAGAAAGTTGACCATCTTCGTAACTTTGTCTATTGGTTAGCGGTGCCAACATGAATCTGTTTTTCGAGACGCCTCCACAGGGGAAATTAAGGGGCGTTTCCGGAGAATTTTTCATTGTGAGTGATTGTTTCAGAAAAGGCTTTTGAGCTAGTTCATATGAATTAGCTCATTTAATAAAGCTAAATTAGATTTTTTTAATAAACGCACATATTTAAACCTTTTAAATCTTTCCCCGGCTAAGCCATGTTCAAATTTTTACTTTCACCACCACTTTTTTTACCGCTGAAGGTTCATTCAAACGAATACAAGGCATATGTAAATCATCGGGAAAAAATATCATAAAAGTCCCTGCGTCGAACCTGATAAAATCGGATTCCAATGCATAAAAATCATAATCATCCGCTTCATTGATTTCTATGGGAATTTGATCGGTCAGTGAAGTGATGCCGACCAGCTCGTTTCCTGAAATAACATATTGAACGTCGATGTATTTATGATGCCCTTCAAATTTACCTTCACTAATATCTTTGGTTTGGTATTCCATGACAATGGTGAAAAGGTCGTCGTCTATGTCATATTTACCCACAGGAATTTCAGACAAATCGGTTTCATGAAGATAACGGAAGGCTTTAGCAATTTTAGGACTCAGGCCTCCATAAAGGCTGGAATTTTCGAGTTTATCTTTTACCATATCATTTAATTATTGCCAATTTATTATACGTCCCCAAAAATACATGATTACCATTACAGTTTCTTTTAAAATCAGAAAGTCTTTTATCCTCACCTAATGGGGGGATGGAAAATCTTGGCTCCTCAAGGAATTCCTTACTTGTTTTGCGCTGCCTGAATGAAGCCATATTTTCGAAATATCCCCTGTTTTTACGCCAAAACCCTTTCCGGAAGCATCTATTACACAACAGTAAGATACCCCTTACCCGTTAAAATTAGTATTTTTGAAAATCATTTTAATCGTCGTCGTAATGAATATGAATCAATTTCAAATCAAACTGATTTCCTTTTTGTTGTTTTCCCTGATTTTTACGGGATGCAGCAATGAGGTGACAGATAGTTTTCGCCCCGTTCCCGTAGCTGTGGGGAAAGTCAATCAGATCAATGTAATTTGTGATAAGGCCATGTGGGAAAGCCATGTGGGAGACAGCCTTCGTTATTATTTTGAAGGACCCTACCTGATCCTTCCCCAGCCGGAACCGCTCTTTGATGTAAGGCAGTTCACCCCGGAAAACCTGGAACACCAGCCTTTGAGAAAAGAACTGACTACTTACATCATCCTTGCCAATCTCAGTGATGATGATTCTCCGACCACACAGATGGTCAAAAAGGATCTCGGGCCGGAAAATGTCCGCAAATCACAGGAAGACCCCTCTTACAACTGTCCCGTAAGTAAGGATCGCTGGGCCAAAAATCAATTGGTTTTTTATCAATTTGCCTGGTCGCATGACCAACTGGCAGAAAACATCACCGATAATTTTCCGAGCATTTCAAAAAGAATCCAGGACCACGATCTGCCCAGTATTGAAAGGACGGTTTTTCACTCCGGCAACAATGTTTCTGCCCAAAAAACAATTCAAACCAATTTTTCGGCGGAGGTCGCCATTCCGGCCGATTATACCGAAGCCGTCAACGATGGTAAGCTGATCTGGTTGAGGAGAAGCAGTGATCAATACAACAGCAACCTGATCGTCACTTCCGTCCCCTATACCGATGAAGCCCAGCTGACCCCTGCAGGCTTAAAGGCCATCCGGAACAAAATTGGAAGAGAATATATTTCTTCTACCATTGAGGGCAGTTACGTCCAGGTCAATGATACCGATTTGCCCATGTTCACCTCCGTAAAAACGGTCAACGGCAATTACGTTCTGGAAGCCCGGGGCATTTGGGAAATGGTGAATGATTATATGGCAGGACCGTTCATCAGTTATCTCGTTTATAATCCGAATAAAAAAGAACTATTGTTCATCGATGGCTTCGTGCTGGCCCCCAACAAGGCCAAACGCGATTATATGCAAAACCTCGAGTATATTCTGAACGGTGTGAAGTATTAGGCTGTTTACTTGTTGCTGGTTCCTCAATACGTCACCTCGGCAACAAGCCACCGGGTAACAAGTAACGAGCAACAAGTTACAACTTCGCATCAAAGTTCACCAGTTGGACAAAGTTGACCATACGTTCGGTGATCTGATCGTCATTGATTTCTTTCAAACGGGTGATACTGAATTTTTCAACGCAGAAAGAAGCCATGGCGGAGCCGTAGATGACGGCCCGTTTCATATTTTCAAAAGAAAGGTCCTCTGTAGAGGCCAGGTAGCCGATAAATCCTCCTGCGAAAGTATCCCCTGCGCCGGTGGGATCAAATATTTCGGCTAAAGGTAAAGCCGGGGCAAAAAACACATTGGAGTTCTGGAACAACAAGGCTCCGTGTTCTCCTTTTTTCACTACGATCACTTTAGGGCCCATCTTATGGATGGAGGCGGCGGCTTTTACCAGGGAGAATTTACCCGAAAGCTGCCGGGCTTCCTCATCATTAATGGTGAGGACATCGACGTGTTGGAGTACTTTTTTCAATTCGTCCAGCGCCGTATCCAGCCAAAAATTCATGGTGTCGAGTACGATCAGTTTCGGGCGATTTTTGAGTTGTTCGATGACACGCAACTGAAGGGCGGGCGGCATATTCCCCAGCATAAGGTAGTCGACCTCTTTATAACTTTCAGGCAACACGGGATCAAAAGTCTCCAGCACATTGAGTTGGGTGTCCAGGGTTATTCTTTCCGTCATATTCGGACGATATTTCCCATTCCAGGAAAAGGTTTTCCCGCCTTCCACCACCTGTAATCCCTCCAGGTCAATGCCCCGCGACTCCAGGTAGTCGATTTCGTGCTGAGGGAAATCATCTCCCACCACAGAAACAACCTTTAGTCCGTCTGTAAAATAAGAGGCTGCAAGGGGAATATATACTCCTGCGCCTCCAACGACCCGTTCAGCTTTACCAAAAGGTGTTTCGATGCTGTCAAAAGCCATGGTACCTACCGTCAATAAACTCATATGATTAATTTCAACTTCAAAATTTGAGAGTTCTAAGGTAAGGCTTTCTGCGAAAAAAATCGAATCAGTTGATAAAGAAATTCAAAGCTTAAGAGAAAAAGCAAAACAATCAGGAGATTGGTAAGATATCCTACGGAAATGCCTTCAAATATTCAGGTATATTGAAGAAAAAAAACTTACCTACCCCAAAAAAGTTGTGATGAATAAAATATATTTTAATAGAGTCAAATATATTTTTCAATGGTATCTTTATATGACATAAATCCCAGGTTTTAGAGTTCTAAAAAACTTATCTCATGGCTATTAGTTTTTTTGTTTCAGATTTACACGGCAGTATCGAACGCTACGAGAAATTATTCCAAAAAATTGAAGAAGAAATTCCTTCTGCTGTATTTTTCGGTGGCGATCTTTTGCCTTCAGGGTTATTTATGGCCACCAATCGCAGTAACGTCTCTATTGATTTTATTGACAATGTTCTGAAAAGGGGGATTGTCATGCTCAAAGAAAAACTGAAAAATAATTACCCTAGAATTTTTATTATATTAGGCAACGACGACAGTAAAATTCATGAAGAAGAATTGATCTCCGGGCAATCCAAGAAGCTTTGGGAGTATATCCATGGCCGGAAAGTGACATTTGGTGATTTTGATGTTTATGGATATTCCAATATTCCACCAACTCCGTTCCTGATGAAAGACTGGGAAAAATATGATATTTCCAGATACGTTGACCCGGGCTGTGTTTCGCCAGAGGAAGGTTTTCGCTCTGTTGAAGTCAGGAAAGGAGAAATTAGATATTCAACCATAAAAGCGGATATCGAATTACTGGTTGATGGTGCCAATGTTTCAAAAGCTATTTTTTTATTTCATACTCCTCCATACAAATCAAAATTAGACCATGCAGCTTTGGATGGAAAAACTTTCGACCATATTCCTCTTGATGTTCACATTGGGAGTATTGCCGTTCAACGATTTATCAAAGAGGCCCAACCGTTGATTACTTTACACGGGCATGTTCATGAGTCGGCAAGACTTTCCGGTACCTGGAAAGAAACCTTCGGAAATACCCATGCATTTTCTGCTGCCCATGATGGACCGGAACTTGCACTGGTTCGGTTTGATCCTGAATTTCCCGAAAAGGCAACGAGAGAACTTATATGAACATGCTTAAATATCCAGGCCTATAGGCAAAGGTCTTGCCGCATCAGTTATTGCTCCAATTTTTATTGCGAAGCTTGTTCTGTTTTTAATATCTTCGTCCGTAACGATATGAATATCAAGCAATCCGGAAATTTTATAGCCTGTTCTGATAAAATAGTTGTATTCCAGACTTGTTCCCCATCCTTCTAACCACGATAGTAAGTTGTTGCGCTGATCCTCAGTGCCCTGGAAATGAATGAGAATATCAATGTCACTGCCCTGAGAAGCTGTCGCGTTTTTAGTACTTCCGAATACGTAAAAATTTTTCACTCCAAAACGTTCCGGATTCATTTTAGAAGCGATTTTTTCGGCTGCTTCTAATCGCCAACGCCAGTGAAAATCATTATTTTCTGCCTTTGTATGTTCTGTCGCTTGTTTTTCTTTGAATGCAGGGATAATAGATTTTTCTTCAAGGACAGCGACGGCTTTATTTTCATCTCCATTCATTAAAATTTTTAAACTATTACCACCGGTGCATGTGGAAATATCAATAACTTTTATTACTCCAGACAGGGAATTTAAATCCGGGAATAAACTGGATAAGATATTTGGTGAATCAGTAAAAAAAGATTCATTGAACGTATTGCCGAATTCATCAGGATAGAGCGGCAAATAAAGAATATTGGCTTCGACAAGATCTTGGAAAAAATGCGTTCCAAAGGAGAGCTCAGGCACATAATCTTTAAGTTTCCGGGCAATTTCAATTAAAACAGCCGTATTGTTGATTTCAGAATACGTGACACTTACACCTAGTTTAATATCTCCCCGGCTTCCCCACCGGCCAGGACCCAATAAAATAAATTGTCGTTTTGGTAAAAGTTTATTGAGTCGGCCTATCGCTCTTCCAACAGCTGCTAATTCTTCATAATTTGATAATTTCCCATATTGTTCCGGATCAACATATACAACATGTGTGATGTTTGAAACCATTCCATTTGTTATATACTTATTGGCCGAAAAGATTAATTTTTCTTTGGGAATATCAAAAGGTATGGTAGCCGGTTTACTTACTTTTCCATAACTTTGAGGTCTGCATTGAAGCAAATAAAAATCTTCTCCGTTATGAGCGAATTCAATGTCTACGGGATATCCAAGTTCTTTTTGAAGTACCGATAACGTAGCGTTAATTTGTTTAATAAAGTCTGTGTTATTCACCAGGTCATTGAAAGTAACGACATAATTTTCTTTTTCAAAGTTCATCCCCAAACGCCTGACCTGTTGGATATAATTCTCTGAAATCTTCGATACAATTTGATTGATAATAGGGTATTCTTTCCCGTGTTCTTTTAAGAGTTTATCGATTTTAATAGTTTCAAAACTGCGTTTTTCTAAATTGATAACATCCAGTTTTTTAGGCGAATACCTAACGATTTCATCTATGGCGACATTGGCTCTTAAATTAGGCTTGCCGGGAGCGATAAGTACCGGGTAATCATCACTCAAACGGTCAACGGCACGTGTTCCCAAACCGGGGACAAGCCTTATCAAACCGTCTTCTTGTTTAATTCTACTCGACCATCGGTAATTGTTTTGTGAAAATGCCACCCCGGCGAAAGCAGGAAAAAAATAGTCCCCTACTCTTTTTCCAACGACTTCCTGAATCATTATGGCCATTTCTTCATGAAAATAAATCAAGTCTCTTTCCAATCTGTATTCAATAGGGTCAGGACCAAAGGTGGAGGCATAAACTTCAGCAATGGCATCCGTTAGTTCGGAGAGCCTTTCCATTTTAGAACCCTGGTTAGAAATGAATAAACTTTTATATTTTCCGGCAAAAACAGCATCATACCTGTCCTCCAATAAACTGGTGCTTCTAATAATGAGCGGATAATTTCCAAAATCATCAAGCATTGCCGACAGTGCTTTTGTCATCTCAGGAGGAAAAGAAGAATTCTTAAAAACATGAGAGACGTAAGAGTATTCTTTTCTGATTTGCTCGATGTCTTTATGTTTTTGTTCTACAATGTCTTCAAGGTTATTGAACTTCATGAACTTCAATATTCCATCAGAAGTAATATACCAGGTATTGGGAATTTTAAATCGTTTGGCAAACTCGTCACTAAGTTTTGACTTTTTTAAAATATTTTCTGATAGAAAAAGCCCTGAACTTTTTCCGCCTAATTTACCATGGCTATTATTAGGATAGATGACCTTGCTTAATAAGTTGTAATAATCATCAACTCCAATAAAATCCTTAGCGACTTTGATGAATTTTTTCTGATCACTTAACAAGCGCCTGGAAAGCGTGATTCTAAGGCTTATCGCTCGAATCGGTGTCAGTTCCAGGCCATGGATTTTAAGGTGATGATACCGTTCCAACACACTGTTTATTTCATCGGTAGTCGAGCTGTCATTGTTTATAACATTGACAAGGAAACCAGATTGGTCTTGTTTAATCCAACGTCCAATACAATCAATAATTTCTTGTTCGTTTAAATGCTTGCTTGTAATTTCAAAAATTTCATTACTTAATATCAGAGAATCTAATTCCGTTTTAGCCTGGTAAGGAAAATTTGCTTCTTTGTACAAACCACTTTCTTCCGCATAGGTGGGATTAAAGAAGTCAAATAACTTTTCCCCTTCGGTAATGCCTTTCCAGCATAAATAATTTACCATTTTTCGCGAAATGCGGATTAACAATTTGGGATCTGTTTTTTTTAACATATCCAAAATTACTCTCCACTCTGGCTTTTTTTCTTTGCTTTTTAGTTTCTCCTCTTCAAAGACTGATTTTAATTGTTTGTGGAAATAATAGGCTCCCATTAAATCGGAAATGGTTTTAATAAGTTTTTTTTCTTCTTTTAAAAAAGGGCCATAATCGCATACGGGTCTTTCTTCGGTATAGAAAACTTGTATATTCCCGAGTTTTTCATCTTGTACTATAACATCTGACTCTAACACCCAGGAGGTTTCTTTATAATCAGGAGATTGAAAAACTGAATTTCGATAAGTAATTTTTACGGTGCAAATTTCAGGATATTGCCAACCCTGTGGAATGACTTTAATGATTCCTTTTGAGATCTCTTCCTCAGTTAAATTTAGATCACTTAAGAGTTCCTGAATTTGGTACAGGCAGTTGAGTTCTTTGGCTCTTTCCTTTAATTCATTAATTAAATCATTTTGGATGATTGACTTTTTCATATTTTAAAAATTACCCAGGCTTATTATCATTTAAAATGACTCCTTTTCCTTTACTGCCCGCTGCCTTAATAATCAATGGGTTTTTCGTTTTTACATGTTTTAGGAATGCGGTTTCTTCTACTATTTCAAAATCTGATAACCGGGCTATAATATCGCTATAGGGTTCCGAAGAAGGGACAGAAAAATAAAGCACCTGAAAACTTGATACATTATGAAAAAAATGAGATGCCTGGCTCATTTCCTGAATCATATTTTCCATAGTAGCCTCCACAATTACCTTTGCGCCGGAAATCTGGCTCCAATCAACAGGTATGCCTGCCCAGGAGTCTGTTGTACCCCAGCGGCCAAAACCGATTAATAAATATTGTCTCTTTTCGTTGACGATTTTCTTATTTATGGTCTCTATTTCTTTGGCAATTTCAAAGGTGTATTTTGCATCAAACGATCCGAGTTTAACAAAAACAATATCCGTCAAAGAATCGACTACCCCATTACCCAAAACACTTTCAGAAGCAATTAACACATTACTTCCTGTCATTTCATTGTCCGATAAATCAATTTTTTCCGATGAAACGACCATAGGTCTTACCTGCAAAAAACCGAATCTGTGGGGAGCCTCCTCAATGTTTTCAGAAAACGTAACGGCGAATTCAATTTCAACGGGAGCTTTAACTGCTTTTTCGCAAGCATCAATTAATTTTATAATGAGATCGTTTAAAGGAATACTTGACATTTTTAGGATAGGCGCAAAGTTCAGTATTTTTGCGCCCTGGCCTGACTGCCCCATCCGAATGCGATCGTTCTGTGCATCGTAAGTTGACACAATATTTTTTAAAGTGCCGTCTTTTTGAGCTTCGCTAATATGGTGCTCAAACATATACTCTGTTTCATTAATAGGGTCGTAAGCAGGGAGTTTACCTAAATTTACTGCCCAGAACTTCAACTGGGTATGTTTGAGCATTTCACCTATTGACTTAAATGGAGGGTCATTCCGTGGGGAGGCGGGAGTATAGGCCCAGGAGACTCCACCATCAACGATGGTTTTACCTAAGCCAAGAGCCAGGTTGACAACGCCGCTTTCCGGGGCAGCTCCTCCTGTAGGGTAAAAATTAAACGAACGCGCGACACCTGATATTTCAGGATAAAATTTTTCATCATGTTTTTTACCGACAACCTCCTGGATGATAACCGCCATTTTTTCATTGGCTGTTTTGTGTCTGGTAACTTTTATATAATTTTTTGGGGCTTTAAAAAATGTTGACGCATAAACATATTTTATTGCCTCAACCAATTTACGAAAACGGGTGTCAATATCCGGTTGATTATTGGGGGTCATTTTAGTACCATAAATTCCGGCAAAAGGTTCGTGCAAGGCATCTTCAAGCATACTCGAAGAGCGAATGGCGAGCGGACGTTTTACCTCCGATACAATCAAACGCAAATCTCCGAGAATATTAAAGGGCAGGTCTGCCTTTTGAAAGGCAAGCGCTATGCGGTCATCGGGCATATCAGATAAGGCTATCTGCGACAAGTCATTTAATTTCATGAAATCGTCAAAAACATCCGTTTTGATGACGATCATTTTTGGAATACTAATATCAAAATCGGGAAATTCTTCTTTGTTTATGCCAGATGTTAATATGTCATTGATGAATTCCAAACCTTTTGCTTTTCCTCCAAGTTCCCCTGTGCCGAGGTAGCAAATTTGATTGGTTGAAGTAAAGAAATTTTTATCTAGTTGCATTTTTGTTGATTAATCATGCTTCCCAATAAAAAGTCATTCAGAAAGCCATTAATGGGTTATCTGTCAAAGTATTATGAAAATTGAGTTTTACACAAGCCCAAACTTATCAAACCCAACCTCTTACATGGCATGCCCGTGCAACTCTGTCAACAGAAATGGCATAGGCTGCATCTCTCATGCCCAAATCATTTTGTTTGGAAAAATCACTCACCGCCGCAAAGGCTGTAGTCATTTTTACATCTAATTTGGCAAGCACCTCATCCTTTTCCCAATAATAGTTCATATTATTTTGCACTTGTTCAAAATAGCTGCAAATAACACCACCGGCATTCGCAAGAAAATCCGGGACAATGAAAATGTTCTTTTTATTTAAAATGATATCTGCTTCAGGAGCCGTAGGTCCATTGGCTCCTTCGGCTATTATTTTTACTCGCTTACTTATTTTTTCAGCATTTTCTCCGGTAATTTGATTTTCCAATGCTGCCGGCACAAGGATATCTACCTCCTGTTCCAGCCATGCTTCGCCTGGTAAAACTTCATAACCTAACGCTTTAGCTTTAACTTTATCAATACCGCCAAAAGTGTCCGCTATGCTGCGTAATTCCTCAAGATCGATGCCATCTATTTTCCTAAAAGAGTTGCTCTGTTTTTCTTCATTATCCCAGGAAGAAACGCACAAGGCTTTACCCCCCATTTTTTCATATAACTCAATGGCGTATTGAGAGACATTCCCAAATCCCTGGAAACTGGCTGTGGTATCCTCGGGTTTAATATTTAATTCTTTCAAAGCCTCTCTGACAGTAATAATGGTACCATAACCTGTTGCCTCTGTTCTTCCTTGAGATCCTCCCATACCAATGGGCTTCCCTGTAATAACACCCGGATATTTCGCCCCGGTAATCGTTTCAAATTCATCGAGCATCCAAAGCATATGTTGAGCGTTCGTCATGACATCAGGAGCGGGGATGTCGGTAAAAGGCCCTATATTTTTTACAATTTGACGAATCCACCCCCTGCATATTTGTTCTTGTTCAAATGGACTCAAATGGTGGGGATCACAAATGACGCCACCTTTTCCTCCTCCCAATGGGATATCGACCACCGAGGTCTTCCAGGTCATCCACATCGACAAAGCTCTTACGGTATCAACTGTTTCCATCGGGTGAAATCGAATACCTCCTTTGGCAGGACCGCGGGCATCGTTATGTTGTATTCTAAATCCACGGAAAATTTGTTTCGTACCGTCATCCATATGTACCGGAATAGTAAAATGAAATTCACGCATCGGGTTACGTAAAAATTCGCGTGTCGCTGTGTTTAATTCGAGTAAATCAGCTGCCCGGTCAAACTGTTTTTGTGCGGTTTGAAACGGATTATAAGTTTTCGTAGTCATAATTTCAATTGTCCAGATGGTTTTATTACCTAGACTTTATTTAAATAAATAAAAAATCTTAAACTTCAATTGTTCCAAAGCTCATCATTTTTCAGCACATTTCAAAGGAATATCGAGACCAATATTGAATAGGATTGTCCTTCCAAACAAAATAAAAATAGGCTTATTTGTTGGGAGGTGTTCAGAGGGGATTTCTACGTTAAAAAACATGATTAATGGGTATGTTCACATACTTATCAATGGCCTTTAAACAGCAATTGATGAATGGGCAGCCCTTTCAATTTAAAAGCCCTGTCACCATACTTTTTTTCAACCAAAGACACCTTGATTTGTCCCTCCCTTTCGCCCGGTAAAAATGTTCCTGTTTGGATCGTGTCCCATTTTTTATTCAATGGCCAGAAGTGTTGAAAAAATGGGACACGAACACCCCTTCATTTACATGGGCTTTGATACCTTTCATGTCTCCGCTAAACAGATAGTTATTTGGACCAATATCATTCAGATTCCTGTTTTATTTTTTGCGCATAGTTTTTAATGATTTCGATCGTACTTTCATCCTTTTCATAAACAGAGTACCAACCCTGGGATTCATGGGGAGGGTCTCCAATAAGCGGATCTCCTTTTTTCCAAAAGGCTCCCGGTTCCTTTGGCCTTCCTTCCCCTGCCCACGACCAGAAGTTGCAGCCCATAAATGCGGAGCCTGTGCTGATATTTTGAAGAAGCACATCAAAAAAGAAGGTGTAATACTGATCCCGGAGGATGGTCGGTGCTTCCGGATCATAATCTCGCCCGTCCCTGGAAACGCCGAACTCTTCAAAAACAAGGGGTTTTCCCAATTTTCCGGCAATGGCAATATGGTCATTCAAATACGCCAAAGAATTAACCAGCGCCTGTTCAAATGTCTCCGGTTGGTCAGGAGCATACCAGCTCCAGTTTTCCGCCCATAAATGGGCCGTGAGGTAATCGAGATTTTTAGATTTACTGACGTTTTCAAAATCCGTCCCGGTACTTTCGGCGGAAGTTTTTCCTTCGCCGCCAAGGCTGACGAGGTGATTTTTATCTTTTCGCTGGATGACCCCGGCTGTTTTGTCGGCCCATTCCAGGTAGGCCGGTACCTGGCCGAACCCACGGGGCTCATTTGCCAGTTGCCAGGCCATGATAGTGGGATCTTCCCGGTATTGAATACCGGAAACTGAATTGCGGCGGCGCAGGAGTTTTTTCATAAACTTTTTGCTGATCTGCTGCGCTTTTTTGTTGGAATAAAACTGAGCAGAAAACTGCTGGAATTCATCCCAGCTATGGCCCTCCAAATGAGGATAGGGAATAGGCTCTCCCGTAGCCCAGGAAACATATTGGGCCATTCCTCCCGACCATTGGAAAAAATTATTCAGGACCAGGACGGCCTTCATTCCCCGTTTATCCATTTCTGCCAGCAAAAAGTCCAACCCTTCCAAAAGGGTCTCGTCGTATTTTTTGGCTTCATATTGCACCGCGGGTTGTACCCGCCAGGGCGCATCAACAGGGCCTTCGCTTCCCGCTGTTACCCTTAGATTATTTACGCCTAAGGCCTGTAGTCGATCCAGCTCTCTGACCAGCCGTTCCCGGTCACCGGCGGCTCCGGCTGATCCCAGCCACATGCCAAACCATAAATTGGTGCCGATGAAATAATAAGGTTTCTCATCCAATACAAATTTTCCATCCTCAACGGTGATGAAAGGATTTTGCGCAGACAAACCAATAGATAAAATCAGTAAAAGAAATGCGGTGGTGATGAATTTCATAAGCCTTTAAAATGGTTGTGATTCCGTAAAAATAAAAATATAAAAAAAGACAGGGGCTAAGATAGGCCTGGAAAAGTGACTGCCAGGGGGGAAGTCATGTACATTTTAGGGGCTTTTGTTGCAAGGGGGGGTATTTGATCAAAGTTGAATTAGCATGAAACCGATTTTCTTCATTGCTCCGACTCACTTCTAAATGGAATATTGGTTATTTTGCGGAGTGTTTATTTTTTGCGCACGATTGGCGGATGCCGGTGGCGGCAAAATGGTGGCCGGTTGCGGAGATCGGGATATTTGGGTTGGTCGGGCAGGTATTTATGACGAAAGCCTTTCAGTTGGAAAAAACCAGTGTACTGGCGCCTTTTAAATACATGGAACTCGTGTACGCTCTTTTGCTGGGATTTATCTTTTTCGGAGAAACCTACCGATGGCTTCCTTTTGTTGGTATTCTGCTTATTATCCGGGACAACGGAGGGGATCTGCGCCCCAATCAACTGTTCCTTCGTCAATTGTACCGGCAATACAGCAGGCGGAGTAGCGGGAGGTTATACTGTTTTTACACCGTCATAAACATTGTGAGTATGATCAGGCATTTAATGTTCGTCGTCTTTATGTTATCCTTCTTTGATCTTGTATCCCAGGATTCCGGGCCCATTTACGATGTTTATGCTTTTGGAGCCATGGGAAACGGAATAGCCAATGATCAAAAAGCCATCCAAAAAGCCATTGATACCTGTAGTAAAACCGGTGGAACGGTATTGCTGAGAAATGGAACATTCCTGACAGGTCAACTCCTGTTAGTCAGCAATATGACGTTACGAATAGATTCCACAGCAGTCATTTTGGGGATCAAATCTGATGAAGAGATTTATTATCCGCATCACCTCATCGAGACTGAATATCCTAACCGGATGTTGGAAGATTGCCAAAGAAGACTGATCTATGGAAACAAGGTGAAAAACGTGATCATCACCGGCGGCGGCACCATTAACGGGCAGGGGGATCATGCCAAATGGGTGAATGTCAAAGGATTAGGGACTGAAAAAGACCGTCCTTCCCTCCTGGCGTTTGTGGCAAGCAAAAATATTACCGTATCCAATATCACCTTACTTTATCCTGCCTGCTGGACTCAGGTTTACATCGAGTCAGAGAATATTATCATTCAAAACATCAAGGTTAATACCGGGAAATTATCTCCTAATCGGGATGGGATCGACATTGTGGACTGTCACCACGTACTGATTGAGGATTGTTATATTCAGTCGGAAGATGATGGCATCTGTTTCAAAAGTGGTAGCGAGTATGGTTGTAAGGATGTCGTGGTAAGGCGATGCACGATGGATAAACTGAATGTGATGGCTGGTAACTGTATTAAACTTGGAACCGATGGATTGGGAAGCTTCGTTGACTTTGAATTTTCCGACCTGAAATTGATAAATGCGTATGCTCAAACCGCCATCGTCATTGAATCCATGGACGGAGCTTTGATCGACAATATCCAAATCCGGAATTGTGACATTGAAAATTGTGGCCAGGCCTTTTTTATCTTGCTTGGCGACAGGAAAAGAACGGTCCCCGACCGAAAACCCCGTATTGGTACCATTTCAAATGTTTATTTTGAAAATATAAAGGGGCGTCGGTTTACCCAGCAGTTCCCTTCGATTATTACCGGAATAAACGGTCATAATATTCAAAATGTCACTTTTGAAAATATTGACCTCGAGTTAAAAGGAGGCATCCGCTCCACGGACCAAAGTGTCATGGAATACGAAGGTAAGTATCCCGAAGGCAATAGGTTCGGAGAAACCAATGCCTACGCCTTTTTTGTCAGGCACACCGATGAAGTGTCATTTATTAACTGCAAAATCAATGCGGAGGAGAATGATCTGCGTCCGTGGTTGATTCCGGAAGATGTGAAAAAGTTGATTGTCAAATAGTGAGCACAAAAGCTGTCATTAGTATATTTCAATGAGTGATTACAATGGGAATACAAAGTTGTTCATTCATTTTTTTAATTGGATCAAAATTTAAAATTCAAAGTAATATTTCAATCAAAAAAATAACATTCATAAAATATGAAACTTATTTTCTCAACGATTACGATACTACTGCTCTCAGGAATACTTAATGGTCAAACGAGAGATACGATTTATTTATGGCCGGATGAAGTGCCAGGAGAAACAGGAGCAAAACATGCCCCCATCCAAACGGATAATACAAGTGGCGATGTCATTCGATTGACGGATATTACCAACCCCGCTTTAATCGTTTTTGAACCTGACAAAAAATCTGATTCGGGAGCCGGTATAATCATTTGCCCGGGAGGTGGTTATAATATTCTGGCAATTGATAAAGAAGGTTACGAAATAGCAGCATGGTTTAATAACCTTGGGCACACCGCTTTTGTCTTGCAATATCGTGTGCCAGACAAACAAAAAGGTGCATTAAATGATATTCAGAGAGCGGTACGAATTGTCCGTGATAAGGCTGAGTACTATAACATAAATACAGAAAAAATAGGTGTGTTAGGCTTTTCTGCAGGAGGAAGTTTATGTGCCCGGTCATCAACCATGTTTACCGAAAATTCATATTCTCCAATTGATGGTATAGACACCTTGTCTTGTCGTCCGGATTTTTCAATGTTAATTTATCCGGCCTATTTGGATATGGGAGAAAATAATAGCCTTACCCCGGAATTAACCATAACGGAAAAAACACCTCCTTTTTTCATTTTTGGAACTGCCGATGATAAATATGGTAACAGTTCTTTGATCATGGCAAAAGCCCTGAGAGATAACAACATATCTGTTGAATTACACTTATTACCAAAAGGAGGACATGGTTATGGTTTGCGCCCGGGAAATATCGCTGCGGAAACATGGCCTTCACTGGCGAAAGACTGGCTAAACAAGTTAATAAACTGAGGGACTTAAAAAAATACGTAACCATGGCTAAAATAAAAATTCTACTACTATTGATTTTATTTTCCAATAGTATTTATTCGCAAGCCGGTTATCCTGTTGATACTTCCTATACGGTTCGAAGCGCTTTTGAAAAAGAGGTAAAAAATATCCCTTCATTGAAATCGTAAAACCGGTTAAACATAAAGGTGTAAAGCAGAAAAAGGGTATCGTTTATTAAGAATTTGGACATAGATCCCTTGTTTTAGACGCTTTTTATCCAAAAACCCAAAGACCCAAACCATCAGTTATGCTCATACACGGTGGCGGATGGAAATCGGGCAATAAATCCCACATGGAACCTTTGGCGTGTATTTTATCTTCAAAAGGTAATGCCTGTTTCACTATAGAATACCGATTGTCTCCGGAAGCCATCTTTCCAGCCGGGATCTATGATGTCAAAGCGGCTATTCAATT